>JBDTMB010000165.1:0-11767 GCA_039934485.1 Vicinamibacterales bacterium
CTGGTTGAAGGTGGCGTCGGCGTTGCCGGCGCCGCCCCCGGTGGTGGCGGCCTTGGCGGCGATCGCCGCGGCCTCGTCGAAGCGCTTCTGGTTGTTGTACAGCGTCGACAGCGCGTTCATCGCCTCGCCGTAGTCGGCCTTGACCTCGAGCGCCTTTTTCCAGGATTCCTCGGCTGCCTTCTCGTCCTTCTTGTGCATCTGCGCGACGCCGATGTTGTAGTAGCAGTCGAAGCAGTTGGGCGACAGGGCCAGCGCGGCCTGGAACTTGGCGATGGCCGCATCGTCGTTGCCGGCGCGGCTGAGCGTGACGCCTTCGTCGAACTCTTTCCTGAGCGCCGCGGCCTTGTTGGCGTCGTTGGCGGCGGTGGTGGGCGCCAGCACGATGTTGGCTTCACTGACCTTGCCCAGGCTGACGCGCAGCTCGGTGCTTTGGGAGCCGATCTTGTCCATGCTCGCGGTGACGCGGTACTGGCCCGACTCGGTGAGCAGCTGGATGAACTCGCCGCGCTTGTCGGTCTTGGTCGTGAGCTTCCGGTTGACCCCGCCGAGGAACTCGATGGTGATCGTCACACCCTGCATTGGCTGGCTTTTCTCGTCGATAATCTTGCCCTTGATCATCGTCGATTGGGCCGTCGCCGCCGGCGCCAGCCCCAGTGCCAGCCCCATAACCAACGCCGCCGCCAGGAATTTGCTCGTCATGACCTCTCCAACTCTGAACTGTGAACGGTGAAACCGACCTCTCCAGTGTAAATCAGCCGGCCAGAAACCGCGTCACCTGGCCAAGATCGTGGGTAATCGGGGCCGGGGGGAAGGAATCCAGGAACCGTCGGCCATAGCCCATGGTGCGGAGGCGCGGATCCAGCACCGCCAGCACCCCGCGGTCGCTCCGGTGACGGATGAGGCGGCCCAGGCCCTGGAGCATGGCGAGGATGGCCAGGGGCACCTGGTATTCCTGGAACGCGTCCCCGCCCTGTTCGCCGATGGCCTCGATGCGCGCGGCGGTAATCGGGTCGCCCGGTGAGGCGAACGGCAGCTTATCGATGATCACGCAGGTCAACTGCTCGCCGACGACATCCACACCCTGCCAGAAGGAGGAGGTGGCCAGCAGCACGGCGTTGGGCGTGGCGCGGAATTGCCCCAGCAGCACGCTGCGCGGCGCGGTGCCCTGCACGAAGACCGGGTACGGCAGGTCGTACTCCAGCAGGTCGCGCACCGTGCGCAACATCGCGTAGCTCGTGAACAGGACGAACGCCCGTCCCTCGGTGCGGGTCAGCAATTCCAGCACCTCCCGCGCCACGGCAGCGGCAAACTCGGGCGACTTGGGCGGCGGCATCTGCCTGGGCAGGTAGAGGATCGCCTGCTCGGTGAAGTCGAACTCCGACGGCACGCGCACCGCCGTGGCGTCCTCGATGCCCAGCCGGCTGCGGACATAGTCGAACGAGCCATCGACGGCGAGCGTGGCCGAGGTCAGCACCGTCGCGCGCATCTTGTCGATCAGGAACTCGCGGATGATCGTCGACACGTCAATCGGCGCCGCGCGCAGGAAGACGCCGCGGCCGCGGGTTTCGAGGAAATAGACAAACGCCGGGTCCGACGCCTCGAGCAGGAACCGCAAGTGGTCGCGCGCCTCGCCGGCGCGGCGGCCGAGCGCGGCGGCGTCTTCGTTGGCGGATGACCCCGGCTCGGCGGCGCCGCTCTTGAGCAGCATCGCGCCTTCGAGCGCGCCGAGCGCGTCGATCAAGGCCAGACCGTCGTTGATGATGTCGGTGAAGAACGCGGGGCCGATGCGCACGCGCTCTTCGCCGCCGCCCCGGGCCTGGCCTGCCCTGAGCGAAGTCGAGGGGCGGGTGAAGGCCAGGGCGCCGAAGAACAGGCGGGCGTGATCGTCCATGTGCCGGATGATGCGCCGCAACTCCGAATCCGGATCGCTCACCGTGCCCAGGTTGACGACGCGGTCGCTGTCCTTGGCGAGATCGTCGAGCCGGTAGTTGCTGATCGCGATCCCGAAGTACTGCGTGGCGACGTCTTCGAGCTGGTGCGCCTCGTCCACCACCGCGTAATGGCACGCGGGAATCACCTCGCCGTAGGTGCTCTGCCGAACCGACGCGTCCGCGCACAACAGGTGGTGATTGACGATCACCACGTCCGCTTCGGCCGCGCGCTGGCGCATCTTGGTGACGTAACACTCCGAGAACTGCGGGCAGTCGCTCCCCAGGCAGGTGTCGGCCGTCGCCGAGACGTCATGCCACAGCGCGGAGTCTTCCGGCAGCTCGCGAAGCTCGGCGCGGTCGCCGGAATCGGTGGTGCGCCTCCATTCGTCCAGCATCGACACAAAGTCCGATGAACCCGACCCGTAGGGCACCGCTTTAGCGGTGCCGCCCGCCCGCAACTGATCCAGGCGGTGCAGGCAGAGGTAGTTGTTGCGGCCCTTCATGTAGGCGGCCTTGAAGGGGACGCCGAGGGCGTCTTGCAGGACCGGGATGTCCTTGAAGTAGATCTGTTCCTGCAGGTTCTTGGTGCCGGTGGAGACGAGGACGCGTTGCCGGCTCAGGATCGCGGGCACCAGATAGGCGAGCGTCTTGCCGGTGCCGGTGCCGGCCTCCGCCAGCAGCACGCCGCCATGGGCGAGCGTCTCGGCCACGGCCGCCGCCATCGCGCGCTGGCCTTCACGCGGCTCGAATTGATCGACCGCGGTGGCCAGCGGACCGTCGTCCGCAAACACCGCGGCGACGGCGGCCTTCAGGTCAGGCGTTCCGGGTAGAGCGGGAACTTCCGGCACAGCACTTCCACTTCAGCCTTGATCGTGCCGAGCGCACCCGCGTCGTCGGCCGCCGCCAGCGCCCGCGTGATGAACCCGGCAATCAGATCCATCTCCGGTTCGCCCATCCCGCGCGTGGTCACCGCCGGGGTGCCGAGGCGCACGCCGCTGGCCACCATCGGCGGATTCTGATCGAAGGGAATTGCGTTCTTGTTCACGGTGATGCCGGCCAGGCCGAGGGCGGCTTCGGCCACCTTGCCGGTGATCCCTTTTGAGAACACGTCCACGAGCACGATGTGATTGTCGGTGCCGCCGCTGACGAGGCGGAAACCGGAGGCCTGCATCGCCGTGGCGAGGCGCGCGGCGTTCTTCGCAATCTGCCGTTGATAGGCGGCGAATTCCGGCGTGGCGGCTTCCCTGAAGCACACCGCCTTGGCCGCGATGATGTGCATCAGCGGCCCGCCCTGCACGCCGGGGAACACCGTGCGATCCAGGTCCTTGGCGTATTTTTCCCTGCAGAGCACCAGGCCGCCGCGCGGCCCGCGCAACGTCTTGTGCGTGGTGGTGGTGACGAAGTCGGCGTGGGGAATCGGGCTCGGGTGCACGCCCGCCGCCACGAGGCCGGCGATGTGCGCCATGTCCACCATCAGCGCCGCGCCGACGCGCGCGGCGACGTCGGCGATCCGCTTGAAGTCGATCACGCGCGGATAGGCGCTGGCGCCGGCGATGATCATTTTCGGCTTGTGCTGATCGGCCAGCGTGGCGATCTCCTCGTAGTCGATCCGCTCATCGTCTTTGCGCACGCCGTAGGGGACGATATGGTACAGCTTGCCGGAGAAGTTCAGCGGATGGCCGTGCGTGAGGTGGCCGCCGTGGGCCAGGTTGAGGCCCATCACGGTGTCGCCCGGCTTGAGCAGCGTCAGGAACACCGCCATGTTGGCCTGCGCCCCCGAGTGGGGCTGCACGTTGGCGTGTTCGGCACCAAACAGCGCCTTGGCGCGCGTGATGGCGAGCGTCTCGGCGACGTCGACGAACTCGCAACCGCCGTAATAGCGCTTGCCCGGATACCCCTCGGCGTACTTGTTCGTCATCACCGAGCCGGCGGCTTCGAGGACGGCGGTGCTGACGAAGTTTTCCGAGGCGATCATCTCGAGCTCGTCGGCCTGGCGGCGCGTTTCGTGCTGGATGGCCGCGGCAATTTCCGGGTCCGCTTCCGCGAGGGAGCGCTGCATCAATGAAGTTGTAGTGGAAGACATGTGGAAAATTGATTCTCGCACATCCACAGGATGGAGGGCGACGGCTTCAGCGGGATGGAGGGCGACGGCTTTAGCCGTCGCCATACGGCGGGGGCTAAAGCCCCCGCCCTCCATTCTCGATGCCGTGTATCTTCGCGACGCGACCGGCGTGCCGTCCGCCTTCGAACGGCGTCTGCAGGAAGGTCCGCACGATCTCCTTGGCGCGCGATTCCGGCGTCATGCGGGCGCCAAGCGTCAGCACATTGAGGTCGTTGTGCTCGCGCGACAGGCGGCAACTCTCGGTGTCGACGACCGGCGCGGCGCGGACGCCGTCCACCTTGTTCGCGGCAATCGCCATCCCGATGCCGGTCCCGCAGATGAGGATCCCGCGGTCAAAGGTGCCGCCGGCGACGCCGCTGGCCACCACCTTGGCGAAGTCGGGGTAATCCACCGATGCGGCACTGGACGTGCCGAAGTCCTGGTAGGTCACGCCCAGTTCATCGAGGACGCGCTTGAGCGAGTCCTTCAGCTGGAATCCCGCGTGGTCGGCGCCGATGGCGACGTGCATGGGGGGAGAATAACCCGACTCTGGGCATGTTTGACATACATATGTCTCATATATGATGATTCGACATATGCGCACGACCGTCCGCCTGGATCCCGGCTTGCTCGCGAAGGCCAAAGCCGCCGCCGCCGAACGCGGCGAGACGCTCACCAGCCTTCTCGAGCGCGGGGTCCGGCTGGCGTTGGCCCGCGGTGATGGCCCCTCCCGGCGCCGTCGCGTTCGGGTGCCGGTGTCGCGCGCGGCGGGAGGCACGCTGGCGGGCGTCGATCTCAACGACTCCGCGGGCCTTCTCGATGTCATGGGCGAGCCCGTGTGATCCTCTGCGACGTCAACGTGCTGGTCTACGCGTTCCGCAAGGACGCCGCCGATCACGCGCGCCATCACCAGTGGCTCGACGCGCTGATCAATGGTGATGCCGCCTACGGCATGGCGCCCCAGGTGTTGAGCGCCGTCGTGCGCCTGACGACGCATCCGAAGATCTTCGTCCAACCCAGTGGCGTCGACGAGGCGCTCGCCTTTGCCGACGTGTTGCTGAACCAGCCGCACTGCGTGCACGTCCAGCCGGGCAGCCGGCATTGGGACATCTTCAGCAAGCTGTGCGTCGATGCCGCGGCGACCGGCCACCTGGTCGCCGACGCCTGGTACGCCGCGCTCGCGATTGAGTCCGGTTGCGAATGGGTGACGACGGACCGGGATTACGCGCGATTCAAGGGGCTACGCTGGCGCCCGCCGTTCTGAAACGCTCGCCTCGCCCAGCGAATCGCCCAGCGCGTTGACCGCCACGCTGGTGATGAAAATGAACAGTCCGGGGAAGAGGGCCAGCCACGGCTCGGTGCTCATCGTCGTCTGCGCCTGGTACAGCATGTTGCCCCAGCTCGCGGTGGGCGGCTGGACGCCGGCGCCGAAAAAGCTGAGTGCGGATTCGAGCAGGATGCCGCGGCCCACCGCCAGCGTCATCGACACGATGATCGGTCCGGACGCGTTGGGCAGCAGGTGCGCGAGGATGACGCGCACGGGTGAGGCGCCGGCGGCCCGGGCCGCGAGCACGAACTCGCGGTCGCGTGATTGCAGGAACGCGGCCCGCGTGACCCGCGCGGTCTCCATCCAGCCGATGCCGCCGACGAGCAGCACCAGCACCGGCACCGACGGTTGAACCACCGCCGCCGCCGCCATCAACAGCAACAGCCGCGGCACCGACAGCACCGCGTCGGTGGCGCGCATCAACACGGCGTCAACGCCGCCGCCGAAAAATCCGCTGGCCGCGCCGACGCTTACCCCCAGCGCGCCGGCCACGAGGGCGGAGAGCAGTCCCACGGCCAGCGAGACGCGCGCGCCGAAGAAGACGCGCGCGAGCAGATCGCGCCCGAGTTCGTCGGTCCCGAACCAATGGGACAGGGAAGGCGCGGCGCGGCGGTTGGCCAGGTCCATCGTATCGGCCGCCCCCGAGGCCAGCCACGGCGCCAGCAGCGCGGCCACAATCAGCAGCAGCAGCACCGCCGCCGCGAGACGCCCGCGCCTCATGCCCGCACCCTCGGGTCGAGCAGCGGATACAGCAGGTCCGCCACGAGATTGCAGGCCACCACCGCCGTTGACGCCAGCATCAGCATCGCCATCAGCACCGTGTAGTCGCGCCGCGCCAGCGCCTCGGTAAACAGGCTCCCGAGGCCCGGCCATGCGAACACGCTTTCCGTGACCACCGTGCCCGCCACCATCAACGCGGCGTCGAGCAGGATGATGGTGAGGGCCGGTAGCAACGCGGGCCTGAGCGCATGACGCGCCAGCACCAGGCCCGGCGGCACGCCGCGGGCCCGCGCGGCGTTGACGAACGGCTGCTCGAGGGTGTCGGCAATCGATGCGCGCAGGTAGCGCGCCCATGCCGCTGCGTGGACGGCGCCCAGCATCGCCGCCGGCAACAGCACGTGGGCGAGGCGATCCATCGCGCCGCCGTCACCGGGCGTGGTCCGGCCCGACGAGGGCAGCCATCCCAGCCCGATGGCGAACACCAGTTGGAGGACGAGGCCGAACCAGAACACGGGGAGGGAGATGCCGGCGAACGAGACGATCGAAAGCCCCCGGCTCACCCATCCGCGGCCCACCGCCGGAATGATGCCCAGCGGCGCCGTGGCGACCAGCGCCATCACGATCGACGCTCCCATCAACTCGATTGTGGCCGGGAGCCGCTCGGCCACGCGATCGATCACCGGCCGCCCGTCGCTAAAGCTGAACCCCCACTCGCCGGTGACGAAGCCGCCAAGCCATTGCAGGTACTGGCGCCACAACGGCTGATCAAGCCCCAGCGCGCGCGTGAGGCGCGCAAGGTCTTCTGGCCGCACGCCCGGGCTCGACAGGTACACCGCCATCGGGCCACCTGGAATGAGGTGAATCAGCCCAAACACACCGAGCGAGATCGCGAGCAGCAGGGGAACCGAGACGCCGACCCGCCTGAAGTATTTCATCTGTGTTTATCTGCGGCTGTATTTCTCAGTGGCTGTATTTATCTGTGGCCGCCCTTATCTGTGGCTGCCCTTATCTGAGGCCCCATTCGCGCACGTTCCAGAAGATCCCGGCGTTGGACGGGTTGCCCTTGAAGCCCTGCAGGCCCGCGGGAATGGCGTCGAGCTTGGTGATGCTGTAGAGCGGCAGCTCGGGCAGCAACTCCGCGATGCGCTGCTGCGCCAGCCCCAGCAGGCGCTTGCGCTCCGCCCGGTCGACCGTCCGATCCGACGCGTAGACCAGCCTGGTCAGTGCCTCGTCCTTGAAATAGTTGATGTTGCGGCCGGCCGGCGGCGTGCGGTCGGCGGCGAAGAAGAGCGTCAGCTCCGGATCCGCCGGCATCTGCCACCAGTGCAGCATCGCCTCGAACTTGCCCTCGAACCACACGCTGCTGATCGTGGTGCCGTCGTGCAGTTCGATCTTCATGTCGACGCCGACGTCGCGAAACTGCTTCTGCAGCACCTGCGCCACCGACTCGCGGACGGCGAAGCCGGCCTGGGTGATCAGCGTGAAGGACAGTTTGCCGTCGCCCCATCCCGCTTCCGCCAGCAGCGCTTTCGCCCTCGCCGGGTCGAACGCATACGTCGTGGTGTCGTCGGTGAAGGCCCACGACACCGGTTGAATCGGGCCGTTGGTGATCGGGGCCAGCCCTTCGAGGATGGTCTTGACGATCAACTCGCGATCGATCGCGTGCATCAGGGCGCGGCGGACGCGGACGTCGCGGAAGGCCGGCACCGCCTGCTCGTTGAGTGTCACGTGTTCGTAGGCGTTACCGGCGGTGCGATGCACGATCGTGCCGGCGATCGCGGCCACTTCGCGGTACTTGTCCCAGGGAAACATCGCCACGAGGTGCACTTCGCCGCTCTTCAACTGGTTGATGCGCGTATTGGTGTTGGCGATGAAGCGGAACAGGATCTGCTTGATTTTCGGGTACTGCGGCCCGCCCCAGTAATCGGCGACGCGTTCAAGCCGGATGAACTCGCCGCTCTTCCATTCCGCCACCCGGTAGGGACCGGTGCCGAGCGGCGAGCGGTTGTAGTCGTTGGCGGTGTCGATGTCGCGGCCCTGGAGCACGTGCTTGGGCAGCGTGCCGCGCACGAACTGCAGCGCATAGGGCGCGTAGACCTCCTTGTAGTGGACGATGGCGGTGAGCGGATCGGGCGTGTCCACCGAACTGATGCGGTCGAAGCCGTCGGTGCTCTCGGGGTTGTAGGACGGATCGTTGATCGCGTCCACGGTGAACTTGACGTCGGCCGAGGTGTGCGGCGTGCCGTCGTGCCACTTCACGCCGGGCCGCAGTTTCCACGTCACGTCCATCCTGCCGTCGGCGCGCATGCGCACGCCGCCGTTCTCGAGCGTCGGGACCTCCGCCGCCAGCAGCGGCACCACGTTCATCTGCTCATCGGTGGTCGTCAGCCCTTCGCTGACACAGCTCTGGATGTCTTCGAGGATGTGGGTGCTGAAGCGGTTGAGCGTGTCGGGCTCGCGGTCGTAGCCGACGATGAGCAGGTCGTTGGTTGGACCGGGAGCCACCGCGTTGCGAGCGCACTCCGCCGCGAGAGCAAGGACCAGGGCAAACCTGAAGGTTTGCCCCCACCAGAAGGCAAACCTGAAGGTTGGCCCCCACCCGTGCGGCGTCATGACATCAACCGCGCAATCAACGGCGCGGGAATCGCGCCGTAGCTCAAGAGGCGATCGTGGAAGCGCTTCAGCGAAAACGCCTTCCCTTCGCGCGCGGCCACCGTGCGGCACAGATCGTGAATCGCCCGCGCGCCGAGCCAGTACATCACCGCCGCGCCCGGAAACATCGAGTTCTTCACCGCCTCCGCCCGCGCCGGCGCCGCCGGCATCATGCCGCGCGACTCGTAGAACCGCGCCGCCGCCTCGAGCGTCATCTGCCCGGCATGGAGTGACAGATCGACCACCGCGCGGGCGAGCAGGCGGACGCGGGTGTGCTGCTGCGCCACCCGATCGAGCGGCGAGAGGAAGCCGATCTCCTCCATCAGGTCGCACACGTAACACGCCCAGCCCTCCGCCAGCGAACCGCCGGAGAACATCGCAATCCGGCTGGCGGCGTCGATGGCGGCGACCTGCCCAATCCGCGACGCGCTCCGGTACGCGTTCCAGTTCTGGACGTGATGGCCGATGCCGCCGTGATGGATCACGTGGTTGAGCGTGATCGCGCTGTCGTTGGCCGCCGGCGGCACCACATAGTCGTGAATCGGCAACCGATCGAAGGCGGCCGGCGAGCGGTAGGACAGGTAATAGAGGAGGGGCGCCGCCTCGCGCGTGTGTGCCGGGATCGGCACGAACCGAATCGGCGCATCGGGCCACGTGAGCAGGTCGCGCGACACCGCCGCCTCGCGCGCGCGCGTCCAGGTGTCCGCGAAGCTCGAAAGATAGGCCTCGGGCGAGGCCTGCCGCGAGGCAATCTGGGCTTGCGCCTCCGGCCAGCCCATTTCGACGAGCCGCACCGTGGCGTCGTCGAGCGCCGCCAGCGCTTCCTCGAGCAGCGTCGAGAGAGACCCCGGCCACCAGTGTCCGCGCCTGACGAGCAGCTCGAGCATCGGCGTTGGCGCGCTGTAGCGGCTCGCGTCCGCGCGTGGCAGCGTGTCGCGCAACCAGACGGCGAACGCGGCGAAGGCCGAACGCGCCGTCGCGCATTCGGCAACGGCGGCGCGCGCCACCGCCGGGGACGCGCCGCTGCCGGGGATCCAGCCCGGCAGGCTCCGGCCGAACAGGATCTCGGCCGCCTCGCATTCCTGCCGAGCCTTGGCCGTCCACGCGTCCGGCGCGTCGCCGAGCGTCCGGTGCGCGCTCGCCAGGAACGCCGGGATCGCCCGCAGGCGCGCGACCGCGGCCGTGAGTCGCTCGTCGATCGGGGCGAAGTCGCGCGTCACCAGCGAGACGATCGAGAAGATGGCTTCGCCGGTCCACAGCGCCGGATTGCCGCGGTAGAAGTGCGGGCCCTCGTGTTCGGCGATCTGGATCTCCAGGAAGGCGTCGGCGAGCGCCAGGTCGACGTCGTCCGGGAACACGCGCACCAGGTTGTCGGCCACGCGACCGGCCGCGTCGAGTTCCTGCCGCAGCGCGCGCATTTCTTCCACCGCGCCTGCCAGCCCGGCCGGCGACCAGTCCGGCAATTCATGATCGTGGGCGTGGACGCCGGTGAAGGTGGCGGTGACGGGACGCCGCTGGTAGCAGCGGTCGAAAAAATGATCGAGCGCCGCGGCCGGTGTCACGCGAGCGGCAGGTTGACCCATCGGCGTTCCCGGTACGACTGCTCCACCGCGTTAATCGTCTCCTGCACCCACGCCCCGTCGTCGAAGTTGCCCTCGTTCTCCGGACCGTCCGACAGGATCTCGCTGATGAAGCTGCTCACGAGGTTGGAATAGAAGAGCGATCGCCACGATTCCTCTCGATTGCTGCCTGACGGATAGAATCGATCGGGAACGGTCAGCTCCTTGAATTCCACTTCGGTCGGCGTGGCGGCGTAGATTCGCTCGCAGATCCCGCCTTCCTCGACCAGCCGGCAGATGATCGCGCCCTTCGATCCGTAGAGCCGCGCCTCGATGCCTGGATAGTTTCCGATCGTGACGAAGCTCGTCTGGATCGATCCCAGTGCACCGTTGGCGAACTCGCCGATGAACATGTCGCCATCGTCGATGTTCATGCGCATCATCCGCCCGGTCTGCCGGACCATGCGTTCCGGGATGAAGTTGCGCATCGTGCCGACGACGCTGGTGAGATCGGCGCCGACCAGGAGGTGGCCAATATCGATGATCGGCGCGCCGTAGCCTTCGAGCGACGACACGTGCAGCACGGCGGGGTCGGCGTTGGGATCCACCTGCCGCAGCGGCACGTTTGGATCGAGCCACTGGGAGTTCTGTTCGTAGCCGTTGAAGATGAAGGGCTCGCCGATGAAGCCGTCGGCGACCAGTTGGCGCATGTAGCGCATCGACGGCGCGTAGCGAAACGTGAAGCCGAGCTTGGTCTTCAATCCCTTTGACTTCGCGAAGGCGGCGGCGCGGCGCGTGTCGCGGAAGTCGTAGGCGACCGGCTTTTCGCACAGCACGTGCTTGCCCGCCTCGAGCGCGCCCCACGCCAGCTCGAAGTGGGTCGGGCTGGGCGTGCACACGTCGATCAGATCGAGGTCGGTCCGTGCCAGCAGCTCGCGGTGATCACTTGCGACAAACGGGATGTCGAATTTCCTGGCGGTGGCCCGCGCCAGGTCGGGTTGCGGATCGGCCAGCGCCACCACCTGGCATCGAGGGTCCCGCTTGAAGCCGGGCAGGTGCGCGAAGTTGGCCCACGCCCCGGCGCCCAGCACGCCGACGCGGATGACTCGCGAGGAAGACATGAGCGGCGAGTATAATTCGATCACCCTCTCTTGATTCCTACTGCCATCGTCAAGCCCAGAGGTGAAGACCGGATTCGTTCCGGCCATCCCTGGATTTATCGTTCCGACATTGCCGACGTCGTCGGTGCCGAACCCGGCATTGTCGTCCAGGTTCGCGGCGCGCGCGAGCGCGTGCTGGGGCACGCGTTGTTCAGCGATCAATCGCAGATCACGTTGCGGATGATCTCGCACGACGACAAGCCGATCGATCGCGCCTTCTGGCGCAACCGGCTCGAGACCGCCATCCGCTTTCGCGAGTCGCTCGCGATCGACGCCACCGCCTACCGGCTGGTGCACGGCGAAGCCGACCTGCTGCC
>JBDTMB010000166.1:0-11608 GCA_039934485.1 Vicinamibacterales bacterium
CCCGAGTCCGCGTCCCTCCAGAAGGCTGCGCCCGGCAATTCAACTGGTCTTCGGGATAGCCGGTGATCTGCGTCATCTGCGGCCCTGGTGGTTTGTCTGCGTCATCTGCGGCCCGTGGTTTGTCTGCGTCATCTGCGGCCCTGGTGGTTGATCTGCGTCATCTGCGGCCCTGGTGGTTTATCTGCGTCATCTGCGGCCCTGGTGGCTTCTCTGCGTCATCTGCGGCCCTGGTGGTTTCTCCGCGTCATCTGCGGCCTAGTTGCGCGGATGAAACTTGTCGTAGACCGCCCGCAGCCGCGCATCGAGGATGTGCGTGTAGATCTGCGTCGTCGACAGGTCCGCATGGCCGAGCATCATCTGGATCGCGCGGAGGTCCGCGCCGCGCTCCAGCAAGTGCGTGGCAAACGAATGCCGCAGCACGTGCGGGCTCAGCGATGGATTGAGGCCCGCGTGGCGGCCGTGCGCCTTGAGGATCTTCCAGAAGCCGACGCGGCTCAGTGACGATCCCCCCCGCGCGTTGATGAAGAGCCGCTGCGAGGCCCGTCGCTGCAGCAACTGCGGCCGGCCTTCCTTGACATAGCGCGCGACCCACGAGGCGGCTTCGTCGCCGAGCGGCACCAGCCGTTGCTTGCGCCCCTTCCCCGTGCACGTCAGGTAGCCGCTCTCGAGGTTGAGATCCTGCGGCTTGAGTTCCACCAGTTCGGAGACGCGCAACCCGGTCGCATACAACACTTCGATCAGCGCGCGATCGCGCAAGCCTCGCGGATGCGACACATCGGGCGCGGCCAGGAGGCGATCCACTTCCTCGATCGTCAGGAACTTCGGCAGCGTCTTCCACGCGCGCGGCGACGCCAGGTCGTCAGCCGGGTTGCTGGTGCGATGACCGGAGACGACGAGGTAGCGATAAAAACTCCGGAAGCAGGCCACCGCCCTGGCGACGGACCTGGGCGAGCGCCCCTCCCCCATCAAGGTCCGCACCACCTCTTCGAGCGCTTTCCGATCGAGATTTTCGAGCGCCACACCGCGCCCGGCGGTGGCCTTGGCCAGCAGGCCGAGATCCCGGCCGTAGTTTTCAACCGTGTGGGGTGACAGCCGGCGTTCCAAGGCCAAATGCGCCAAATACGCGTCGACGAGCGCGCTCACGTTGGTAGCTTAGCGCGAAGCGCGATTGACAGTCCGGACACCGGGGACTAGCATCATCGTCTCCAGTGGTGCAGATCCGTTCCAGATGGCAGTCGCTTCCCACCGAGGCAATCAACCCCGCCTCCCTCGGCATCGATAAACTGCAAGCCGACGGCATCGTCGACCTGATGCTGGCCGAAGATCGCCGGATGCTGGCGGCGGTGCAGAAAGAGCGCGATCGCATCGTCGTGGGCGCCGAGATGTGCGCCAAGGCGCTCAAGAAGGGCGGCCGGCTGATCTTCGTCGGCGCCGGCACCAGCGGGCGCCTCGGGGTCCTCGAGTCGGCGGAGATGCCGCCGACGTTTGGCACGCCGCCCACCCTGGTCCAGGCGATCATCGCCGGCGGCAAGGGCGCGATTCTCAAGGCCAAGGAAGGCGCCGAAGACAACTTCGAAGAGGGCGCGCGCGCGCTCGCCCGCCTCGACCCCAGCAAGAAGGATGTCGTGCTGGGCGTCTCGGCGAGCGGCATGACGCCGTTTGTGAGGGGCGCGCTGACCAGCGCCCGCAAGGCCGGCTCGCGCGTGGTCTTCGTGACGTGCGATCCGCGCAGCGAGCTCCAGGCCTTCGTCGACCTGACGATCGCCCCCGCGGTGGGCCCCGAGATCATCGCCGGGTCGACCAGGCTCAAGGCCGGCACCGCCACCAAGATCGTGCTCAACATGCTGACGACGTCGGCGATGATCCTGACGGGCAAGACCTACGGCAACCTGATGGTCGACGTCAACGCGCTCGGTTCCCTGAAACTGCAGGACCGCGCGCGCCGCATCGTCCACATCGTGACCGGACTTGAATACGAAGCGGCCGACCGCCTCCTGAAGAAAGCCAAGTGGGACGTGAAGACGGCGATCGTGATGGAGAAGGCCGGCCTCACCTACGCCAAGGCCGTCGCCCGGCTCAAGAAGTCGGACGACCTGGTGCGGGAAGCGATCGGCGAGGACATCGAGCCGCGGCTGCGCGCGCTCATCGGCGGCTAGGAACAGGGATCAGGGATCAGGGATCAGGGATCAGGGATCAGCGCCGCCCGCCGCCTGGTCGATCATCACTGTCACGCGCGGATGCAGCTGCAGGAACGACGCGGGCAACTGGGTGGTGACCAACCCGTTCACCATGCCGTCCACCGCCGCCGCCTTTTCCTCCCCCGTTGCCACCAGCACGATCTCGCGGGCGCCCAGAATGGTGGCCATGCCCATCGAGAGCGCCCGCCCAGGCACCCGATCCGGATCGTTGCCGAATAGCTGCGCGTTGGCGTCGCGCGTGCCGCGCTGCAACGTCGCGATATGCGTCTGGGCGTGCAGCGCCGCCGCCGGTTCATTGAAGCCGATGTGGCCGTTGGCGCCGATGCCGAGCACCTGGATGTCGATGCCGCCCGCAGCCGCAATCGCCCGTTCGTAGCGCGCGCATTCCGCGGCGAGGTCGGTGGCACGTCCGTCGAGCATGCCGATGTGCGCGGCGGCGATCCCGAGGTGATCGAACAGCGCGGACTGCATGAACGCGCGATAGCTGCCGGCATCCGCCCCACCGAGGCCGGCGAATTCATCGAGGTTGAAGGTCCGGACGCCGGACCAGTCGATGCCGTCGTGGCGGCTGCGGTCCGCCAGCGTGCGATAGAGCGCCAGCGGCGTGCGTCCGGTGGGGAGTCCAAGCACGAGCCGCGGCCTCGTGCGCACGGCGTCGATCAGCCGCGAAGCCAGGGCGGCCGCGAGGGCGTCTTCGTCGGTGAATCGCGCGATGATCATGAGGGCAAACCTGAAGGTTTGCCCCCACCTGCGGAAGGTTGGCCCTCACCTGCGGAAGGTTGGCCCTCACCTGCGGAAGGTTTGCCCCCACCTGCGGAAGGTTTGCCCTCACCTGCAAAGGCATCAAGGTATGGCGGCACTCGGGCCCCGCCGGCGGCTTCGGCGATCGCCAGGCGAACCGCGCCCATCGCCGGTTCGACAGCGAGCCGGGCCACCTGGCTGCGCGGCGCCACTTCTGCCATGTGCCGGGTCACCTCGGCGACGAGCCACTCCGTGCCTTTGAGCAATCCGCCGGAGAGCAAGGTGGGAAACTGGTCGCCGCGCATGCCCAGCCGCGAGACCACCGACGAGGCGGCCAGCGCCAGTTCGGCGGCGGCGTCGCGAAGGATTTCGGTGGCCACGGCGTCGCCGTCGGCGCGGGCGCGTTCGACGACTTCGCCGAGCGTTGCGATCGACTGCCGGCCGCGCGCGTGGTCGTAGATCTCGGTCACCAGCTGCTCCGGGCGGGCCAGCGAGAAGTGCGCAAGCACCAGCCGGCTCAGCGCGGTGGCGGGGCCGCGCCCGTCGGCGGCTCGCGTCACCGCGGTCAGCGCGCGGCGGCCGATCCAATACCCCGAGCCTTCGTCGCCAAGCGCCGAACCCCATCCGCCGGCCCTGGCCGCGATGCCGCGCCCGCTCACGCCGTAGGCGATCGATCCGGTGCCGGCCACCAGCACCAACCCGGCCGCCTGTCCGGCGCCGGCCACCAGTGCGATCAGGGCATCGTTGACGATCAGCGCGTGTTCGCGGAAGCCCAGCCGGCGCATGATGCCGCGGATGATCGAGAGGTCGCCTTCGCGATCGACGCCGGCCAGGCCGAGGCACACCGCGTCCACCGCGCCGCGATCGGGCGCGGCCTGGTCGATCACCGCGTGCAGCACCTTTTCCACCTCGAGCTCGCCGTGCGCCTGCAGGTTGGCGCCGCCGGCCCGGCCTTCGGCCAGCACGCGGCCCTCCCCGTCGGCGAGCAGGGCCACGGTCTTGCTGCCCCCCGCGTCGATGCCCAAGACCTGCATCTCCCTAGCTTACAAGCCTTGGCCCGCCGTAGCCTTGGCGCAGGCGGCATGCTAGATTTAGAGGTTCCAGATGCGCCTGCCCCTTCCCTCAGGGGCGATGCTGCGCCGCGCGTGCGCCATCGCTGTGTGTTTCGTGCTGTCGCCGGCGGCGTTTCACGCCGTTGCGCCGGCGCCGGAGCCCGCGCCCACCCGCGCGCTGTGGGTGACGCGCACCACGCTCAGCTCGCGCGAAGCCATCCAGCAGATGGTGCTGTCGGCCGAGGCCGGCGGTTTCAACACCCTCATGGTCCAGGTCCGCGCCCGCGGCGATGCGTATTTCAACAGCACGCTCGAACCGCGCGCGCCGGAAGTTAGCGCGAAGCCCGGCTTCGATCCGCTGGCCACCACGCTTGAATTGGCGCACGCCGCCGGCCTTCGCGTGCACGCCTGGGTGAGCGTCAACCTGGTCTCGAGTGCGGCGAGCCTGCCCGCCGCCCGCGAGCACGTCATCTATCGATCGCCCGAATGGCTGATGGTGCCGAAGGAACTCGCGGCGCAGATGCGCACCGTTGACGTGCGCAGCCCCGCCTACATCGGGCAACTGGCGCGATGGACCCGCGCGCATGCCAACGATGTCGAGGGACTCTACACCTCTCCGATCGTGCCGGCGGCCGCGGACTATACGACCGCGGTGATCGCCGACCTCGCGAAGAACTACGCGATCGACGGCGTGCATCTCGACTACGCGCGTTATCCGAACGAGACCTTCGACTACAGCGCTGCCGCCCTCGACCAGTTCAAGCTGGCGATCCGGCCCAACCTGACGGCGACCGAGCGCCAGGAGGCCGCCACTCGCGAAGTGATCGACCCGCTGGCGTATCCGAACCTGTATCGCACCGAATGGGACGACTTCCGCCGCTCGCGCCTCACGGCCCTGGTGATGCGCATCCGCTCCGCGGTCCGCGCGGTGCGGCCCGGCGCGGTGTTCAGCGCCGCCGTGGTTCCCGATGCGCAGCAGGCCTTTCAATCGCGGCTGCAAGACTGGCGCACCTGGCTGGACGAATCGCTCCTCGACGTCCTGTGCCCGATGGCCTACACCACCGACGCCGACGTGTTTCAGCAGCAAATCGCCGCCGCCAAGGGGTACGCCGGCGATCGGCCCGTGTGGGCGGGCATCGGCGCGTATCGGTTGACCACTCCGCAAACGGTCCAGAACGTCGCCACCGCGTTGCGCCTGGGCGCCTCGGGCGTGATCCTGTTCTCCTACGACGCGCTCACGGCGCCGCCCAATTCCGTGGCCGCGATCACGGAGCTGGGCCGCGCGGCCTTCGCCGCCGGCCCAGAGCCGCGCTGACCAGACAGTGTCCCCGAGCCTGTGGCCCGTAACCCCCATAGCCTGTAGCCCGTAACCCCCATAGCCTGTAGCCCGTAGCCCCCGTAGCCTGTAGCCTGTAGCCCGAAGCCTGTTAGATGTCTCTCTCATCCATTGACTACCTCGTCATCGGCGCCTACCTGCTGGCGATCACCGCCTTTGGGTCGTGGTTCGCGCGCTACCAGAAGACCACGCGCGATTATTTCCTCACCGGCCGCAGCATCCCGTGGTGGGCAATCTGCTTCACCATCGTCGCCACCGAAACCAGCACGCTCACCTTCATCGGCATTCCGGCCACCGCCTACGCCGGCAACATGACCTTCCTGCAGCTGGCGTTCGGCTACATCATCGGCCGCATGCTGGTCAGCGTGTTGTTCATCCCGGCCTACTTTCGCGGCGAGCTCTTCACCTCCTACGAGCTGCTGCAACGGCGCTTCGGGACCCGGGTGAAGACGCTGGCGGCGGTGATCTTCCTCATCACCCGCTCGCTCGCCGACGGCATCCGCCTGTTCACCACCGCGCTGGTGATCTCGGTGGTCACGCAGGTGCCGGTGACGTGGGTGGTCGTCGTCCTCGGCGCCGCGATGATCGTCTACACCATGCGCGGCGGCGTGTCGGCGGTGATCTGGACCGACGTCGTGCAGATGTTTGTCTACATCGCCGGGGCGGTGGCCGTGGCCGTGGCGCTGCTCAACCGGATTGACGGCGGGTGGGGCGAAGTGATCCGCGTGGGCCGCGAGACCGGCCGCTTCGCCTTCATCGACCTCGGTCTCGACCGAGGGTCCTGGTTCGCCATCGATCTGTCGAAGCCCTACACCCTGTGGGCCGGCGTGTTCGGCGGCATCGCCCTGACGCTGGCCACGCACGGCACCGATCAGTTCCTGGTCCAGCGCCTGCTCTCGGCGCGCAGCGCCAGGGAAGCGTCGCGCGGGTTGATCCTGAGCGGCTTCATCGTGTTCGCGCAGTTCGTGCTCTTCTTGTTCATCGGCGTGATGCTCTACACGTTCTATTTGCAGGCGCCGATCCCGGCCATCCTGTCGCGCACCGATCAGATCCTGCCGGTCTTCGTCGTGAGTCAACTCAATCACGGCCTCGCCGGATTCATCGTGGCGGCGATTGTCGCCGCCGCGCTGTCGCCGTCGCTCAACGCCATGGCGGCGACGACGATCAGCGATTTCTATCTGCCCTACATCAACCCCACCGCCGACCAGGCCACGCAGATGCGCGTGTCGAAGCAGGCCACGGTGGCCTGGGGCGTGGTGCAGCTGGCGGTCGCGATCGCGGCGCAGTGGATGGAACGGTCGGTGCTCGACGCCGGCCTCGCCGTGCTGTCGTTCGCCTCCGGCTCGGTGCTCGGCGCGTTCCTGCTCGGCACCCTCGCGCCGTCGGTGAACGAACGCGACACCTTCTTCGGCATGGTCGCCGGCCTCATCGTCATGACCGCGGTGTGGTGGGGCGGAACCGTGGCCTTCACCTGGTACGTGCTGATTGGGGCGGTGACCACGTGCGGGGTGGCGTGGCTGTCGTCGCTCGTGACCCCTCGCGCCGCGGCGCCGGCCTGAGCGATGGCGGCCGATCGCTTTCCTTCCGCCGCCGGCGTCATCGAGCTCGCGATCAGCTCTCGCGTGTTTCCCGGCGCCGTCGTCGAAATTGGCCGCCGCGATCGCGTGCTCGCCACGATCACCCGCGGCGCACTGACGTATGCCACGGATTCACCGGCTGTTGACGCGCTGACGATTTACGATGTCGCGTCGCTGACCAAGGTGCTGGCCACCACTCCCCTGATCATGCAGGAGGTGGAGGCGGGCCGCATGCGGCTCAACGATCGGGTGCGTCATTGGATCCCTGCGTGGAGCGGCGAAGAACGGCAGATCGTCACGATCCAGGATCTGCTCGAACACTGCGCGGGGTTACCAGCGAATCGTCCCTACTATCAATGGAAGAGCGGACGCGAAGGCTTCGAGCTTGGCATCTGTGAAGAACCGCTGGATTACGCGCCGCGCACCCAGTCGATTTATACGGACCTCGGCTTCATTCTCCTGGGCTTCGCACTCGAGCATGCCGGCGGCGTGCCGCTCGACCGGCGCTTCGATGGCTGGCGCGATGCGGAACTGGGGCCGGGCGTTGAACTGCGTTTCCATCCGCCGGCCGGGTGGTTCAGCCGCACGGCGCCCACCGAGGATTCCTCGCACGGCGAGGAGTTAAGGGGCGGCGTGCACGACGAGAACGCGCGCGCGCTCGGGGGCGTGGCCGGACATGCGGGGCTGTTCGGCACGGCCGCCGCCGTCGGCGCGTGCGCGCGGTGGTGGCTGGCGCGGGTGATGGATCTGCCGCCAGGGAGCACATCAACGCTCGCGCGCTTCATGCAGAAGAGCACGGTACCGGGCAGCTCGCGCGCGCTTGGATGGGACACGATGCTCCCCACCTCCTCGTGCGGGACGCGGCTGTCGCCACGCGCGATCGGCCACACCGGGTTCACGGGAACGTCGCTGTGGATTGATCCGGCCCAGGACCTGTATGTGGTGTTGCTCTCGAACCGGGTGCATCCCACGCGCAAGGGTGAAGGGATTCAACAGGCGCGCCGCGACCTGCACGACGCCATCGTCGGCGACCTCAGTTGATCCTGACTGATTCTGGCTTCCCGATGGTGGGGGCAAACCTTCAGGTTTGCCCAAAGGCATCTTACGCGCCAGGTGGCCGGGTGGCGCCGGGCGGGCGCATCGTGCCGGGCTGGGTTTGCCCGGGCTGCGGCGTGCCGAACGGTTGAAACGTGGACCCACCCGGGAACGGCGGACGATTGGGCTGGCTGCCCGGGTTCCCGAACGGCTGCTGGCCACGACCCTGACCGCCGGGACCGCCGGGACCGCCGCGGCCACCCATGCCAAAGGGTCCGCCATTTGGTCCGGCGGGTCCTCCCGGGTTTCCCTGGGCGCCCACCGGCCCTCCGACCCGTTGCGCCGTCTGAAGGTAGATGAACGCCCACTCGTTGTACTTGTCGCGGCCGTTGTAGAGGCGGATGGACGTGTCCTTGCTCTTCGATGTCACGCCGATGATGCCGCCAGCCGCACCGTTGGCGGCAGTGCCACCGGCAACACTGATCGGCGCCGGCGGCGTGCCGAGCTGGGCGGTAGCCACCTGCCCCGGCTGGCGCGCGCCCGTGGGCGCGCTCACCACGCCGAGCGCCGCCTGGTTGGCGTAAATCGGCTGAAAGTCGTCCTTGGTGATCGGGTCTTTATATTTTTTGCGGAGAAAGCGTTGCTCAACCAGCACATCCACACTCGGCGGCGGCGTATTGGCGAACTTGCGCTGGAAAAGGCCAATGGCCCGCGCGTACTGCTGGCCGCGAAAGACCAGCTCTTCTTCCTTGTCGCGCTGGACCATGTGCGACCACACCGGCAGCATGGCGCCCATCAGCACCGACATCACGGTGAGGCCGACCAGCAGCGCCGCCATGGCATAGCCGCGCTGGGCCATTCCGTGCATTATGACGGGCTTACCTTGACCCGCTAACCTCATGAGTCTATTATCCTTATCAGGCCTTATAGTGTCACGTTCCCGTTCTTCCATTTTTCTCATCGCCTTGTCCCTGGCGGCGCTGTCGGCATGCGACAAGGTGGCCTTGCTCGCGCCCACCGGGTCAACGGTCACGGTCAATATCGATAAGACGGTTGTGCCGATCGGAGGGACTGCCCAGGTTTCCGCCGTCGTCCTCGAGTCGTCAGGCACTGCCCCACAGAATGGCACGATGGTCACGTTCACTTCTTCATTCGGGACCATGACGCCGCAGGAGGCGCCGACTGAAGGCGGCATCGCGCGTGCGACCTTCACCGGGACAGGCTCAGGTGCCGCCAAAATCAACGCCTTTTCCGGAGGCGCAAAGGGAACTGAAGTCGAAGTGTTGGTCGGCGGCGCCGGCGCATCGTTGGTCGCGATGCGCTCGACGCCATCCTCGCTGCCACAAGGCGGTGGAACCGTGACCATCACCGCGGTCGTTCGAGACAAGAGCGGGAACACGCTTCCCGGCGCACCGGTCAGTTTCACGACCGACCAAGGCAACCTCGGATCGACATCTGCGCTAACTGACGCCAATGGCGAAGCGCAAACTACTTTAACCACGAACCGCGACGCTATCGTGACCGCGACCGTCATTGCCGGCATCAGCGCGACAACCACTGTGCGGATCACGAGCGCACCGACCGTGACGATTGCGACAACGAACGCGTCCCCCACGGTAGGCGTCGGCGTGAATTTCACCGTTACACCCGGCACCGCCGGAACGACCGGGGCTCCGATACAGAGTGGTAGTGTGAATTTTGGCGACGGAACGGCCATTGTGAGCCTTGGCCCTATTTCGGGCGTGACCAGCCTCACTCACGTCTTCTCTGCGTCAGGCGTCTATACGGTCACTGCCTCCGTGGTTGATGCCACCGGACAAGGCGCATCGTCGACCATTTCCGTTACCGTCCAACGCCTGGCACCTGCTGTCACGCTCACACCTGCCACTTCGACGATTGCGGTGGGCAGCGCCCTGGCGTTCTCGACTACCGCGACGCCTGGCGCGGGCGGGCCTCCCGTCCAGAGTTTGAGGGTCACGATGAACCCGGGTGGTGACGTGCTCTACTCCGGCACCGGCAGCGGCAGCTTCACGCGCCAGTTCAACACCCAAGGTATCTTCACTCTGTCGGCCACCGCCACGGACACGGCCGGGACGATCGGCACGGCCTCGTCGGTCGTGACGGTCGGCGGATTTGACGTCACCCTGGATGCGGCCGGCTCCAGCGTGACCAACTGCTCAGGCACCCCCAAGGCGTGCACGGTCCCGGCAGCGGGCGCCTCGGTTACGTTCACGGCCAACGTCATAACCCCTGGTATCACGGCCGCGAGCTACGCGTGGGACTTCGGTGACGGCCAGACACAAAACACAACGGTCCGCGACGCCTCGAACACCTACGCGGCTCAGGCTATTGGCGCGATAAGAGTGGCCACGGTGACTGTGACCACGACAACTGGCGCCACCTCCCAGCAGATCGTCACGCTAAGGTTTCAATAGATAAACGAGCTGGCCTTTCGGCTCCCAGCCGACGCACAGCACTAATCCGCGCGGTGCACCAACCACCGCGCGGAACTCCCTCTCACTGAACTTTCGTATTGAACCAGCGCGCCGAACCGCCGCGCTGAACCCGCGTCGCACCTGCGCCTAATTCCAATGCGCGTATCGCGTGCCGTCGAAGGAGGTGCGATCCGAGCCGCTCTTGACGTCGCAGATGCCCACCCTGCGAGGCCGGGTTGTTGGCGTCGGGCTCGGCGAGAGAAGACTGGGAAACGCCGCGTTTGAAGGCAAAAGGCAGAAGGCAGAAGGCAGAAGCGGAGGCACCCCTGAAGGGGTGCCCTACGACCGGCCCTCCGCGGCGCGCTAATCCCAATCGGAGTAGCGCTGGCCGTCGAGCGAGGTGCGATCCGAGCCGCTCTTGACGTCGTAGATGCCCACCTGCGAGGCCGGGTTGTTGGCGTCGGGTTCGGCGAGAGAAGCCTGGGAAACGCCGCGTTTGAAGGCAAAAGGCAGAAGGCAGAAGGCTGAAGGCTGAAGGCAGAAGGCTGGCTGGTGCACCCGGGGAACCTCCAGCCATTGCTCCTCCATCCGGCGGTTTTCGGTGCGAATAACTTGATGCGGTGGCGCCCCTGAAGGGCGCCCTACGATCGGCCCGACACTAGTGCCAATCGGCGTAGCGCTGGCCGTCGAGCGAGGTGCGGTCCGATCCGCGCTTGACGTCGTCGATGCGCTCGGTCGAGGCCGGTTATTGGCGTGGGGCACGGCGTTGCGGACCATTAGACCGCATGGATCGACGATGTAACAGGTTGGACCGCTCTTTTCGCTCGCGGGTGTAGAATCTCCTTCATGGGTTGGCAAGAGCGCGTCACCGTGAGTCCGGCCGTGCGGAGCGGGAAGCCCTGTATCAAAGGCACGCGTATCGCGGTGTACGACGTGCTCGAGTATCTCGCCGGCGGCATGACCGAGGAACAAATCCTCGCGGATTTCCCGGACCTCACGCGAGACGACATCCGCGCCTCCCTGGCCTTTGCGGCCGCGCGTGAGCGCCGGCTGGCGAACTCGGTGGCGTGAAGATCCTCTTCGACGAGAGTCTCAGTCCGGCGCTGGTGGCAGGCCTTCGCGCATCGTATCCAGGAAGCACCCACGTTCGAGAGGTCGGCCTTCGAGGGGCGTCAGACAGTCAAATCTGGGAGTATGCGAAGGGTCACGGTTTCGCTGTCGCCTCCAAGGACAC
>JBDTMB010000167.1:0-11551 GCA_039934485.1 Vicinamibacterales bacterium
GGTGGGGGCAAACCTGATGGTGGGGGCAAACCTTTAGGTTTGCCCTTGACCGTCTTCACCAGCGCCGACACCTGGCCAGGATCCGGCGGAGCGTTAGGACTGACCAAGGCCGGCATCGCCGATGCCAAGGCGAAGGGCGTGAAGCCGACGGGCGCCGCAGGGTTCGCCTACATGCGCGGCCCCGATGATGCGCTGATCGAATACCAGGGCAATCAACCAGCCGAGCGCTTCAACCACCTGCACATGTTCGAGGACCAGCCCTACTGCGCACAGCTGTGGTATCAGGCGCACTTGAACCAACCGGTCCGCGCGCCGCAAGCGAACCAGCCGGTGCGGACCGAAGCGAACTGTCGCGTCGAACGCGGTCCCGACAAGACCTGGCCGGCACTTGATTGGAACGGAATGTATCGCACGCCGGCGATCCAATCGACGATCTTCAGCGACGTGTCGCTCTACTGGTACATGAACCAGGGCGACACGCCCGCGGCGAGCACACGCGGCCACCTGATGGACCACATGGGATTGAGCGTCGCCGATCTCGATGCCTGGATCGTGAAGCTGCGCGCCGAGCGCGTCACGTTCCTCGAGCAGCCCTATCAGGTCGGCGACTATCGCGCGGTGATGATCGAAGGCCCGAGCCGCGAGGCGATCGAACTGATTGAAATCAGGTGATCAGACTTCAGTCTTCAGCCTTCGGGGGCTTCAGGCTTCGGGCTTCAGGGTGACCAGGGTGTAGCGATCCATCGGGAAGTACTTCTTGAAGATCCCGTGCAACACCTCCGGCGTCAGCTTCTCCGTGCGTTCGGCGCGGCGGTTGATGCCGGTGGGATCCCAGCCGAGCATGTGCACCGTCTGGAGCGATCCCATCCAGTACGAATTCTGCTTCGCGTTGGTCTCGAGATCGCGGCGCTCGAGTTCCTTGACCTTGTTGACGTCCTCGAGCGACGGCCCTTCGGCCTTCAGCCGCGCGATCTCCGCCATCGACGCCGCGACCAGCTTGTCCACGTTCTCGGGCGAGCTGCCGAACTGGATCACCATCGCGCCATAGCCTTTGAGCGGCAGCGGATTATCGAGGCCCACCGACACGCCGTAGGTGCCGCCGAGCTCCTCGCGCAGGATGTCGCGCAGGCGGATGCCAAGCAGGGTGGCGGCGGCGCGGGCGCGGTGCATCTCGAGCTCGTCCTGGCCCGGGTCGGCGAAGAACGACAGCACCGTCTGGCTCGCCGGCTCCTTGCCTTTCGTCACCTCTTCCTTGACGACCGCGGCCGGGAACTTCACGCCCATGTCGCGGAAGTTCGCCGTGCGCTTGCCGGTGGACGGCAGCGACCCGAGCCACTGCTCCAGGATAGGTGTGATTTCCTCCACCTTGAACGCGCCGACGAAGAAATAGGTGAAGTCGGCGGCGTTGCCGAACCGCGATGCATAAAACGTCTTCATCGTGGTGAGGTTGAGCATCGCGAGATCCGCGGTCTTGAGCGACGCGGCGCTGTAATGGTTCGACGAGTTCACCTGCTCCACTTTTTCGCCGAACACCGCGCGTGGGTTCTGCTCGCGGTTTTCGAGACTGCCGGTCAGCCGGCGCTTGAGCAAGTCGAACACTTCGGGCGTGAAGTTCGGCTGCGTAAAGGCCAGGTAGTTCAGCTTGAGCGCGGTCTCCAGGTCCTTCGGCGTGCTCGACCCGTTGATGCCTTCGGTGTAATCGCCAATATTAGGCGACGCTTGCGCGATCTTGCCCGACAGCATCTTGCTGAGATCGACCGGGCTCAGGCCGCCGAGACCGCCGATACCCACCATCGCGGTGGCCAGCCCGGCGCTCTTGTAGTCCGCAGGGCTCGCCAGCGACGTCCCGCCCAGCGCGTAGGACGAGAAGAGGATCTGGTCATTCTTGAAGTCGGTGGGCTTGAGCCACACTTCCACACCGTTTGACAATGTCAGCACCGTGGCGCCCACCTCGGCGATCGTCTTGCTCGACGCCACCTTGCCGGCCGCCGGGACCTTCTCCACCAGCTCGCGACCGGTCGTCGCGTCGGTCCACTTCTCGACGGTCGCCGCGTTCGCGCGCGCAATCGCGGTCTTCAACATGTCGGGCGAGGGCGGCGGCGTGTCCTTCTTTTCCGGCGCCACGCCGAGGACGACGCGGTTGTCGTCGGTGATGAAGCTCTTGGCGAGCGCCGACACCTCGTCCACCGTCACCGTGGGCAAGTAGGCGGCGGCGATCTTGTATTCGACGTCGATGCCCGGGATCGGTTCCTGGGTGAGGAAATGCCGCACGTACTCGTTGGCGTAACTGGGGCTCTCGGAGGTCGAGCGTTCCTTGAACGCGCGCTCGTAACCGGCCAGCATGGCGCTGCGGGCGCGGTTCAGTTCGTCGGCGCTGAAGCCAAACTGCTGCATCCGCTTGGCCTCGACCATCAGCGCGCCCAGGCCTTCGGTAATCTGGCCCTCCGGCACATTCGCGTCGATTTCGAAGAGCTCCAGCGTGCGGCCCAGCGCGTCGCCGCCGGCCTGCGCGCCCAGGAACGGCGCGTTGGGCCGCCGCGCGATCTCACGCAGGCGGAGGTTGAGCATTTCCGAGACCAGCTGCTTGACGAGCGACTTGCGATAGCCGCGCACCGTGTCGTCGTGCTCGACCTTGCCCTTGAACACCATCGACACCGACCATCCCTGCGCTTCGGGATCGGTGTTCATGCTGATCAAGGTGTCCTTGTGCGACGGCACGGTCTGATCGACCGACGCCGGCGGGCCCTTGGCGGCCGGGATCACCCCGAAGCGCTGCTTGACGAGGGCCTCGGCCTCGTCCACCGGCAGATCGCCGACGACCACGACGGCCATCTGATCGGGGCGGTACCATTTCTGGTAGAAGGAGACGAGGCGCTCGCGGGGGGCGGTCCGCAGGATCTCGGGCAGCCCGATCGGCAGGCGATCCGCGTAGCGCGATCCCTGCAACAGCACCGGCAGCTGCTTGTCGGTGAGCCGCGACCCGGCGCCGAGGCGCCCGCGCCATTCCTCGAGCACGACGCCGCGTTCCTTTTCGATCTCATCGGGCAGGAAGGACAGGCCGGCGGCAAAGTCGTGCAGGGCCAGCATCGCCTTGTCCACGTAGCCCGGGCGATCCGTCGGCACGTCAAGCATGTAGATCGTTTCGTCGAAGGACGTGGAGGCGTTGACGTGCGGGCCGAAGCGGGCGCCGATCGATTCCAGGAACGAGACCAGCTCGCCGGGTTTGAAGTTCTCGGTGCCGTTGAAGGCCATGTGCTCGATGAAATGCGCGAGCCCGCGCTGGTTGTCTTCTTCCTGGATGGCGCCGGCGTTGACGGCGAGGCGCATCGAGACGCGCTTGGCCGGCCTCGCGTTCTGGCGGATGAAATACTTCAGGCCGTTGGGCAGCTGCCCGGTCCGCACCGCGGAGTCGATCGGCAGCGCGCGGTCGAGGGCCAGGTCCGCAGGGGGCACCGCCACTTGTCCGCCCAGACCCGCCACGAACGCGGCGACCACGAGCGCCGCTGTCACGATTGCCGCTCGAAATGATGTAACACGTCGCATGGGATCTCCTCGGTGTGCGTTACCGGACAGCGTTCTTTAGTAAGCGTTCTTTAGTAAGCGTTCTTCGTTATTCTAGTGTCCATGCGCCTAAAGATTAAACGCCTGGACCCCGCAATTGGCCTGCCCGAACCCGCCACTGGAGGCGCCGCGGGCTTCGACCTGGCATCGTCTGTCGACCTCGAGATTCCAGCCCATCAGATCCGCCTGGTGGGGACCGGTCTCGTGATCGCGGTGCCCAACGGCCATTTTCTGGGGATCTTCGCGCGCAGCAGCACGCCCCTCAAGAAGGGCCTCATGGTGGCCAACGGGGTCGGGGTGGTCGACGCCGACTATTGCGGGCCGGCCGACGAAATCAAGATTCAGCTGCTGAATTTCACTGATGCGCCGGTCCACATCAAACGCGGCGATCGCCTGGCCCAGGGCATCGTCCTGCCGACGCCGCTCGTGCAGTGGGAAGAAGTCGAGGAAGTGATCGCGCCAACGCGCGGCGGCTTCGGCTCGACCGGCTGATCCCCGATCCCCGATCCCCGATCCCCGACATGCGCAAGATCCTCCACATCGACATGGACGCGTTCTACGCGTCGGTCGAGCAGCGGGACAACCCCTCGCTGAAGGGCAAGCCCGTCGCCGTGGGCGGCGATCCGACGACGCGCGGCGTGGTGGCCGCGGCCAGCTACGAAGCGCGGAAGTTCGGCGTGCGTTCGGCGATCCCGATGTCGCGCGCGGTGCGGCTGTGCCCGTCGCTGGTGATCGTCCGGCCCGACTTCCAGAAATACCGCGCCGTCTCGCAGCAAGTGTTCGGGCTGTTTCGCGAAGTGACGCCGCTCGTTGAACCGCTCTCGCTCGACGAGGCGTACCTGGACGTCACCGAGAATGCCTGGCACGAACCCCTCGGCGTGACCGTGGCGAAGCGGTTGAAGGCCGCGATCCAGGAGACCACCCGCCTCACCGCATCCGCGGGCGTGGCGCCGAACAAGTTCCTCGCCAAGATTGCCTCGGGATGGAAGAAGCCCGACGGCCTCACCGTGGTCGCGCCGGAACGGGTCGAATCGTTTCTGCAGGGGCTCGATGTCGACGCGCTGTGGGGTGTCGGGCCAAAGACCGCCGCCAGGCTCCGCGAGCATGGGCTGCACAAGCTGACCGACGTCCGGGCGCGGTCGCGCGAAGAGCTCGAAGGCCTCGTCGGGAGCCTCGCCGAGTGGCTCATCGAGTTGTCGCACGGCCGCGACGACCGCGCAGTGGAGCCGAATCGCGAGTCGAAGTCGGCGGGTTCCGAGTGCACTTACGCGACCGACAAGACCGACATGGCGGAGATTCGCCACGAGATCGAAGAGATGGCGCGCGACGTCGCGGGCTACCTGGCAAAGAAGTCGATGACCGCCCGCACGGTGACGATCAAGGTTCGCTACGACGACTTCACCACGATCACGCGCAGCCAAAGCGCGCCCCAGTCCACCGCCGACGAGCAGGCCATCGTCGATCGCGCGCTGGCGCTATTGGCCAAGACCGACGCCGGTCGCAGACCTGTGCGACTGCTCGGCGTGAGTGTCCACAACTTCGGCGACGTGGTGCCGGCCGCCGACGACATGGATGGACGCCTGCCCTTCGATTACGCCGAATAGCGCGGACGCTCGCCCTTAAGTCATCCACAGATTACGAGGATTAAGAGGATTCGGACGAGCCCGCGACGCCCGGCTTCGCCGGGCGCGAGGTGGCGTGAGAGGCGCGAATTCGAGAGAGTCCCCTCTTTCGCACCGACTCTCTCGAATTCGTGCCTCTCACGCCACCTCCCGGCCGAAGGCCGTCGCGGGCCTGGTCTCCGTTCGCGTCCGCAGCGCGGCCCCCTTGGGTCACTGAGGAATTCCGAATCCGTGAAATCCGTGTAATCTGTGGATGCATTTTTTTGAGACACGCATGACCTACGAAACCGCCATCGTCGTCAGCTCGATCGTGCTGGTCGCGACCGTCGTCATCCTGATTGTGATGGCAGCCTCCAGGCGGCTGGCGGCGCAGAACGAGGAACTGAAGCAGCAAGCCTCGATGCGCGGGTGGACGTTTGAGTACGAACGCAAAGGGTCCTATCGCATCCGGCGTTGGCGCGGGACCACCGACGGCGTGGCGTGGACCGCGGAGTCGCTGGAGCGGCGAGGCAAGGAGAACCGGCGGCCGGTCAGGCTGTCGCGTTGGCGCACGACCGCGAGCCGCGGACCGGCGGCGCCCATCGTCTGCATGGGGCATGCGCTCGACAAAGCGCCGCCGACGTTCAAGATGGCGATGGGCGACAGCGTGTTTGCGCACCTGGCGCAAAAGGTCGCTGGCTTCGCCTTCGACAAGGCGATTGATTCCTACTTCGGCGAGGAGATTGGTCGCGACGTCGACGCCACCGCACTGAGACCCGTCCCCAATGTGACGATCCCGGGATTCATCCTGATGGCGGCCGATCCGGACGCCGCGGCGCGGGTGCTGTTCCAGGGCCTGACCAACACGCTGACCACGGCCACAACCGATCCGCAATCGGTGTTCGGCGCCGGCGATCGCCCCTGGGTGTTGTTGTGGAAAGACGGGGTGTCGCTCGGGCGTACCGGACGATTTGCCGCGACCAGCGACATCGAGAAGTTTGCGCGGGCGGGCGTGACGATCGCCCGCCTTCCTATCGCTTGACGATCGTCACCTTCTTCAACTCCACGCGGTCCACCGGCGTCTCACCGTTCACCGCCACGCCTTCGATCTTCTCCACCACCTCCAGCCCGCTTTCGACCTTGCCGAAGACGGTGTACTTGCCGTCGAGCGCCGGCGTCCGCGCCGTGACGATGAAGAACGAGGCGCTGGCGGAATCCTCGTCGGCCAGCCGCGCCATCGACAGTGTGCCCTGGTCATGGGGCTGGTCGTTGAACTCCGCCTTGATCGTCCTGACGTAACGCTGCTGCGTTTCGGAGAGCGGCGCGATGCGCGTCGGCAGATGACCCGACTGGATCACGAAGCCCTTCACCACGCGATGGAAACTCATCCCGTCGTAGACACCGGCCTGCGCGAGCCGCAGGAAGTTCCTCACGTGCATCGGCGCCTGGCCGGGCGTGAACGACAGCGTGATCTCGCCCATCGAGGTGTCGAGCACCGCGCGGTATTGCGCGAGGTCGGCCACCGGCTCGGTGGAAAACGGTTCCGGTGTCTCCGCTGGCCGGTCGCGGATCGTCACCTTCGACACGACGATGCGGTCGACGGCGAGGCCGCCGGCGTCAACCGCGGCTTCGGAGATCGTCTGTGCAACCAGCATCCCTTCCACCACCCGCGCAAACACCGAGTACTTGCCATCGAGCGCCGCCTGGTCGGAGACGCAGATGAAGAACTGCGTGCCGCCGCTGTCGGGCCTGCCGGGAACCTCCACCGCCGACACCGCGCCGCGCGTGTGCTTCTCGCCGGTGATCTCCGGCTTGACCAGGTTCAGGCCGCCGGAGCCGTATTTCGCCCTCGCCGCCGGGTCCTTCGTCACCGGGTCGCCGCCCTGGATCACCCCGTGGCGAATCATCCGGAAGAACGTGGTGCCGTCGTAGCCGCCGGCTTGCGCGGTCCTGATGAAGAGCGCCACGTGATTGGGGGCGCGCTCGGCGAGCAGGTCCATCACGATCGGGCCCATCGAGGTCTCGAGCACCGCCTGCTTCGGCGGCGCCTGCGCGAGGGCCAGGGTTGGGACGAACAGCAAGGAAATGAGGGTCCGCACCATCATCCGCGCATTATCCCACCGTTCACGTCAGCAAACTCCGCGCCGGCTCGAACCGATCGTGATCGCACCCCGTCTACCTTCCCAAGCCTGATCGCTTGCAACACGCCAAGGAGGAACGGTGATGGGCAGGAGACACACCATGCACTGGCTGCTCGCACTCGTTTTGTTCACGTCGCTCTCGGCCGCCGACGCGGCCGCCGCTGAACCCGAAGCGAAGAACACCATGCGGCACGTGCGGCCGCAGGACGCGCGCCTCACCGCCCTGCTGCAGGAAGGCATGCTGCGATCGCGGTCGCTGCATGCGCTGGTCGATCGCATCGAGACCAGCGACGTCTACGTCTACATCGCGCTCGATCACCTGATGAAGTCGTACCTGGCTGGCCGCCTGACCTGGATGGGACAGTCCAACGAATTCCGCTACCTGCGGGCCTCGATCAACTTTGACCTGTCGTCGGACCAGGTGATCTCGACGATCGCCCACGAGCTCCAGCACGCGGTCGAAGTGCTCGACGATCAGGCAGTGGTGGACGAGCGGTCGCTGGTAGCGCTCTACAAGCGCATCGGCAAGCCCTCGCGCCTGGAACTGAACAGCGGCTGGGAGACCGACGCGGCCAGGGAGATGGGCTATCAGGTGCGTCGAGAGTTGATCGCAACCCCCACCGCTTCGCTCCGTGCAACGATCGACCGGGGCAAATCGTGACGATGGTGTACGTTCCTGTTATGCTGTGTCAGGCAAGCTGGCCTCTAACGCTCAGACGCCTGGCCTGCCTGGCCCAGCATGTACGAGGAGTACTACGGTTTTGTCCAGCCGCCGTTTAGCCTGACGCCGGATCCGCGATTCCTGTATCGCAGCGAATCCCACGACGTCGCGCTGCAGCAGGTCTGGCAAGCCATCAGGCGCAAGGAAGGCTTCATCGTCCTGACCGGGGATATCGGCACCGGCAAGACGACGCTGTGCCGCACGCTGCTCGAACAGTTCGATCAGACCACCTTCACCGCCCTCATCCTCAATCCGTTCCTCTCGGTCGAAGAGCTGCTCCGCGAAGTGCTCCTCAGCTTTGGCGTGGTCTCGCGCGACGCGCTCAAGCACGGACGGCTGGCGACGGCCAGCAAGCACGAGTTGGTCCGGACGCTGCACGACTTCCTGCTCTCGCTCGTCCCGATTCACGGCAGCGCCGTGTTGATCATCGACGAGGCGCAGCACCTGTCGCCGGAAGTGCTCGAGGAAATCCGGATCATCTCGAACCTCGAGACCAACGATCAGAAGCTGCTGCAGATCGTGATCGTCGGCCAGCTCAACCTGCTCGACGTGCTGGCCAAGGCCGAATTGCGGCAGTTGGATCAGCGCATCTCGATCCGCTGTTCGCTGAAGGCGCTCACCCGCGAGGAGGTGGAGGCGTACGTGACGCATCGGCTGTGGGTGGCGCGCGGGTCAACCTCGGTGAGCTTTACGCCGAAAGCCTTCGACCTGGTCCACAACATCTCCGGCGGCGTGCCGCGCATGATCAATTTGCTGTGCGATCGCGCGCTGATGGCGGCCTGCGAGGAGCAGACCAACAGGATTTCCGAAGACCACATCGTCAAGGCGGCCGGGCAGGTTGGCCATGAGATACCACGCGGGAAGATCCGCGGCGAGCGATCGACGGCCGCGCCGGCCAGACCGCGCGGCACCCTGGCGCTCGCGCTGGTCCTGATCCTGGCGGCCCTCGGCGGCGGAACGTGGTACTTGATCGGCAACCCGATCGAGTTTTTCAGCCATGAGCCCGCGCCCACAGTACGCCGTCCCGTGGCGCCGCCGCTGCCGGCGGCAGTGGCGCCCGTGGCCATGCCCGTAGGCCGTCCGACCGATCCCCCTCCACCCGCGCCAGGCACGTTTTCGATCCTTGTCGGCACGTTTGATTCGATGCGCCAAGTCGCGATCGCGGAAGCGATCCTGCGAACGCAAGACCTGCCCCTTTACGTGATTGACGTGACGGTGGCGCCGGCCGACCTCCGCCGGCGCATCCTGGTTGGCCGCTACCGCACGAAGGAAGCGGCCGAGGCCGCCAACCTGCTGGTGAAGCCGGTGCTGACCGACGCGCGGGTGATCGCCGGCGAGCTCGAACGCCTGAGGGTGATCCCGTAGCGACCAGGCACCCCTAAAGGGGTGCCCTACGTGTCGCGCGATTGCGTGTCGCGCGATTGCGTGTCGCACGATTACGTGTCGCACGATTACGTGTCGCGCGACTTGTAGAGCTTTTTCAGCGACTGGCTGATGGTCTTGACCTTCCGCTTCTCCTCGATCTGCGCACGCACGTTCTTTCGCGCATCGAGGCTCTTCATCTCATCCTGCAACTTCAGGTAGCTCGCCAGGCGCTCGGCGGGCAGCGTGCCGGCCTCGATCGCCTGCTTGACCGCGCAGCGCGGCTCGTCGCGGTGGCGGCAGTCGGTAAAGTGACAGCCCGCCGCGAGCGCCTCGACATCGTCGAAGCTCTCGTGCACGCCTTCCGACGCGCCCCACAGCTGCAACTCGCGCATGCCCGGCGTATCGATCAACAACCCGCCGCGCGGCAGCAGGATCAGGTGACGATGGCGCGTGGTGTGGCGGCCACGGGAATCGCCGGCGCGCACGTCCTGGGTCTTGATCTTGTCGTCGCCGACGATCGCGTTGACCAGCGTGGACTTGCCGGCGCCCGACGAGCCCAGGAGCGCGCCGGTGCGGCCGGTGCCCAGGTACTGCTCGATCACCTCGAGGCCCAGGCGCTGCCGCGCGCTGATCGCGTAGACGGGCGTGCCGGCCGCCACCGCGCGAATCCCCGCGAGCGAGGCGTCCAGGTCCTGCGCCACGTCGCTCTTGTTGAGCAGCACCACCGGGCTCGCGCCGCTCTCGTAGGCCATCAGCAGGTAGCGCTCGAGCCGCCGCGGATTGTAGTCGCCGTCGAGGCCCATGACGAGAAACACGGTGTCGATGTTGGCGGCGACGATCTGTTCTTCGGTGGTCTCGCCGGCGACCTTCCGGGAGAATTTGCTGCGGCGCGGCAGGACGGCTTCGATCGTCGCCATCGCTTCCCCGGGCGTCGGGCGGACCGCCACCCAGTCCCCCACCGCCGACAACTGCCCTTTGTCCTCGGCACGGTGCAGGAGCCGTCCTGAATGTTGCGCCTGCCACTCGCCGGCCTCGGCGTAGACGCGGAAAATGTAATTGAACTCGATGGCCACCCGGGCCGGAACCAGCCCTTCAGCGGCAAGGGGCTCGAAGACCCGGCTCCAGGCCGCGTCCCAACCCAATGCCGACAAATCAAACGACACCGCGCTAGGATAACAAGGTCAAGGGATGAGTACCCAGATTCCTCTCTTCGACCTGCCCCCCAGGGACAAAGACGACGAGGCGGCACGGGCCCTCGATGCGGTTTACGCAGAAGCCCGCGCCATCGCCACCGAGCTGCCCCCTGAGATTTTTTTCGGCACCAGCTCCTGGAGCTTCCCGGGATGGATGGGCCTGGTTTACTCAGGGTCGAGCCCGGCCAACTCCCTGTCGCGTGAGGGCCTGCGCGAATACGCCCGTCACCCCCTGTTACGGACGGTTGGCATCGATCGCACGTATTACGCGCCGATTCTCGTGGATGAGTTGCGCGCGTATGCGAGCCAGCTCCCGGACGGCTTCCGGTGCTGCACGAAGGCGCCGGCCTCGGTCACCGCGCTCACGCTCGGCCACGGCGGCCCGGGGTCGGCGATCAATCCGCATTTCCTGTCGGCCGATCGATTGATTCACGAGCTGCTGCTGCCGTTCGCGCTCGTCTTCCAGGAACACACCGGCCCGTTCATCCTCGAGTTCCCGCCGTTCCCCCGGCAGGCGCGACTCGAGCCCGCGGCCTTCATCGCGCGCCTGGATCGCTTCCTCGGCCAACTCCCGCGCGAGTTCGACTACGCCGTGGAGCTGCGCGACGCCCGGCTCCTGACCCCCGCTTATCGCGACGTGCTGGCGCGGCACCGCGTCGCGCACACCTTCAACTACTGGAGCGCGATGCCGAGACCGGCGGCGCAGGCCGACATCATCCGTCCGGAGGACTTGCCCTTCACCGTGCTGCGGCTGTTGCTGAGGCCCGGCACGTGGTACGAGGATCAGCGCGAACAGTTCCGGCCGTTCAACGCCATCGTCCAGCCAGACGAGCTGATGCGCGAGGAGGTGACTTCCCTGAGCGACCGCGCGCTCACGACGGGCCGCAAGGTGTGGGTACTGGTCAACAACAAGGCCGAGGGATCGTCGCCGCTGACAATCATGGAGCTGGCCAAGCGAGTGGCCGCCCG
>JBDTMB010000168.1:0-11540 GCA_039934485.1 Vicinamibacterales bacterium
TCAACACCATATTGGCGCCGATATAGATCGTGGCCGGATCGAACGGCGACAACTGCATCGCGGTGTCCCAGTTAAAGCGGTAGGTGCCCGAGGTGTCGCCGGGCTTCTGCTCCGCGGGCTCGGGCCGCACCGTGGTTCGTTCGTTGGTATTGCGATCGGTCCGGCTCATGCGGCCGTCTTGTGACTCGGCGTAGACGATGCGCGCGTCGGAGGGATCCATCAGCGGCTGAAAGCCGTCGCCGCCGCTGATCACGTACCAATCGTCGTTGATGATGCCGCTGTTGGTCCGCACCGCGCTTGGCCCGCACCAGGTGTTGTTGTCCTGGGGGCCGGCGCAGACGTGATACGGCGTCTGCATGTCGAACTCCACGTGGTAAGCCTGGGCCGCCAGGATGTTTGGCAGCCACAACCAGTTGGCGGCGCGGTCGTACGAGATGCTGACGCCGCCGTCGTTGCCGATCATCACGTGGCTGGGATTGGCCGGATTGATCCAGAACGCGTGATGGTCGACGTGGATCCGCTCGGCGCCGTCGTCTCGGAAGGTCTTGCCGCCGTCATCGGAGACGTGCAGCGACACGCCGAGGACGTAGATGCGTGAGTCGGTCTGCGGGTCGACGCGGATCTGGCTGAAATACATCGGCCGCGGATTGGTGCTGCTCAACTTCCGCCAGTTGGCGCCGCCGTCGTCGGTGCGATAGACACCGCTTTCGGTGGCGTGCTCCACGCGGGCGTAGAGCACGTTGGGGTTCTTGCGGTAGATGTCCATGCCGATGCGGCCCTTGGGGCCGGCCGGCAGGCCGCTGTCGATCTTCGACCAGGTCTGGCCGGCGTCGGTGGACTTCCAGATCGTGCTGCCGGGTCCGCCGCCGTTCATGCCGCCCCACTGGCGGCGCCGCTGATACGTCGCGGCGTAGAGGGTCTTGTTGTTGATCGGATCGATCACCAGTTCGGTGGCGCCGGTATCGTCGTCCACGAACAAGGTGCGGTTCCAGGTTTGCCCGCCATCGGTGGTCTTGTAGACGCCGCGCTCGCCGCCGGCCGCCCACAGGTCGCCAAGCGCGGCGACGTAGACCACGTTGAAGTCCACGGGATCGACGATGATGCGGGCGATCTGCTTCGAGGCGCGCAGGCCCATGTTCTTCCAGTTGCGGCCGCCGTCGGTGGACTTGTAGACGCCGTCGCCCCAGGACGACGATTGGCGATTGTTGTTCTCGCCGGTTCCCGCCCACACCAGGTTGGCGTCGGTGGGCGCGATCGCGACATCACCCACCGACGAGCTGCCCTCGTTGTCGAACACGTTGGTAAACGTGGTGCCGGCGTTGGTGGTCTTGTAGATGCCGGCAGTGGCAGTGGCCACGTAGAACGTCGACGGATCACTTTCGAGCACGGCAAAGTCGTCGATGCGGCCCGACGGCGTCGCCGGCCCGATCGAGCGGAACGACAGCCGATCGAGCGGGCCCTTCCCGGCCGAGTTCTCGGTCATGACCGGCGTCGGCTTCGCTGGCGCCTGGGCGACCAGCATCGCCGTGCTCGACACCAACGCTATCGCTGCGATCGCAATGTGCTTGTTCATGATCCCTGATCCCTATCCCTTGCTCAGCTCGTCGTAGATCGATCCGAGCGTTCCTGCCAGTGTGAGCGCCGCGGATAACGACACGACCGATTCAAAGCCCTTGAGCGCCTCGACCTTGACAATCTCATCCTTCGACTTCTTCGCACCGATCCCCTTGCGCACGTGATCGATGCCGGCCGACAGGTAGTCCTTGAAGAACAGGACGTCGGCCTTCGCGCCGCGGGTCATGTTGTCCTGGCCGTGCCCAAACACAAAGATCGTGTCGTCGTGGTGTTCCCTGGCGATCTTGTCGAGCGCCTTGACCCAGTTCACCGCCGAGGCGCCCGCCGGCACGTCGATGCGCGGGTGGACACGACGGAACAACAAGTCGCCGCCGTGCACGACATTGGCCTTTTCGAAATAGATCACGGCGTCGCCGCTGGTGTGGCCGGGCCCGAAGTAGTGCGCCCAGACCTTCTCGTCGCCGAAGGTCTGCGACCAGCTGCCGCCGAACGTCACGTCGGCATAGGCCTGGTCGGCCACGGTATTTGCCTGTTCGGCCACCTTCTTGTGCCACACCAGGCAGTTCTCCTGGGCGACGATGTGTTTTACGAGGGGCTTGAAGACCTTGTTGCCGCCGGTGTGATCGGCGTGATGATGCGTGTTGATCAGCAGGTCGATGCCCTTCGGTGCGCGCGTCTTCAGGCCCGCGACGCAAGTCGCCGCCGTGTCCATGAACTGGCTGTCGACCGCGATCGCGCCGTCGCCGTTGACGAGATACCCAATCGTGCCGCCCCGGCCGATGAAGATGCCGACGCCGCGGCGCAGCTCTTCGAACCTGGTGACGGTCGGTGGCGCGGCGGGAGCCTGGACGAAGGTCTTGGCTAAGACCGAACTGGACACCATCGCGCCGGCCAGGCCGGCCGTGGAGGCGTGGAGAAAGCGGCGGCGATTCATTTGTTCGCTCCCATCAAGTAGTCGATCGCGAGGTTCGACATCACGCGCACGCCGATCGGCAGCGCGGACTCGTCGGCGAAGAAGAGCGGCGAGTGGTTCTGCGCCGCCTTGGTGTAGTCCTGGTCGCGCGGGGTCACGCCGAGGAACACGAAGAGCCCCGGCACCTTCTGCTGGAAATATGAGAAGTCTTCCGCCGTCCCTGTCAGCGCGGCCACCTTGACGTTGTCGGCGCCGGCGGCCCGCTTGAGCGTCGGCAGCATGCGTTCGGTCAGCGCCGGATCGTTGATGGTCACCGGATAGCCGAGGCCGAATTCCACGGTGGCCGTGGCGCCCGCCGCTGCCGCGTAGTTGGTCGCAATGTCACGCACGCGCTTCTGGATGTCCTTGCGCACGCCCTCGTTGAACGCGCGAACGGTGCCCTCGAGCTCCACCGATTCGGGGACGATGTTCGAGCGATTGCCGCCGGTGAAGCGGCCGACCGTGACCACCGCCGGCGCCTCGGTGATGTTCACCGTGCGGCTGATGATCGTCTGCAGGCCCATCACCACCTGCGATCCAATCACGATCGGATCGATGCCGCCCCAGGGAATGGCGCCGTGGGTCTGGCGGCCGGTAATCTTGATCAAAAAAGTGTCGGCGCTCGCCATCAGCGGACCGGAGCGATAACGAATCTCACCGGAGGGAAACGCGAAGACGTGAAGACCGAAGACGGCGTCCACCTTGGGATTGTCGAGGACGCCCTGCCGGGTCATCAAATCGGCGCCGCCTTCTTCGCCCGGCGGCGGACCTTCTTCGGCGGGCTGGAAGATCAGCTTGACCGTGCCCGGCAACTCATTCTTCATCCGCGCCAGGACCGTCGCCGTGCCGAGCAGGATCGCCATGTGGTTGTCGTGACCGCAGGCGTGCATCACGCCCACCTGCTGTCCGCCCCACGGCGCCGTGACCAGCGACTTGAACGGCAGGTCACCCTGCTCCGCAACCGGCAAGGCGTCCATGTCCGAGCGAAGCGCCACCACCGGTCCCGGCTTGCCGCCGCGCAGCACACCGACGACCCCGGTCTTGGCCACGCCAATCGTCACTTCATAGCCAAGCTTCCGGAGCTCGTCGGCGATGATCTTCGAGGTGCGGACCTCGCTGTTGCCCAGTTCCGGGTGTTGATGGAAATCCCGCCGCCAGGTGACGACCTGCGGGTTGAGCTCCACCGACAGGCGCTCCACCTGGCTTGCTAACGGATTGGCCGCTGACGCCGTCTGAGCAGAGGTCGGCACTGGCAGGCATGCCAGCACGGCAAGGGCAAGTGTAATTGTTCGCATTGGCAAGGATTCTACCCTCATGAATGACATTCGCCTCGCTTTCCGCCTCTGCCGCCGCCATCCCGTGATGTCGCTCGCGGCGGTGCTGTCGCTGGCGCTCGGCATTGGCGCCAACACGGCGATCTTTACGGTGCTGAACGGCAGTATCCTGCGCCCGCTGCCCTACCAGGATCCGGATCGGCTGATGGTGGTCTGGGAGACGACGACGGGCAATTCGCGCCGGTCGGTCGCGCCGGGCAACTTCATCGACTGGCGTGCCGCAGGGTCCTTCGAAGGCCTCGCCGCCTTCGACGAGTTTGCCGCCACGCATACCGGGCACGGCGAGCCCGAGCGCCTGCGCGCAGTGTCGGCGTCCGCCAACTTCTTCGAACTGCTCGGGGTGCGGGCGGCGGTTGGCCGCGTCACGACGGCATCGGAGGATCGCGCCGGCGCCGAACCCGTGGCCGTACTGAGCGATGGGCTGTGGCACAGGCTCTTTGCCGCGTCGCCAGGCGCGGTGGGCCAGCCCCTAATCCTCAACGGCATCACCTACACGATCGCCGGCGTCTTGCCGGAGGACTTCAGCATGCCAATGGCCGCCGGCGTTGAGGTGTGGGTCACGGGCGATCGCGGCGTCCCGAGAAGCGTCCTGACTCCCGGCGACATCACCAGCATCCGAGATTCGCACTACATCAGCGTGGTGGGCCGTCTCGCCCCCGGCGCCTCGCGCGAGCGCGCGCAGGCGGAGCTGACGTCGGTGATGACCGATCTCTCCGCTCGCTATCCGAATACCAACGCGGGCCTCGGCGTCAGCGTGATGCCGCTGCACGAGGAGATTGTCGGCAACGTGCGGCCGCTGGTCCTGCTGCTGCAGATTGCGGTGGCGCTGCTGCTCTTGATCGCCTGCGCCAACGTCGCCCACCTGCTGCTCGGCCAGGCGGCGGGAAGGCGGGCGGAAATGTCGCTGCGCATCGCGCTTGGCGCCGAGCGCGGCCGCCTGGTCCGGCAGCTGCTCGCGGAAACGCTGGTCGTGGCCGTGCCCGGCGGCGTGCTTGGTCTCGCGTTGGCGGCCGCCGGCATCCGCACGCTCGTGGCGGCGGCGCCGGCGACCCTTCCGCGCCTGGGTGAGATCGCTCTCGACGGCACGGTGCTGTTGTTCACGCTCGGCATGACGCTCGCCACCGCGCTGGTGTTCGGGTTGGGACCGGCGCTGCAGGCGGCCGGCACCTCGGCGAACGCGCTCGCGCAGATCGGCCAGCGCCTCACCGGCAGCCGCGGCGTGCGCCGCTGGCACCAGGCGATTGTGGTGATCGAACTCGCGCTCGCCCAGATGCTGCTCGTCGGCGCCGGCTTGCTGCTGGTGAGCTTCGTGCAGGCCACGCGAATCGATCTCGGCTTCGCCAGCGAGGGCCGGCTCGCCGCCGAGCTCAGCCTGGCGCCGGATCGCTACCTGGCGTCGGTTGACGCCGAAGGCCGCATCGACCCGGCGAGGAAGATCCGGTTCATCAACGACGTGATCGATCGCCTGTCCGGGCGGCCGGGTATTCGGGCGGTCGCGGCCTCATTCACCGCGCCGCTCACCGGCGCGCCAAACCGCGGCATGCGGATCGAGGGCGATCCCGTGCCGCAAGCCAACGACCAGTCCAACGGCGACTTCCAGCTGGTCACGCCGGACTACTTCAGGGCGATGGGCATCACGCTGGTCGCCGGCCGCGCGTTCTCGACAGCCGATCGCGCCAACACCGCGCCGGTCGTGATCATCAACCGCGCGCTGGCGGACCGGTATTTCAAGGGACGCGATCCGATTGGCCGCGTGCTGCTCTTTGGCGGCAGCCGGCGTCACGAGATCGTCGGCGTGGCCGCCAACGCGAGGTACCGGTCGATCGAACGGCCCGCCGACGCCACGTTCTACGTGCCGCTCGAGCAGAACGACGAGCGCTGGCCTTCCGTCTCGTTCGTGGTCTGGGCCGACGCATCGAGCGCGGGGGGCCCCGCCGCAGCGCTGCGTGAGTGGAGGGCGGGGGCTTCAGCCCCCGCCGCAGTGCTGCGTGAAGAAATTCACGGCGCCGATCCGTTGCAGCCGATCTCGCGCATCCGCAGCTTCGACGACATCCTGTCGCAGTCGATGGCGCCGCGGCGCTTCAACACCTGGCTGGTCGGCGTCTTTGCCGCCACCGCGCTCTTGCTCGCGGCGATCGGCACCTACGGCGTGATGGCGTTCGCGGTGGCGAGCCGCACGAAGGAACTGGGCCTGCGCGCGGCCCTCGGCGCGTCGCCTCGCGACCTGGTGGGGATGGTGCTCGGGCAGGGCCTGACCTTGACGATGGCCGCAACAGTGCTGGGACTGGGTGCCGCGACGCTCGTGACGCGGTTCATGGCGTCGATGCTGTTCGGCATCGCACCACGCGACCCGTGGACATTTGTGGCGGTGGCGGGGCTACTCACCTCGGTCGCAATTGCGGCCACGTTGCTGCCGGCCCGCCGCGCGATGCGCGTGAACCCGGTCACCGCGCTGAAGGACGCCTAGGCCGCAGATGACGCAGATGACAACGGAGGGCGCACAGGCTAGCCGCAGCTGACGCAGATGACGCAGATAACAGCGGAGGGCGCACAGGCTAGCCGCAGATGACGCAGATGACGCAGGTGACGCAGATGACGCAGATGACGCAGATGACGCAGATGCAGCGATTGGTTGGCTCACGGCCGGCCTTCGGCCGGCCAGCGACGGTAGCGCGAAGCGCCGCGAGCAACCAGTCGCACGTTTGGCCCCGCATCATCCGTGTTTGTCTGTGGCCAGATGAATCTGCGTAATCTGCGGCCCCCCAAAGGGCGTCCCGCCGCGATCAGATCTTCCGGCCCAGCCACGTGAACGGCCCGCCGGTGGTGCGCTTGGTCAGTTCGTGGCCGGCGTACTTCGAGCTGACCTTCCAGACGAAGTCCATCTCGCTCATGATCGCGCCGAGCGCCATGCGCGATTCAACGATGAGCAGCACCGAGCCATACAGCATGAACATCGCGCCGGTGAGCCCCAGGCCGACTGCAATCCAGGTGAGGTTGCGCGCCACCGCCGAGGTGACCGCGATCGTCACGGTGGCGAACGTGTAGATGCCGAGCGCCGAATAGTAGGCCGTCATCGCGCGCTGGATGAGCCGGGCCCGCGACGTCTGGCGATCGAGCTGCTGGAAGATCAGCACCCGCCGCTCTTCGAACATGTCGTCCTTTTCAGGATGGCTGGCGAGTTCTTCGAACTTCGCGGAGAGCGTCCGGACGCGATCGACGACGCGGCCGAGACGGCTGCTGGTCGAGAAGATCAGGGCGCCGCAGGCGGAGATGAGGACGGCGGGCGTGATCATCGCCGTCAGCACGGCGAGGGCGTTCTGCGGCGTCTCGAGGCGGGAGAGCCAGTCCATGACTACGGAATCAGCACGATCTTGCCGCGAGCGCCGGGCTCCATCACCTTGACATGCGCGCGGGCCGCCTCGGCCAGCGGCAGTTCAGTGCCCACCATCGGCTTGAGCATGCCGCTCGCGAGTCCGGCGATGATCGCCAGGTGGGCGCGCCGGATCTCGTCCTCCGGAATCCCCCACAGCGCCAGGCCGAACACCGACACGTCCTTCGTCATGATTTTGCGCGGGTCGATCTCCACGCGGCCGCGATTGCCGATGATGACGATGCGGCCGCCGGGCGCGATGGCGGTGAGGTCGTGATCGAGATTGACGTTGGCGAGCATCTCGACAATCAAGTCCGGGCCGCGTCCACCAGTGAGCGACGCGATCTGATCCAGGTAGCCGGGCATCCGGTGGTTCAACGCGTGCGTAGCCCCCTGCGCCTTCACCAATGCCAGGCCCTCATCCGTGCCGGCCGTGCCAATCACCGTGAGCCCCGCGCCGCTCGCAAACTGCGTCGCCGCCACCCCCACGCCGCCGCTGGCGCCGTGCACCAGCACCGTGTCACCCGGGCGCGCGTGGGCCCGGCCGAACAGCGCGCGCCACGCGGTGACGTACGGCACGAAGACGCCCGCACCTTGCGTGAAGGAGATATTCGCGGGCAGGTGATGCACCTGCGACGGCGCGCACACCGCCAGCTGCGCATACGCGCCAAGCGCCTTCCCGAGCGAGGTGCCGCTGATGTAGACGCGGTCGCCGGCCGCGAGCGCCGACACGCCTTCGCCGACCTGATCGATCACGCCGGCGGCATCGGCGCCGGGAATGTACGGCAGGGCCGGCTTGATGGCATAACTGCCGGCCCGCATGTAGGTCTCGTAGGGATTGACGCCGATCGCGTGGATACGGACGCGCACCTGCCCGGCGCCGGCCACGGGATCGGGCACGTCTTCCAGCTTCAGTACTTCAGGACCACCGAACTCACGCGCAAGAATCGCTTTCATTTCTTCCTGGCCAGCTCTTCGTCGATCGCCTGCTTGAACACCTCATACGGTTGCGCCCCGACCACCGGCCGCCCGTTGATGTAGATCATCGGCGTGGAGTTGACGCCGAGCTTTTCGCCGAGCGTCATGTCCTCGCGGATGATGTCGGCAAACTTCGACGAGTCGAGGCACTGGTTGAACGCCGCCGCGCTCAGGCCCAGCGACGCCGCGGTGGCCTTCAGCGCCGGTACTTCCAGCAGGCGCTGATCGGCGAACATCCGGTCGTGCATCTCCCAATACTTGCCCTGCTCGCCGGCGCAGTGCGCCGCTTCGGCCGCCTTGAAGGCGTTGGCGTGGCTCGGCAGCGGAAAATCCTTGAACACGATGCGGACCCTGTTCCCGTAGGTTTCGCGAATCTTCGTGAGGGTCGGACCGACCCTCATGCAGAACGGTCATTGATAGTCGGAGAATTCCACGAGCGTGATCGGCGCCGTGGCTTCCCCGCGAACCGGATCGTGCGAAGCGAGCTCCACCGTATAGCGCGGCGGCTCGAGCATCACCATGATGCTGGTGTCCTTGCTGCGAAGATTGTCGACCAGCTGCGCCTTGGCCTGGAGGCGGCGCTGCCCGTCGAGAAAATCCTTGACCGGCCCGCGCAGCTGCTCCAGCGTGCGGCCGTTGGCGCGGTCCTTGTTCTGGTTGTAGAACTCCAGGATGTCGGCTTCCGTCACGGGCTGCACGAGCTTGGCCGCCTCCTGCTGCGCGTAGACGTCCGGCGCCAGCCCGGCGGCCTTCGCCGCCTGCTCGATCAGGACGTCCCCGAGCAGCTGGTCCAGCATGTTGCGGCGGTTCTGGTAGAGCAGCTGCGTCACGCGATTGCGTTCGGCGGCGTCGAACTCTTCCCACTTGGCGTCGAGTTCCTTGAGGGTGATCCTGCGCCCGCCCACCTCGGCCACCACTTCCTGGTCCCCCGCCGACGTCGAACCGGGCGTCTGCTGCGCCGCGCTAGGCGCATCGCCGCACGCGGAGAGCGCCGCCGTGGCCAAGAGCAAGAGGATCGATCCGACGGGATATCGGTGTCTGGTCATGTGAATTCAGCTTATCACCGGGCGGCGGGCTCCCGGCGCTGGTAGCCCCGGCACGACACGACAGGCAGGGACGGGTACTTGCGATACGCGGAATCGCTCAGCGACCGCTCGCAGAGGTAGAAGACCGACCGCGCGGACTCGATCCGGCGGCAAAATGCACAATCGTCACAGAGCCCGCGTGGTGGCTCAACCTTTGCTAAAGTTGGGGGTGCCATGATCCGGATGTCCCCTATTCTGTCCGTTTGTGTCGCTCTGGCCCTTGCCAGCTTCGTCCTGGCGGCCCCGGTCCCGGCCCAGGACCAGCCGCTCTTCAAGTCGAGCGTGCGCACGGTGCCAATCTACTCGACCGTGGTCGATAGCAGCGGCCGCCTCGTGCCCGACCTCGAGCGTGGGGATTTCTCCATCCTCGACAACGGCAAGCCCGCCGACGTCTCGCTCTTCTCCAACGAGTCGCAGCCGTTCACCGCCGTGGTGATGCTCGACACCAGCGCCAGCATGACCGCCAACCTCAAGCTGCTGAACCGCGCCGCGGAACAGTTCCTGATGCGGCTGCTGCCGGTGGACAAGGCGCAGGTCGGCGCGTTCAACGACAAGATCCAGTTGAGCGGCACCTTCACCAACGACCGCGACGAGTTGATCGGCGCGCTGAACGACTTGTACTTTGGCAACCCGACACGCCTGAACGACGCCATCGGCACCAGCCTCGATGCGCTCCAGGGCATCGACGGGCGACGCGTCGTGCTGGTCTTCACCGACGGCGAGGACACCTCCAGCCGGACGAGCTTCAAGACCGTGATGGAGCGCGCGCGCGACGAAGAAGTGATGGTCTATTCGATCGGGCTCGAGTCCGAATACTTCAACGGCCAGCGGATCGTCCGATCGCGTCCGTCGCGGGACCTGCGGAAGATTTCCGACGAAACCGGCGGCGGCTACTTCGAGCTGCAGAAGACACAGGACCTGGCGCCGACGTTTCAGCGGGTCGCGCAAGAACTACGCAGCCAGTATTTGATTGGGTTCGCACCGGTTGCCCTCGACGGCAAGGTGCATAAGCTGGATGTGAAGGTAAGCCGGCCGGGAATGACAGTCCGCGCTCGCAAGAGTTATCTTGCGGCGCCAGACCGTCCGAGCTTTTAACGGAAACCCCCGCTAGCGCTAACGAATAAAGCTAACGACGAGGATCGTGGTGACGAGAAGAGCGCCGACCACTACTTCGATCGTGCTCGAGAAATTCCACTCATAAAGCCTGAACATTGGGATTGCCTCCTCTTGTTTGGACGGCAACACCTGAACGGTTGTTCCAACCAACTTCGAAGGCGCTAAGTCACTGCGCGATCAGGGCTTGGAGCTGGGCCCAAGCGGTCTTGCGAACAATGTCTTCGATTAGCTCCTGGTTGCCGCGCAGTCGGACGACCAGGGTCCGGACGGCGGTGGTGACGGGCGGCGTGCTCTCGGAGGCCGTAATCTCGAAGTTGGCGCCGGTACGGCGCTTGACGCTCGGGGCGGCGAGCGCGCCGAAAAACACCGCGGTCTCAGCCGGGCAGTAGCGGTCCTCATCCGGCATTTTCGTGGTCCGGTCGCGATAGACGTGCGAGGGAACCGAAAGCACGGCCACCGAGCCCGCCACGACCGTGCCTGGCGTTGCGGAGGGTTCAAGCGAAGACGCCACCTCATAGGTGTAGGCCGGCTGGTTGAACTCCACTTCGATCAGCACGTGGGCTTCGGCATCGATGCGCGCGCCGGCGACGCCTTCGTCACCGAGCGTGACGCCGTCCACGTCCTGCGATTTCCCCGTTCGCTGCGATTCCGAGAGGGCGCGATCGTACTGCGCCTGCGATTTTCGTTGCGCGGCTTCAATCGCGCTCTCGATCTGGGCCATCGCCTTCGCCGATCGCGCCTGGTTGTCGGCGTTGAGCGGATTGGCCAGGACTTCGAACCCAGCCTCGCCGGGTTGAGGGAAGCGCACCAGCCAGGGACCGGACGACACCCCGTCCACCGGACTCCCGGTGTCGTCACTCTCCGGGAATGGCAGCGCCGGCTTCATCGCGGCGCGCACCGCGGTCATGACACGGGCCGCCAGGTCGGCTGCGGGCGCTTGCGCGAGCGCGCTCCCCGGCCGCATCGCGGCCAGCACGGCGAGGACGACCAGCGCGGTGCGCATTGCAAGCATTGTAGTCAGTCCGTGTCGCGCCAGAAAGCCGCCAACAGGTTGGCGGCCACCGTAAGGCGATACCTGCCGGTGGAGCGGATGTCGTCGATCGGCGCGATTTCCTCGAGCAACGCCGCTT
>JBDTMB010000169.1:0-11505 GCA_039934485.1 Vicinamibacterales bacterium
TCCATGGGGCTGGAGCCCCGGCCCTCCAGACTGCTGGAGGGCGGGGGCTTCAGCCCCCGCCGGGGCAGTCCGCGCCGAGTCTCTTCCTGAAGGCCGAGAGCCTTCAACCGATGGGCGCCTTCAAGATCCGCGGCGCCTTCAACATGGTGTCGCAGCTTCCCCGCAAGAGCCTCGAGCGTGGAGTGATCACCTATTCTTCCGGCAATCACGGCCAGGCCGTGGCGATGGCCGCACAGATGCTGGGTGCGCCGGCCGTGATCGTGATGCCGACGACGGCCCCCGCCGTGAAGGTGGATGGCTGCCGCCGCTACGGCGCCGAGGTGATTTTCGCCGGCACCACCTCGCTCGATCGCCAGGCGCGCGCCGAGAAGGAAGTGAAGGAGCGCGGATTGACGATGGTGCCGCCGTTCGATCATCGGCTGATCGTGATTGGCCAGGGCACGGTCGGTTTGGAGATTCTCGAGCAGGTCCCCGATGTTGCGACCGTCGTCCTGCCGGTGGGCGGCGGCGGCTTGCTCTCCGGCGCGTCGGCGGCGATCAAGCTCTCCAAGAAGGGCGTGCGCATCGTCGGCGTCGAACCGGCCGGCGCGCCGAAGATGACGAAGTCACTCGCGGCGGGGCACCCCGTGACGCTTGAAGCATCGAAGAGCATTGCCGACGGGTTGATGAACCTCCGCCCGGGCGACATCACCTTCGCGCACGTGCAGAAGTTCGTCGATCAGGTTGTCACGGTGGACGACGAGGACATCGCGAAGGCGGTGGGCTGGCTCGCGCGCAATGCGCGTCTCGTGGTTGAGCCGAGCGGCGCGGCCACGACGGCCGCGATCATGCTGGGGCTTGGCGGCATCGATCCGTCGAAGGGCCCGGTCGTCGCGGTCGTCAGCGGCGGCAACGTCGCGCCCGAGGCGTTTGCGAAATACCTGAATTCCTGACGCCTCCCATCCACCCGCAGCCGCGAGCCACCGGGTTAGAATCACGGGAGGCACCGCCGTGACCATCGACACCGATCGCCTCATCGTGGACGAACTGCGACAAGCCCTGGATGACGTGGTCGCGGTGTACCGGTTCGGGTCAACGGCGCAGGAGACCACGCATCGCGGCAGTGATACCGATCTTGCGGTCCTGATACGGCAGCGCCTCTCGCCCGAGGCCAGGTTCGACATCCAGGAGCGGATCGCCGCCCACTTGGGCCACGACGTCGACCTCGTGGACCTCGCCGCCGCCACCCCAGTCATGGCGATCCAGATCGTTGCCGGTGGACGGCTGCTTTACGATGGCGACAGCGCTGCGCGAGGGCTGTTCGAGGATCGCGTGTTCGGTGCCTATGCCCGTCTCAACGAAGAGCGGCGAGGCATCCTCGAGCGCGTGGCTGCTGAAGGCACCGTCTATGGCCGATGACGTCCTCGTCAACAAGGCGGCGGCCATCGAGCGGGCCGTCAATCGCGTCCGCGAGGAATACGCCGGCGACGATGCACCTGGTGCGCGTGCAACGCCTGGGTGTTCCACAGGAGACGCGGGAGGCCTTCGCGTTGCTCGAAGGCGCGGGGCTGATTGACGCGGACCTCTCGGATCGCCTGAAGAAGATGGAGGGGTTTCGCCCTGTCGCCATCCACGACTACCAGAAGCTGAACCTCGACATTGTCAGGCGCATCATCGTTGAACACCTCGATGACTTTCTGGTGTTCACCCGGATCCTGCTGCGGTCCTGACCCGGAGCGTAACCCAGGTCTGGTTCAGTTCGTTCCTGAACCCTTGAGCAATCGCGCGGCGTGCCGGCGGGCATCCGCCAGGTCCTTCACGACGCCATCCAGTTGCAGTTCGTACACCGCGCGGAGGATCTCTCCCATCCGCGGTCCTGGGCCCACGCCCAGTTCGAGCAGATGTCGCCCGAGCAGGATCGGTGACGGCGGGCGATGCTCGACGCCGAGCGTCCTCGCCCGTTCGAGAAACCAATCCATCGCCGAACAGTCGAAGACGCCGGTGCGGCCATGGCAGTCCGAGCGCGCGAAGCGCACGAGCAGCTCCAGGTCCACCTTCTGCGAGAGCCGGCGAAACGCGCCGTCCTTGACCGTCTCGCGCGCCTTGTGGAACGCGCTCGGGCGAAGATGTTCGGCCACCAGGCCGAGCACTTGTCCGCGCACGTCGAAGCCGTCGACGGAGTTGATGTTGAAGCGATCGAGGATGCGCGTCGCCGGCGCCACGCCCTCCGCTTCGTGATTCGGCGATCGCACGCGCCCGTCGATCATCGCGGTGGTCGCCGGCTTGCCGAGGTCGTGGCACACCGCGCCCAGCATCACCGTGGTCAACCGCGCGCGGTCCAGGTCGGCGTTGAGCTCGTGCGCCTTGTCGATCACCATCAGCGTGTGGATCCAGACGTTGCCTTCGGGATGCCACTCCGGATCCTGCGGACAGTCGTAGAGCGGTTCCATCTCGGGCAGCAGCTGATGAATCACGCCCAGGTCGCGCGCGATCGCGAAGCCGAGCGACGGCCGCGCGGCCTGCAGCAGGAGCTTCTCGAATTCCCCCCAGACGCGCTCCGATGGCAGGTCGTCCAGCGGGATGCCGCGACAGATCCGTGCCGCATCCTCATCCAGCGTGAGTTCGAAGCGGGCGGCAAACTGCAGGGCCCGCAGCACGCGCAGGGAATCGTCGGCGAACGTCGCGGCATCGACCACCCGCAGGATGCGGCGCTCGAGATCGGCGCGGCCGCCAAACGGATCGAGGTATTCGCCGGTGAGCGGGTCCCAGGCCATCGAATTGATCGTGAAATCGCGCCGGCGCGCCGCTTCCGCGTACGGCATCGACGGATCGCCTTCCACCGTGAAGCCCTTGTGGCCGCGGCCGGTCTTGGATTCGCGGCGCGGCAGGGCCACGTCGACGTGGCCGAGCTTGTAGACCGGGAAGGCCTGGCCGACCGGTTCGATGCGCCCGAGCGTGGCGAGCAGCGTGGCCAGGGCCGGCTGGGGGATGCCGAACACCTCGATGTCGAGGTCCTTGGACTCGCGCCCCAGCATGCGATCGCGCACGAAACCGCCCACGCAGAGGGCGCGGCCCCCGTGGGCCGCCACGTGTTCTGCAATGCGACGCGCCTCGTCGATCAGGGCCATGCGCGTATATGATTCCTTTCCGGTCCCTTTTCGTCCAAAGGAAAAAAGACGATGACAATCACCTGGTCTCGGTTTGCGTGGTCCGCACTCCTGCTCGCCACCGGTTTCGCCCTCGGCTCGCTCGTCACCGAACGCGCCGCGGCGGCGCAAGCTGCCAATCGCGTCTTTGAACTCCGTACCTACACCGCGCCGGAAGGCAAGCTCGGAGAACTGCAGGCGCGCTTCCGCAATCACACGATCAGGATCTTCAACAAGCACGACATGCAGAGCGTCGGCTACTGGGTGCCGCAAGATGCACCGAACCACGACAACACCCTTGTCTACATCATCGCGCACAAGAGCCGCGACGCCGCCAAGGCCAACTGGGCCGCGTTCGGCGCCGATCCCGAATGGCAGAAGGTCAACACCGAATCGCAGGTCAACGGCAAGATCGTGGCGAAGGTGGACTCGGTCTTTCTCGACCCGACGGACTTTTCGATGATTAAGTAGGGCGCCACTTTAGACAGAGTAGGGCACCACTTTAGTGGTGCCAGAGGAATCCGCCATGAACAACACACGCTTCATCGTCGCTGCAGGTATCATCCTGGCGGGCTTCGCCGCCATGTCGGCGGCCCAGGCGCCGCCGCCGGGGTCTGACCCCAACTTCACCGGCGTCGTCACCACCATGGACGCCAAGGACATTACCGGGGGCCGGCGCAATTTCGCGCCCGGTGCCCGCACCGCGTGGCACAGCCACGACAAGGGCCAGCTGATCTACGCGGAGAAGGGCCGCCTCCGTACCGGCCTGCGCGGCAAGCCCTACAAGGAATACCCGGAGGGTGGCAGCGAATACACCCCACCCAACGTTGAACACTGGCACGGCGCGACACCGCAGGAGGCGCTCGTGCAAGTGAACATCCAGTTCGGCGGCACTACCAAGTGGCTGGTCAAGACAACGGACGAGGAATACAACAGGAAATAACCAATAACGAATAACGAATAACGAAATGGATCCGGCGCTTCGGCTGCTCAAAGATCTGGTTGCGATCGACTCCGTCAATCCCTCGCTTGTGGCCGGCGCCGCGGGCGAGGCGGCCGTGGCCCGCGCGCTCATTGAGGAGATGCGCGGCATTGGCTTGACGGTGGAGATCCAGGAGGTGGCGCCGGGCCGGCCGAACGTGGTCGGCACGCTCGACGGGCGCGCGCCGGGACGCTCGCTGATGTTCTGCGGCCACATCGACACCGTCGGCGTGGCCGGCATGACGCGCCCGTTCGATCCGGTCGAGCGGGATGGCCGCGTCTACGGCCGCGGCTCGCAGGACATGAAGAGCGGCGTGGCGGCGATGATCGGCGCCGCGCGCGCCATCGCCGAATCGGGCGGACTGGCCACCGGCCGCCTGGTCATCGCGTGCGTCGTCGACGAAGAGCACGCCAGCATCGGCGCCGATGCGCTCGTCACCAGGTGGCGCACCGATGGCGCCGTGGTGACCGAGCCCACCGACCTCCAGGTGGCCATTGCCCATAAGGGTTTCGAGTGGATCGAGATCGAAACCGAGGGCCGCGCCGCGCACGGCAGCCGTCCGCGCGAAGGCCGCGACGCGATCCGCCTGATGGGCCGCGTCCTCGACGGCCTGGATCGGCTGGATCGCGATCTGCAATCCCGTCCGCCTCACGCACTGCTCGGCACCGCCTCGCTCCACGCCTCGGTGATCGAAGGCGGCCACGAATTGAGCAGCTATCCGGATCGCTGTCACTTGCAGATGGAACGCCGGACCATTCCCGGCGAAGTGCCCGGGGCCGGCGGACGGGAAGTGGAGGAACTGCTGGCGCGCTTGCGCCGCGACGATCCGGAGTTCAAGGCCGCGAGCCGCGTCCTGTTCGCGCGCAATCCACACCAGGTCGATCCGAACCACGAACTGCCGCAAAAGCTGCTGGCCGCAATTCGTCGTCTTGCACCTGGCACCCTGGCACCCAGCACCCTGGCACCCAGCACCCTGGCACCCAGCACCCCAGCACCCGGCACCCTGGCACCCAGCACCCCAGCACCCAGCACCCCAGCACCCAGCACCCTGGCACCCAGCACCCCAGCACCCAGCACCCCGGCCCTGATCGGGATGTCGTTTTGGACCGATGCCTCGGTGCTGGGTGATGCGGGCATCCCGGCGATCCTCTTCGGCCCGACCGGCGCCGGCCTGCACAGTGTTGAAGAATGGGTGGACGTGAAGTCGGTGCTGGCGTGCCGCGACGCGCTCGCCAGTCTCGCGCGCGACTGGTGCCGCTAACCGGAGAATGGAATTGCCCAAACAAAGGCGCCACAGAGACGCAGAGACTCAGAGAATGCTCTTTACAAGACGAAACGCTTGATTCCATCCTTCAAAACGGCACGATTGAAGTTCAATAGCAAGCCGGTCTTGAGGCCTGTGATCCGCAAGTAAGTCAACATCTGCGCGGTGAAGACAGGGTCGTAGCCCGAGACGCTTTTGACCTCAACAACCACGGCGTTCTCTACAATCAGATCAGGCCGGTAATGACCAATCTCGAGACCGCGGTATTCAATTCGAATTGTACGTTCGCGCTCGAATCGAAGGCGATTGAAAGCGAGTTCCACCGACAGCGCTGCTTGATATGCGCTCTCGAGTAATCCGGGCCCAAGCTGCCGGTGTACCTCGATCGCGCAGCCGATGATCCGTTCTGTGAGGGGATCTTGATCTTCCATGCCCACAATGGAGCATCGAGCGTGCCACTTGATTTCACGCGTTCTCAGGCGGACTGTAGAGATCGCCGTTGAAATCTTTTCAATCCAGACGCGAATCCCTAGTGGCAGTTTCTGCCACAGTCGCTTTCTCAAGAGACGGTGCCTGGACGCGTGCGCGCCGTCTCGTGCGACGCTTGGTTAGCACAACTCGTCGCGCGCGCGAGGTCTATCCCCAGAGGGGTTCGTGTCCTCGATATCAGGTCTTCTGAAATCGGCCTCTGTGTCTCTGTGTCTCTGTGGCCTCGTACGTGATCAGCCGCGGTCGGTGAGGATCCCCTTCAGGACAAACGCGACGTTGGCCGGCCGCTCGCCGAGGCGTCGCATGAAGTACGGGTACCACTGGCGCCCGAACGGCACGTAGACGCGCACCGTGTAGCCTTCCGCGACGAGCGCGGCCTGGAGGTCGCGGCGGATGCCATAGAGCATCTGGAATTCGAAGCGGTCCTGGGCGTAGCCCCTCTCGCGCACGAAGGCCTTGGTGGCCGCGATCATCGCCGGGTCGTGGGTGGCGATGGCCGGGTAGTGGCCGGCGTCGAGGAGCAGCCGCATCAGGTCGACGAACGCCGCATCGACGTCGGTCTTGTTCTGGAAGGCCACCGTCTTCGGCTCCTTGTAGGCGCCCTTCACCAGTCGCACGCGCGCGCCGAGCGCGTTGAGCCGGCGGATGTCGCCGTCCGAGCGCTTCAGGCACGACTGGATCACGGTGCCGATCTGCCGATGTCCCTGTTGCCACAGGGTCTCGAGCACCGACAGCGTGACCTCGGTGTACAGCGAGCCCTCCATGTCGATGCGGACGAAGAAGCCGTAGTGATCGGCGGGCTCGAGGATGCGCCGCATGTTGTCGATGGCGGTTGCGCGATCGACGTCGAGCCCCAGCTGCGTGAGCTTGAGCGAAATGTTGCGCTCGACACCCGACGCCACGATCGCGTCAAAGATGCCCACGTACTCGGCGGCCGCGGCCGCGGCCGCGTCGGCGCTCGAGACGCTCTCGCCGAGGTAATCGAGCGTGAGGTGAAGCTGCTTCGCCGGCAGGTCGCGCACTGCGGCGAGGGCTTCGAGGATCGACTCGCCGGCGATGAAGCGCCGCGCGAAGCCGCTGCCCTTGGCCATGCCGTACCGCGAGGCGAGGCGTTGGAGGGCCGGCACCTGCGCCAGGCCGTGGAAGAGGGCCTTGGAAGGGGCGTCGAGCATCAGTGCGTGACACCGGGCGCCGACAGCAGGTGCGCGATCGATCGGGCGTAATAGCGAAGCACGTTGCGCTCGCGGACGCGGTAGCGGCCGTGCTCGACCTTGATGATGCCACGCGCCTCGAGCGGTTCGGTGGCCAGCGCCAGCACTTCGGCGGTCGTCGAGACGCTGAGATTGGCGTGCTCGGCGCGCAGGGTCTCGAGCGTCGCGTCGAGGCGCGACACCAGGTCCGCCTTCGCCATGGACTTGGTCATCGCGGTGGCCAGCACCGCCGTCGGCAGCACCTTGTAGAGCCGGCCCAGCTCGCTCCGCACCACGCGCGTGAGCTCGACCACCGACCGCTTCGAGTGGACGTCCACCCCGTCGAGCGGAATCGGCCGGCCGAAGGTGACGAAGGCGCGGCTGCGATAGCCCACCGCGTAGCGGACCATCTCCGCCAGCTCGCGGCTGAACGCCTTTTGCCGGCGCTTCACCTGCTGGCGCGCCAGGATGTGATCTTCGAGCACCAGGTCGTAGGCCACCGTGACCGGCACCAGCGCCAGGTTGGGCACCCCGGCGTCGAGGCAGGCGTTGAACAGCCCGGCCTTGATCGGCTTCAGCTCGCCGCTGTAGCTGCGGCCGCCTTCGGGATAGAAAAACAGGTCGTGCTTGTGCAGCAGTTCGCTGACGTAGGCCTTGAGCGTAATCAGGTACGCCGGGTCCTTCATGTTGCGGCGGATTGGCAGCGCGCCGGTGACGTGCTTGTGGATCAGGCCGAGCGGCCCGCCGAACAGGTTGATGCCGGCGGCGATGATCGGCGGCCGAATCCCGGCATCGTCCAGGACCAGCGGCTCGACGAGGTAGTCGATGTGGCTGCGGTGGTTCGAGGCGTAGATGACGCGGCCAAGGTTGGCGGCGTCGATCGCGAATTGCTGGCCCTCGCCGACGCGTTCGATCTTCCTGAGGATGGGATAGAGCGGGTACTCGAGCGCGCGGTACAGCTCGTAGCGCTGCGTCGTCTTGAGCTCTTCGAGATACCCGAGCACGCGGGTCCGCGCGGCGTCGCTCGTCAGTCCGTGGCCGCCTTCCATGAACCGCGCCACGTCGGCGCGCGCCAGGACGGCGTCGGAAATGTCGTCAGTAGCCACAGCTCTCAATTATAGGGGGCCGGCCATGAAAAATGCGCAACTCATGTCCTGACCCCTTGGCAGATGGCCGTGGCGAATGAAGTCGTGGTGGCCGCGCCGCCGAGATCGGGCGTGACGTGGCCCGAGGCGAGCACCGTCTTGAGCGCCGTCATGATCGCCGCGGCGCGCGCGTCTTCGTGCAGGTGTTGCAGCATCAGGACCGCCGAGAGCAGCAGCGCCGTGGGGTTCGCGAGATCCTTGCCGGCGATGTCCGGCGCCGTGCCGTGCACCGCCTCGAAGACGCCCACGCTGTTCTCGCCGAGGTTGGCCGACGGCACCACGCCGAGTCCCCCCACCAGGCCGGCGCACAGGTCCGACACGATGTCGCCGTAGAGATTGGGGAGCAGCAGCACGTCCATCTTCTCCGGGTGCATCACCAGGTGCATGCACGCCGCGTCGACGATGCGATCGTCGAACTGGATGTCGGGATAGCCGGCCGCGACCCGGCGCGACGACTCGAGGAACAACCCGTCGCTGAGCTTCATGATGTTGGCCTTGTGGATGGCCGTCACCCGCTTGCGCCCGTGCCGCCGCGCGTACTCGAAGGCAAACCGCGCGATGCGGGTCGACGCCTTCTCCGTGATGATCTTGAGGCTCTCGACCACCCCCGGCACCACCGTGTGCTCCAGCCCGGCGTAGAGGTCCTCGGTGTTCTCGCGGACGATCACCAGGTCGACGCCCTGGAACCGCGACGGCACCGACGGCAGGTTCCACACCGGCCTCAGGTTGGCGTAGAGGTCGAGCGCCTGGCGAAGGCCCACATTGACGCTGGTGAAGCCCTGGCCGATCGGCGTGGTGATCGGGCCCTTGAGCGCGACCTTGTTGCGCGCCACCGACTCGAGCAGCGCCGGCGGCAGCGTGGTGCCGTGTTCCTTCACGGCTTCCGCGCCGGCGGAAAAGGTTTCCCACTCGGGTTCGAAACCGGTGGCCGCCAGCACACGCACCACCGCGCGCGTGACTTCGGGACCGATCCCGTCCCCTGGAATCAGCGTGATGGTGTGTTTCATCGTTTGGTTATTGGTTATTGGTTATTGGTTATTGGTTATTGGTTATTGCTTATTGGTTATTGTTTATTGCTTATTGTTTATTGCTTATTGCTCATTCCCGCGCTTCCCACCATAAGAGCGCGAGCCCGCCAAACGCCGTCAGGCCCAGTAACCAGCTCGAATAGTCGTGGAGGCGCTCGAATTCGACGCGCCGGGCATCGGTGGCCGGCAGCGCCGCGATCGGTCCCGCGACCTGTCGCGTGAGGTCGGCGACGCGCGGGCCGACGACGCGGCCCGAATACAGGCTGAACGCCAGCGCCGCGGCGATGATGCCGACGCGAATCCCATAGCCCGGCGGGCGCGGCCCGAGCAGCCGCTTCATCGTCAGGGCGACGAACATCGCGACGCCCATGGCGTAGCCCAGCAGGTGGATCCGTCGCAGCACCTCGCCGAACACCGCGCCGCCCAGCACGCGGCCCTCGGCGGCGTCCCACTGCTCCAGCACTACGAAAATCGACGGCGCCACGATGGCACCCGCCACGACCATACCGCCCAGCCAAGCGACCAGTGCGAGTACGTACAGGTAGCGCAGAACGAACATCTCTCCATTATAATTCTCGTTCCCCCTTGGAGGTTCCCCGTTGCCTGTTGATTCGTCGACATTGTCCGCGCTCAAAAATATAGCCACCCGTCTGAGAATCGAGTCGATTCGCGCCACCACGGCGGCTGCGAGCGGGCACCCCACGTCGTGCATGTCGGCGGCGGACCTCATGGCCGCGTTGTTCTTCGCCCAGATGCGGTTCGATCCGACGAACCCGCAGCATTCCGAGGCCGATCGCCTCGTGATGTCGAAAGGACACGCCGCCCCGCTCCTCTACGCGATGTGGGCCGAGGTCGGCTTCATTCCGCGCGAGCGCCTCACCGACCTGCGGTTGTTCTCGTCGAACCTTGAAGGCCACCCCACGCCGCGCCTGGCGTTTGTCGACGTCGCCACCGGATCGCTCGGCCAGGGCCTGTGCGCCGGCATTGGCATCGCGCTCAACGCGCGGCGAATCGGATCGCCCTATCGCACCTACGTGCTGATGGGCGACGGCGAAACCGCGGAAGGCAGCGTCTGGGAGGCCGCGGCGTCCGCGCATTTCCACAAGCTCGATTCACTGTGCGCCATCGTTGATGTCAACGGGCTTGGCCAGAGCCGGCCGACCGAGCTCGAACACGACATGCAGACCTATCGCGCGCGCTTCCAGGCGTTTGGCTGGCACGTCGTCTCGATCGACGGCCACGACATGATGGAAATCGTCAGCGCCTACGAAGAAGCCGCTGCCATGAAGGGACGGCCCACCGTCATCATCGCCCGCACCTTGAAGGGCAAGGGCGTGTCGTTCACCGAGGGACAGCCCAACTGGCACGGCAAGGCGTTCTCCAAAGAACAGATGCAGCGCGGCATCGAGGAGCTGGAGATCCAGGTCGTCACCGAGACCGGACCCAAGCCGGTGATCCCGGCCCCGCCCGCAGCGCGGCCCGAGCCGGCGGCGGCCCCGATGCCGGCGCCCGCCTACAAGCTTGGCGACCAGGTGGCGACGCGTGAAGCCTACGGCGTGGCAATCGCCAAGCTCGGTGCCGTCGACCCGCGGGTGGTGGCGCTTGACGGCGACGTCAAGAACTCCACCTTCAGCGACAAGTTCGAGGCGGCGCATCCCGGGCGTTTCTTCCAGTTCTTCATCGCCGAGCAGGTGATGGTCGGGGCGGCGATGGGCCTGGCGGCACGTGGCGCCATCCCGTTCCCGTCGACCTTCGCGGCGTTCCTCACGCGCGCCGGCGACTTCATCCGCATGGCCGCCGTCAGCGGCTTGAACATCAAGCTCGCCGGCTCGCACGCCGGGGTTTCGATCGGCGAAGACGGACCCTCGCAGATGGCCCTCGAAGATTTCGCGATGACCACCGCGCAACCGAACTTCGTGGCGCTGTACCCGTCGGACGCGGTGAGCACCGAGCGCCTGATCGGCGCGGCCGCCGCCCATCACGGCCCGGTCTACATCCGCACCTCGCGGCCGAAGACGCCGGTGATCTACGGCAACGACGAGATGTTTCCGATCGGTGGGTTGAAGGTCGTCCGCACGAGCGACCACGACACCGCCACGGTGATCGGCGCCGGGGTCACGTTGTTCGAGGCCCTCAAGGCCTGCGACGAGCTCAAGGCGAAGGGCATCGCCATCCGCGTCATCGACCTGTATTCGATCAAGCCGCTCGATGTGAAGAGCCTGCAGAAAGCTGTTGTCGAAACCGGCGCCATCGTCGTGGTCGAAGACCACTGGCACCAGGGC
>JBDTMB010000170.1:0-11492 GCA_039934485.1 Vicinamibacterales bacterium
CAGAAAGGAGGCGCCAAGCAGCAGCCCCCCTTCGAGGCCTGTATTCATCACATCTCCCCCGGCGTCAATGATCATTGGCGCGGAATCGCGCATCGTTACGCGGCGCCCTTGGCGATCAAAAACAGAACGACGCCCCAAATGACAACCAGTATTGCGGCCACGGGAACGTACCGATCTCGCTCCCGGGTCGGCTGTTCGCGCAGCGTCAAGAAGGCGAGCAGGAGAATCGCGACCTGCGCGCAATAGAAGCAGAACAGCAGCAGCCCTGCGTTGTTGACGTAACCGCCCCAGTTGGAGAACATCATGGCGCTCAGTCCATTGAGAGCGAGCGCGAAGACGTTGGCGAGCGCAAGCATCATGGCAAGAGCCGTTCCGAAGGTGCTCGCCTGGCTCAGAAACCCGGCGAGGGCCGCCACTTCCGCAAGGACCACAAACCACTTGACGCCGGGTATCACGGACGGTTTACCCGCGAACCAGGCCGGCGTTAGCTCTGCGTCGCCGAGCACCAGCGCGAGAGCGATGGCGGCGATGAGAAACACGAGCGTTCCGCCGGGTGCCCTTTCTTTGAGCATGGTCGAGTATGCCCATTGTGAGCCGTCCTTGGCGATATGGATATACAGTGGCCACACTTGGCTGTCAGTGGACTCGCATCATTTCCCACGACACCACCGACGACAACTCAACGCGCCTCGGGCGTCCTGCTTTGGTGATTTTCGTCCTTGAGGAGCTGAATCCAGAACTTCAGAATCGCCGGCGTCGGATGCGGCGGGCTATCCGGCCGCAACGGGAACAACGGCGTCTGCGGTCGTAAGGCTCGTGTCTGTCACGTGGTGGAAACGTGTGAGCGCGTCATCATCCAGCGTGTGGTCACGTTGCGACCTACGCGGCCTCCTTCAGCCGCGCCATCGTCGAGGCACTCGACCACGGCCGGACTCGCTTCGCTCGCTCCCTGGCCTACTTCGCGCGCGCGCTTCTGGCCTTCGGCAGCGGCGTCACCGCGTCGCGCAGCAGCCGCGCCGACACCCTGTAGCACTCACAGGACGCTGCTTCGAGTCCGGCGCGGTCCACGATCTTGACGCGGCCGCGGTGGTAAGTGATCAGGCCCTTCCGCTGGATCGCGCCGGCCACCACCGTCACCGTCTGGCGCGTCGCGCCGAGCATCATCGCCACGAATTCCTGCGTCAGTGAAAACTCGGCGGCCTCCATGCGGTCCTCCGCCATCAGCAGCCACTTGCACAGCCGCTGCTCCACGGTGTGCGCGGCATTGCACCCGGTGGCCTGCATCACGACGCCAAGAAACGCGTCGGCATAGCGCGTCATCAGTTGCATGAAGGCCTGGCAGCGGTCCATCTCATCATTGAAGTCGTCGCTGCTCATCCGGTAGCAGCTCTCGGTGAAACCCTGGACGACGACGAGCGTGTTCGTCGCGGCGACGCGCCCGGGGCCCCTGGGCGAGGCCACCGCCATGCCCTCGCGCCCCACCGTGGCGACTTCAACCATCGCGCCGTTCTTGAGAACGACCACCATCGACAGGAATCCGCCACGCGGAAAGTAGACGTACGCGGACGGCTCACCGGGATTGTGAAGGACCTGCTTGGGCTCGAGAGAAATGATCTCGAGCTTGTGACGCAGGCTCTCGTAGTCCTGCACCGGCAACGCGTCGAGCAGCAGGTTGCGGCTCCGGGAAGTGTTCGCACGAGTTCCCACAGATCCTTCTGCGCTCGAATTGGCGATGGTCATTGAACCTCTCGCCCAAACCCGCCGGACGGTCTGCGGACATTAACACCTCAACCTTTGGTGCGTATGTCTGGTATCGGACACACTGGGCTGTTCTGTCGGGTATCAGGCAGACGGGATCGCGGCGCGCACTTAAGTTGGGACGGTCCCCAACGCAATCGATGAACAGCAAGCCCGGCGCGCCGTCGCCGCGACCAGTGCCGCCGCCAGAATTTCCCGCGCGTTGTCCCAAGTGCGACGAGGCGTCAGGCGTGCCGCGGCGTGTCTCGACCACCATCGAGGGCGGGACGTTCGTCATCGTGGTGTGCAGCCGCTGCGCCGAGGAGTGGCGGGTCGATCGCGAGGACGATCGGCCCGAGCAGGCGGCGCAGGAGCGCTGATCAATCAGGCGAGCGCCAGCTTGATCGCCAGCAGCCCGAGGCCGGCCAGCAACCCCGCCATCGTGTGATGCTCGCGATTGTGCTTCGCGCGACTCCAGCTGAACACGCGAGCCATCGGCGCGGTCCGCTTCTCCGCGTAAGCGTCGTAGGCGTCGCCGAATTTCTCACGCAGGTGCGCTTCTTCGCTTCGCATCGCGGCGGTCAGCGTGGCGGCGAGGTAGGCGGCGATGAGGCCGGCGACGATGAGATGGTGCGCCGCCACCGCCAGGCCCATGCCAATCAGCGACGAACCGAGGTACAGCGGATGCCGCGTGAAGCGATACGGACCCGAGCTGGTCACCTCCCGGCTCTTCTCGAGATGACCCGCGGCCCACGTGCGCAGCAGCTCCCCGGCCAGGGCAATCAGCGCGCCGAACGCGAGCGATTGCGGCGTGGGCGTCGCGAGCCACAACACGATCGCGGCGAAGACGAAGCCGAGAAACACCCGCCATCGCGCCAGCAGGCGGGTCATCACGCGGGCGTCACCCTGGCCAGCCGTCGCGCCACCGCCTCGAGCACGCTGCCGACCTCGATGGAATCGATGCAGGGCTTGCCGCGCTGGCACTGGCGCTTGTGGTGGCACACGCACTCCCCCGCCCGCGAGATCACCTCATCGTCGGGATGCCAGGGCCCGTTGCGTGCCGGCCAGGTCGGTCCATAGAGCCCCACCAGCGGCGCGCCCATGGCGGCGCCGATGTGCAGCGGCCCGGTGTCGCCGGACACGACCACCGCGGCTCCGCGCATGAGGGCGGCGAGGTCGCCGACCTCGGTGGGCGGCGCCGGTTCCGCCGTGCCCCGTGAGGCCGCGACGACGGCGGCGGCGAGATCGCGTTCAGCCGGCCCCCACGTGACGAAGGATCGCAGGCCGAAGCGGTCATGGATGGCGGCCGCGAGGGCGCCGAATTTTTCCGGCGGCCAACGCTTGTTCGGCCAGGCCGCGCCAGGGTTAAGCACGGCGTAGCGGCGCACGCCGCCGATCGCCGCCACCGCCCTGGTGATGGCGTCGGACGGCCGGGGATCGAGCGGCAGCTCGGGAACGCCGGCCACCGCGCCCAGCTTGTAGAGCACCGAAAGGTTCTTCTGGATGATGTGACGCGTCGTTTGCGGTTCGATCGTCTCGGTGTAGAACCGCGCCGCCAGCGGCTCGCGCAAGTTGGTGCGATCGAAGCCGATGACCCGTTTCGCGCCGGAGAGCCGGGCCCACGCCGCCGACTTGATCAAGCCCTGGAGATCGAGCGCGGCATCGTAGCGTTGGCGCCGCAGGTAGGCGGCGGCTCGCGCATAACCGAGCGCGCCGTGAAAGGCCACGGCGCCGGGTTGCTCGATCGCCGCGCCGGCGCGGACGATGATGCGGCGGTTCAGGCCGGCGGCCAGCGCCAGGACCGGCGCATACGCTTCCTCGACCAGCCAGTCGATCGACGCCGCCGGCCATTCGCGCGTGAGCGCCGCCAGCACCGGCAGCGCGTGGACGATATCGCCCAGGGCGCTGAGCCGCACGATCAGGATGCGATGGAGGGTGGACTTCACGACTTGAGCCGGGAAAGCAGATCGCTGGTGGAATGATCCTTGGGATCGCCGACGATCGCAATGCGCCCGCCATAGGCGCGGACGGTGTCGCGTTCGGGCACGGTGTCGGGCGTATAGTCGGTGCCCTTGCAGTGCACCTCGGGCTGCAGCAATTCAAGGAGCGGCGTCACCGTCGGCTCGGGGAAAATCACCACGTAATGCACCACGCGCAGCGCGGCCACGAGCTCGGCGCGATCGGCTTCGTTCAACACCGGGCGATGGGCGCCCTTCAGGCCGCGCACCGATCGATCGTCGTTGACCGCCACGATCAACCGGTCCGCTTCGCGGCCGGCCGCCTCGAGGTAGCGGACATGGCCGGCGTGCAGGAGGTCGAAGGCGCCGTTGGCGAAGGCATGCGTCAGCCCCTGCGCGCGGTTCTCGCGAACGCGCTCGGCCAGCTGGCCGCGGCTAAGCACTTCTCCCATCCGCACCTTTCAGGACCGCCGCCTTGAGTTCTCTCGCCGACACCGTGGCGGTGCCGCGCTTCATCACCACCAGCCCGCCGGCATAATTGGCGAGCCGGGCGGCGTCTTCGTAGCTGCCGCCCGCGGCCAGCGCCAGCGTCATCGTCGCCATCACCGTGTCGCCGGCGCCGGTGACGTCCGCGATTTGATCCGAACCGAAGATCGGGATGTGCACCGTCGGTTTGCCCGGTTCGAAGAGCGCCATCCCGCGGCTGCCGCGGGTGATGAGCACGGCCTGCATGCGGGTCCGCTTGAGCAGTGCGCGGCCCGCCCGCTCGAGGACGCCGGCGCGGTCGTCGATCTTGACGCCGAGCACCTGCTCCACTTCCGATTCATTCGGCGTGCAGGCGGTGAGCCCGCGGTAGCGCGTCAGGGCGTAGCGCGAGTCGATGAGCACTGGCACCTTCACCTTCTTCGCCAGTTCGCTGACGAATCTCGGCGTCACCAGCCCCGAGCCATAGTCGGAGACCAGCACCGCGTCCGCGCCGCGCACGGCGCGTCGGGCCGCGCGCTCGGCCGCCTCGCGCTGCGCGTCCGACACCGGCTCGCTGGTATAACGATCGATGCGGACCACCTGCTGCTTGGCGGAATGAATGCCGCCGGCGAGGATGCGCGTCTTGATCGGCGTTCGAAAACCACCGGGGCGGACGAGGCCGGTCCGTGCGACACGGGCCGGCAACACCTTGAACAACCGGCGGCCCGGCTCGTCACGCCCCACGAGGGACACCAGCCGCACCTCGCCGCCGAGGCTGGCGACGTTGTTGGCGGCATTGCCGGCGCCGCCGGGGACGATCTCGGTGGCGTCGTACTCCAGGATCAGGACCGGGGCTTCGCGCGACACCCGGGCGATGCGGCCGGAGACGTACTCGTCGGCGATCAGATCGCCGAACACCACGACGCGCTGGTCGCGGCCGGCAGCGATGAGGCGGACGAGGCGTTCAGTCGATGTGGGCATCAAGTCTGTTCGTAGGGCACCCCTTCAGGGGTGCCGAGGATCACGGAAACGGCGTGCATCAGATTGTCGCACACGGCCTCAACCCGCTGGCCCGCGGGGCGCGCGCCCTCCTGCTGCACGCCCCAGCCGGTGCGTACGAGGATCGACCGGGCGCCGGCGTTGTGGCCCAACTGCACGTCGAGCCATTTGTCGCCGACCACCCACGAGCGGGACAGATCGATCCCAAGGTCGCGGACCGCATCGTCGATCATCCCGGTGCGCGGCTTGCGGCATCGGCAGTCGACGTTCAAGCCGGGCACCGATCCCGATCGGTCGTGCGGACAGTAGTAGAGCGCGTCGAGGTCGGTCCCCGCACTCTGCAGGCGGCGGCGCATTTCCGCGTGGGTCGCTTCGACAAAGCCCGGCGCGATCATGCCGCGGGCCAGGCCGGCCTGGTTGGTGACGATCACCAGCAGATAGCCGGCGCGCTGAAGCAGGCGCAGTGCATCGCCGGCCCAGGGAAACAGTTCGAGCTGCGCCATGCGATGCATGTAGCCGACGTCCACATTCAGCGTCCCGTCGCGGTCAAGAAAGATTGCTGGTCGCATTTGGTTATTGGTTATTGGTTATTGGTTATTAATTCTTGATGACCGCATCAAACACGCGTCTTGCGGTGATGCCGCGCATGCACCGGTGATCGATCGGACATTCACGCAGCATGCAGGGCCGGCAGAAGACCTGATGCGTGATGATGACCGGCGCCGGCGAATCGGGACCCGACGAGAGCGGCGACGTGCGCGCTTCGTTGGTGGCGCCAAACACCGCGACGACGGTGGCGCCCACCGCGCCGGCCAGGTGCATGGCGCCCGAATCGTTCGCCACCACGGCGTGCGACACCGACAGCAACGCGGCCAACGATCGCAGGTCCGTCTTGCCGCTCAAGTCCACGGCGCGATTGAGCCGCGTGCCCGACCGCGCAAGTTTCGCGGCGATCTGCCCGCACACCGGCCGGTCCGCGCCGGAGCCGGCCAGCAACACGCCCCAGCCGCGCTCGCGGACGATCAGGTCGCCGAGCTCCACGAATCGTTCGGGAAGCCACTGCTTGGCGCGGCCGTAGGCCGCCCCCGGCGCAAACACCACGAAGGGCTCGTCGGGATCGAGACCAATCTCGCGGACCAGCGCGCGTCCGCGTTCGGCATCGGCTACGACGCGCGCATGCAACGGTCCGTTTGGGATGCCCAGTCCCGAGACGAGCGCCTGGTAGTACGCCGCCTGGTGGAGCGGCGCCGCCGGCTTGGGGATCGCCCGCGTCAGGTAGCGGCCACGAAAATCCGCGGCGTACCCCCATCGTTCCGCCACCGCGGCGCGCGACGCGATCAGCGCCGACGCGAACGAGTTTGGCAACAGCAGCGCGGTGTCGTACCCTCCCGCCTTGATCGCGGCCGCGTCGTCCTGCCACGTCGTGAGGGCGCCAAGACCCCCGCGCCCCGGCAGGCGCACGACGTCGTTGATGCCGCCTACCATGTCAAAAAGTGGCGCGACCGAGGCACGCGCCGCCACGCCGAGATGCGCCTCGGGAAAGTGCCGGCGCACGTCGGCCACGGCAGGCAGCGCCATCACCGCGTCGCCCAGCCAATTTGGCGCCACGATGACGACCCGGTTGTTATTCGTCATTCGTCATTCGTTATTGGTTATTCGTTATTGGTTATTCGTTATTGGTTATTCGTTATTCCGTCATCCTTCGCCTTCGGGAACATGCCGGGCGCCTCGGGCACGGGCGCATCGCGCCATCGCCGGTGCATCCACAGCCAGAGGTCGGGGCGCCGGCGCACCTGCATCTCGAGCACGTCGGTGCACCGCTGCGTGAACTCGCCAACGGCGTCGGGACCGCCGTGGACCGGCGCCGGGACCGGCGCTTCGTAGACGAAGCGATAGCGTCCGCCCGGCAACGGCAGCGCGAAGACCGGGATCACCACCGCCCCGGTGCGAATCGCAATCGCCGCCAGTGTCGAGGTGGTCGCGGCCGGGCGCTGGAAGAAGTTCACGTAAATCGCGTCGGCGCTGTGCATATGTTGATCGATGAGCAGCGCCACGCCTTCACCGGCGGCCAGCAACCTCAGGACTCGGCGCACGGCGCCTTGACGATAGATCACCGTGTTGCCGGTGTGCGTGCGAATCTGTTCGAGGAGTTGGTTCAGCGGCGGGTTGTCGAGCGAGCGGGCCAGGACGCCGATCGGACGGAATTTCACCGCGTGGGCCAGCGCCTGCAGCTCCCAAAACCCGAAATGGCCGGTGAAGAAGAGCACACCCTTGCCGTGGTCATAGGCGAGGCGGACGTGCTCCGCGCCTTCATACTCCGCGCTTGCCAGCATCTGTGCCGGCGTGAGCGCGCCAAACGTCAGGAGCTTGAGCAGCACTCGTCCGAAATGCGCAAAGGTGGCGCGGCCAATCGCACGGCGCTCGGCGGCCGGGCGTTGCGGAAAACACTGCTCGAGGTTGGCGAGGGCGACGCGACGGTGCGGCCGATCGACCGCATAGAAGATCAAGCCAAGCAGGCCGCCCCACGCGCGGACCACGGCGTCGGGCAGGCGACGGGCGACGCCACGGACGGCAACCACCGACCAGTACTCGATGCGCGCCCTCATGCGAGGACCGCCCGGACCGAGTCGAACAACACCTCGGGCGGATCGAACTGCAGCCCGAGGGGCACGGGGCGGAGTGGAAACGGCAAGTTGCCGAGCGCCTCGAACCTCACCACATCTTTCTCCGTCGTCAGCACGGCAACGGCGTTCACGTCGCGCATTTTCCCGGCAATGCGATCGAGGTCGGCGCGCGTGTAGCGATGGTGGTCGGGAAAACCGATCGTCGCCGCGGGTGTCTCGCCTGATTCACGCAGCATCGCGAAGAACCGATCGGGATGGGCAATGCCCGCCACGGCCAGCACCGGGCCGTCAATCCGTGGGAGTTGGAGCGAACGGGTCGCGCCGCATGACAACGAGATACCCAGCAGCCAGGCCTCGGCGGACGCCGCACCGGCCGTGGCGTCCGACACCACCAGCACGTCGGCACGCGAGGCCATGTCGATCGGCTCGCGCAGGCGTCCCGCCGGGAGCACGCGCCCGTTAGGGATCTCGCCAAGCGTCGTCACGAGCACGTCAAGGTCGCGCGCCAGTTGCACGTGCTGAAAGCCATCGTCGAGGAGGTGGATCGTGCAGCCGAGCGTGCGCTCGGCGACCGAGCCGGCGAGATACCGATCGGGGGAAACGCACACGGCCGCGCCAGGCACCTGGCGGGCCAGCATCAGCGGCTCGTCACCGGCGCAATCGACGCTGGCAAGCACGCCCTCGCGATCGGACACCACCACCACGCCGTCCGGCGCGTCGGCGCGGCCGTAGCCTCGGCTCAGGATCGACGGACGCTCGCCTTGCTCGATGAGCCATCGCGCGATCGCGGCCACCACCGGGGACTTCCCGGTGCCGCCTACCGACAGGTTGCCGACGCTAATCACCGGCCGCGCCAGTGCGCGGCGCCGGTCCGGATGCGTCTCGGACCATACCCGCCGGACGCGCATCACCTGGCCGTAGAGGGAATCAAGCAAGGGGTCTGAACGGCCTGACATTCGCGGGATAGGCGGGCGCCTTCCCCGGCAGTAAATCCGCCAGCACGGTGACGCTCTTCTCCTTCGCGCCGCGATTGGCTTCGACCAACGCGCGGGCGGCGGCGCCCAGCCGCGCGCGCCGCACCGGGTCGCCCATCAGCGTGAGCAGGGTGTCCTCGAGATCGCGGGCGCCAGACAACTGGACGCCGGCGCCGTTGGTCACGAAGGCGTCGGCGATTTCAAAGAAGTTTTCCATGTGCGGGCCGAACACGATCGGCTTGCCGAACACCGCGGGCTCGAGGACGTTGTGGCCGCCGGTGGCCACCAGGCTCCCGCCCACGAAGACCACCGTCGCCACCTGGTACACCGTCGCCAACTCGCCGATGGTATCGAGGACGACGATGTCCACGCGCGGCTCGGCATCGATGGCGAGGTCGGTGCGCTTCGCGACCTTCCAGCCTTCGACGCGGCACAGTTGCTCGACCTCGGCGAAGCGCTCGGGGTGGCGCGGCGCCAGGATCATCAGCGCGTTCGGAACCGTCGAGCGCAGGCGCCGGAACGCCCGCAGGACGGCGGCCTCTTCGCCCTTCATCGTACTGCCGGCGACCAGCACCGGACGCGTCGTGGGCACGCGGAAATAGCGCAGCACGCGTTCCCGGGCGCGGGCCTGTGGCCCGGTGGACGGCAGGTCCAGCGAATCGAACTTCAGGCTCCCGGTCACGACCACCCTGCCCGGATTCGCGCCCAGGTCAATGAACCGTCGCGCCGACTCCTCGCTCTGCACGCAGAAGCGATCGATGTCGTCGAGCACCCGCCGCATCAGCGGCCGAATCATCTTGTAGCGCGGGTACGATCGCGGCGACAGCCGGCCGTTCACCACCGCGGTCTTGACGCCCCGCCGCCGGCACTCGCGCAGCAGGTTGGGCCAGATCTCGGTCTCCATCATCACGAAGAGACGCGGGCGCACGAGGTCCAGGGTCCGCCGGACGAACACTCCGAGATCGAACGGGAAGTAAAACACCGCATCGACATCCTGCACGTTGCGGCGCGCCAGCTGCTGGCCGGCCATCGTCGTCGTCGACAGGAAAATGCGAAGATTGGGATAGCGCTTTCGCAAGTCGCTGATCAGCGGGCGCGCCGTGAGCACTTCGCCCACCGACACGGCGTGGATCCAGATCGACTCGTCCGCGTCCATGTTGAACGACACGGGGAGGTAGCCCATGCGTTGTCCCAGGCTCCCCACATACTTTTTGTAGCGGACCGCCTGATAGATGAACCACGGGGACGCGATCACCACGATCGCCAGCACGACGATGCTGTAAAGGCTATACATTCAATGACTTACGAATCATTTTAGTATAGCTTGGCCTTCCAGCCAGGGCAAACCACCCGGAAGGCGGGGGCAAACCACGCGACAGGTGGGGGCAAACCACGCGAAAGGTGGGGGCAAACCTTTAGGTTTGCCCTAGTCGAGCTGCAAGCTCGACCCAACCTCACGTTACAATTGCTCGTTTTGGCTTGGCGCCCGCACCTGCCCAGGCAGGTGCGCTACGGAGGACTGGTCTCATGGCACTGAAGGTAGGCATCAACGGGTTCGGGCGCATCGGGCGGAACATCATGCGCGCGGCCATGGCTCATCACGACATCGACATCGTCGCGGTGAACGACATCACCGACGCGGCCACGCTCGCGCACCTGTTGAAATACGACTCGGTGCTCGGCAACTTGAGCGCCACCGTCACCGCCACGGCCAACACGATCACGGTCAACAGCGACACCTTCCAGGTGCTGGCGACGAAGGACCCGGGCCAGTTGCCGTGGAAAGACCTGGGCGTGGACTTCGTCTTCGAATGCACCGGCAAGTTCACCAAGCGCGACGATGCGGCCAAGCACCTGGCGGCGGGGGCGAGGAAAGTGGTGATCACCGCGCCGGCCACCAACCCGGACGTCACCGTGGTGCTCGGCGTGAACGACGGCGCTTACGACAAGGCGGCGCACCACATCGTGTCCAACGCCTCATGCACCACCAATTGCCTGGCCCCGGTGGCCAAGGTGCTGCACGAATCCTTCGGCATCCGCAAGGCGTGGATGACGACGGTGCATGCGTATACCAACGACCAGAACCTGCTCGACCTGCCGCACAAGGACCTGCGCCGCGCGCGGGCGGCGGCGTTGTCGATCATCCCGACCAGCACTGGCGCCGCCAAGGCGGTTGGTGAAGTGCTGCCGGCGCTCAAGGGCAGGCTCGACGGCATCGCGATGCGCGTGCCGACGCCCAACGTGTCGGTGGTGGACCTGGTGGCGATTCTCGACAAGAAGACGTCGGGCGAGGAAATCAACGCCGCGCTCAAGGCGGCGGCCGATGGCCCGATGGCCGGCATCCTGCAGTTCTGCACCGAGCCCTTGGTGTCGATCGATTTCCGCGGCAACCCGCACTCGTCGATCATCGACGCCGCCTATACGAAGGTGATGGACGGCGACTTCGCGAAGGTGATGGCCTGGTACGACAACGAGTGGGGCTACTCCAACCGTTGCGTCGACCTGTTGAGAAAGTTGTGAATGGAGGGCGATGGCTTTAGCCGTCGCCCTGGCCGAGGCTGAAGCCTCGGCCCTCCAAATAGGAAGCCTCGGCCTCCAAACCATATGACCAAATACTCAATCCGCGACCTCGCGCTCTCCGGCAAGCGCGTGTTCATCCGCGTGGACTTCAACGTGCCGATCAAGAACGGCACGATTACCGACGACACCCGCATCACGTCGTCGCTGCCGACCAT
>JBDTMB010000171.1:0-11471 GCA_039934485.1 Vicinamibacterales bacterium
CGCACTTCCTGCGCCGCGATGTCGGCGTTCTTCTCGAGCTTGAACGACACCACGACCTGCGAGATGCCCTCGGACGAGGTCGAGGTGAGGGTGTCGATGGCGCTGATCGTGTTGACCGCCTCCTCGACCTTGTCGGTGACTTCGGTCTCAATCTGTTCGGGCGCCGCCCCCGGCAGCCGGGTGGTCACCGAGATCGTCGGGATGTCGATGTTGGGAAAGCGATCGACGCCGAGGCGGCCAAACGCAAACAGCCCGACCACGCTCAGCGAGAGGACGAGGACCCACGCGAACACGGGGCGGCGGACGCAGATCTCGGCAAGCCACTGCATGGCTTATCTCGCCGCCACGCGGACGCCGTCGACAAGCTTGTCGATGCCGCCGGCCGCCACGCGTTCGCCCGGTTTCAGGCCGCTGCTGATTTCGATCTGGTCGCCTACCACCTGCCCGGTCATGACGACGCGTTCTTCGGCGCGGTCGCCGTTGATCACGAACACGCGCGCGGTGCCGGAGACGGACCTGACCGCGCCGGCGGGCACGAGAATGCCGGGCAGCCGCGACGCCTGCTCGATCCGCGCGGTGGCGAAGAAGCCGGGCTTGAGCCGGCTCGATCCATTGGGCACCACCGCTTCGATCATCAGCGCCCGCGTCTCGGCCTTGACCGAGGGCGAGACGTAGCGCACCTGCCCGGTGAAGGTTTCACCGGGATAGGCGTCCACTTCGAAGGTCACGGCGCGGCCCGCAGCCACCACCGACACGTATTGTTCGGGAACCGTCAGCTCCACGCGCAGCGGATCGATCCGCATCACCGACGCCACCTTGGTGCCGCGCGTGACGTAATCGCCCACCGAGACGAAGCGCTCGCCGACGACGCCGGCGAAGGGCGCGCGGACCACGGTGTCGGCCAGCGCCTTCTGCGCCACGGTGACGCGGGCGCGGGCGCCCAGCAGCGCCTGGTATTGCTGCTCGGCGCTGTTCTTCGCCACGTCGTACTGCCGCTCGGCCGAATCCATCTGCGCGCTCTTCTGGTCGAACTCGGCCTGGGACATCAGCTGGCGATCGTGCAGCAGCTTCGCGCGCTCGAAGTCGGTGCGCGCCAGCACGTGGGTGGCGCGGGCGTTGGCCACTTCGGGCACCTTGTTGACGTCGAAGGCGACGCCGTTGGCGATGCCGAGCCGCGCCTCGATTTGCGCGGCATTCGCCTGCGCCTCGCGCGCCTGCGCCTCGACCTCGGCGGCGGCGATGCGAACGAGGTCGGCGTTGAGGCCGACGCGGCTGCCGCGCTCGACCGGCGTGGCGACGACGCGGCCGGCGATTTCGGCGGCCACCTCCGCCTCTTCCTGCGCGGTGAGCGTGCCGCTGACGCGGATGAAGCGGGTGATCGGCTGCTCGGCGGCCGTCAGGGTGGTCACGCTGACGGCGGCGGCCTCGACGGCGTCGCGCGACGCGGTGGCGCCGGCGCGATCGCAGGCGGCGGCCGAAAGGGCCAGGACCAGGACGAGAGTGATTAGGCGAAACACGGACGATGCTCCTTCGGTCACGCGGATGAACGCTTGGATCGCACCGCTTGCCGCTTCGGCAAGGGCGCGGGTTTGGCGGCACGGGCCGATGCCGCCCGTCGGGATACCGGTTGTGGGATCGAACCCTTCAGTTCGACGGAGCGCCTGGTGGCCACCGCGGCCCCGCGCAGGAACTGATCGACATGCTGCCGGGCGAACGCGCGCGGATCGCGGATGATCGCCAGGTCGGCATCGATCGCGTGCAGCTGCCGCCACAGATTCAGCGGGCCGATGAAGCTGATGGCGAGCGCCTCGGCGTCGGCGGTGCGCAGCCAGCCTTCACTGGTCAGGCGGCGCATCACGGCGTGCAGGCGGTCGCGGCCGGTGGCCAGTTGCTCGTAGAGGTTCATCCGCCCGACCTTCGCCAGCCGGATGCCGTCGGACATCAGGATGCGAAACAGCTTCCGCTGCCGCGGCGCGGCGAAGCTTTCAAGGCTCGAGACGGCAAGCTGCTCGAGCACGTCGCGGACATCGGTGATCGGGGCCTCGGCGATCGAGGCCAGCCGCTCGAGCTTGGTGTGCTGGTCGGCCAGGATCAGCGCCTCGAACAGCCCTTCCTTGCTGGGGAAATAGTTGTAGATCGCGCTTTCGCGGACGCCCACCGCCGAGGCGACGTCGCGCAGGCTGGTGCCGAAATAACCCTTCTCGGCGAACAGGTCGAGCGCGGCGTCGAGCAGCGCCTGGCGGGTGCGCTGCCCATCGGCGTTTCTGGGGCGGGCCATAAGAAATTAATGGTCGTTCATTTAATTGACCCCTGTCAAGCCCGGCCGGCCGGCCCGGCTGGTTATGCTGTTCGACGTAATGATTACGTATAATGACGTAATGGACGAGGACAACCCGTTCGTCTACGGCGAGATCGTCGGGGCCGCGGCCTTCGCCGACCGCGAGGCCGAGCGCGACCGCCTGCGCCGCGACCTCGCCGCCGGCCAGAAGATCTTCCTGATCTCGCCGCGCCGCTACGGCAAGTCGTCGCTGGTCCGCGACGTGATGCGCGGCCTCGCGCGCGAGCGCGTCCTCACCGTCGAGGTCACCGTCGCCGCCTCCAGCTCCTACGTCGGCTTCCTCGAGTCCTACGCCCGCGCCCTCGTTGCCGCCGAGACCCCCGCCGGCCGGGTCCAGCGCTGGGCCGCCGAGCTGCTCAAGGCGGTCAGGCCCGAGCTGCGCTTCGACGCCGACGCCACCGGCAAGGCCGGGTTCGCGCTGGCGTTTCCCGCCGTGCGGACCGAGCGCGACGCGGCACGCCTCGCCGCCGAGGTCTTCGCCCTGCCCGCCCGCATCGCCGCCGTCCGCAAGCAGCGGATGGCGATCGCGCTCGACGAGTTCCAGGCGATCGCCTCGTTCGATGGTGGCAGCGTCGAACACGCCCTGCGCGCCGCGGTCCAGGATCAACGCGCCGTGGGCTACGTCTTCGCCGGCTCCGAGCCGTCCTTGATGGAGCGGATGATCGGGCCGCGCCGCCCGTTCTACAAGGCCGGTCCGGTGATGCGCCTCGAGAAGATCGACGCGGACGTCTTTGCCCGCTTCGTCGACACCCGCTTCACCTCCAGCGGCATCAAGCCCGAAACCGGCCTCGGCGCCGCCATCGTCGATCTCGCCGCCAACGTGCCCTACGACGTGCAGCGCCTCGCCCACGAGACCTGGGACGATGTGAAGGCGGCGGGCCGGAAACGCGCCGGGCTGGACGACCTGCATGCCACGCTCATCCGCCTGCTCGGCGAGCACCGCACGCTGTTCGAGGAATCGTGGCAGCGGCTCACGCTGGCGCAGCGCGCCGTCCTCCGCGCGCTGGTCCTCGAAGGCGGCAAGGCGCTCTTATCGGCCGACGTGCGCACGCGGCATCGCTTGCCGGGCCCATCTACCGTGCAAACTTCGATCGCCGCCCTCGTCCGCCAGGACATCGTCCACAAGGAGGGCGCGCGTTACGTCCCCACCGATTCCCTCTACCGTGAGTGGGTGGCCAGGCGTACGTTCTAATCCCGGCAGACCACCGGGATGCATGACACGCCGAGCCGTGCGCACGAGACGCACCCTACTTCGGTTAAGCTTTCGCCGGATGAGGTTGCGGGTAGGGGCGGTCACCGACGTCGGGAAGGTTCGCGCGATCAACGAGGACTCGTTCGCTGCCCGCACCGAGCAGGGCCTGTTCGTCGTCTGCGACGGCATGGGCGGCGCCGCCGCCGGTGAAGTGGCCAGCCGCATCGGCGTCGAGACCATCGTCGACCGCCTCAAGGATGCGCATCCCGATCCCGCCGGCGCCCCGGATGCCAAGGGCTTCCGGCCGCAGACCGTCAGCCTCGGCGATGCCGTCAGCCGCGCCAACGAGGCGATTCACGCCTTCGCGCAGGGCGATCACGATCGCCAGGGCATGGGCACCACCGTCGTCACCGTGTGGGTGATGAAGGACATTGCCAGCGTGGCACACGTCGGCGACAGCCGCGCCTACCTCTGGCATCAAGGCGAATTCGAGGCCCTGACCGTCGATCATTCCGTGGTCGAGGCGCAGGTGCGCGCCGGTTTGCTCAATCGCGAGGAAAGCCTCAAGGCGGCGCACCAGAACGTGCTGTTACAGGCGCTCGGCCTCACGCTCGACATCGACGTCGAGCTCAGCGAGGTCCCGGTCCAGGCCGGCGACTACCTGCTGCTCTGCACCGACGGGCTCACGCGAATGGTCTCCGACGCGGCGATGGGCAAGGCGATCGGCGATCTCAAGGATCCAGACGCCATCTGCCGATACTTGATCGAGGCCGCCAACGCCGCCGGCGGGCCCGACAACGTCACCGTCGTCGTGGTGGAAATTATGGGCTCGATGTGGGGCCGGCTGCGTAGACAGGTGGGGACGTAGATGCCGAAGCTGACCCTGATGTTCGACGAGCTGGTGATAAGCGAGTGCAGCATCGGGAAGTACGCCGTGCAGATCGGCCGCCTGCCCGACAACGATATCGTCGTCGACAACGCCGGCGTATCGGGTCGTCATGCGCGCGTGTTCAAGCAGGGCGACCAGGTGGTGATCGAGGACCTGAAGAGCACCAACGGCACCTTCATCAACAACAAGCCCATCACCAGCGCGGCGCTCAAGGACGGCGATCGCATCCTCGTCGGCAAGCACACGATCGTCTACGACCGCTCCGGAGGCGACGCGGCGGCCGACGGGGAGTTCAAGACGGAACAGCTGGCCGAAATCGGCGGCACCATGATGCTCGACACCGAGCGTCACCGCGAACTGCTCTCGGGCGCGGGCATGGAAGCCGTCAAGGGACCGGCAGCCCCGCCGGCTAAGGTGGGAAGGCTCACCGTGCTCGAGGGCCGATCCGATCAGACGGAATACACGCTGTCGTCGCAGACCTCGATGATCGGCAAGGCCGGCACCTCGCTCGTGCGGTTGAAGGGGTGGTTCAAGCCGAAGACCGCGCTCGCGATCGCCAGGAAAGGCGACGGCTATTCAGCCACCGCGCTCGGCGGGAAGACACTGATCAACGGTGAGCCGCTGACCGGTCGCCGAGACCTGAAGGACGGCGATGTCCTCCAGGTCTCTGGTCTCACCCTAGAGTTTCACTTGAAGTAGACCCTGGAGGGCGAGGGCTTTAGCCCTCGCCTGGGGAGACGGCTAAAGCCGTCTCCCTCCAAGCCTAGTTGGACGAGATCGCTTCGAGGTCGGCGCGCGCTTCGCTTCGCGCGCGTTCGGCTTCGACGGCGGCATCGAGGCCGGGCTTCGATTCGCTGATCGCGTCGGCCAGCGACTTGCCTTCGTCGAGCACGCGGTGCTTCAACAGCATGAACGGCACCTCCGTGTTGCGCGCGGCGTGAGCGATCGTCGCAAACTGCTCGCCGTCGCGGAACCCGGTGCCCGCGAGCGACAGGTTGGCGCCGCGATTGAGCACCGTCTTCAGGCGCGCGTGCAGGTTTGGTGACGTGGCGGTGATCGACGACGCCGTGATCGCGTCAGCGGTGGGTTCTGTCCGCGTGGTCGTCGGCGTGGTCGGCGTCGTCATCGCGCCGATTTGAGGGCTGCGCTTTGAGCGAACGGCGCGGGTCTTTGGCGCCGCCACCGTGAGCTCAAGCGGCGCCGGTTTGGCGATGGGTGCTGCGGCTGGCTGGCCGGATTCAAGTGACCAGGTGGCCATCCCGCCGCCGACCCAGAATCCCAAACCGAGTGCCCCGACCAGACCCAACGTCAGCGCTGTTTTGTTACCCTTCGTCATTTCGCACCTCCGTGCAGGAGCATCCGATTCCTGCTTCGAGCTACTGCAAGAATCGTGACCACGGCGCTTTCAGGCAAAAAACCGCGAAGACGGCTCGGCCGTACAGAGAAATGCCCGGCGGACTGCTGAGGTCCACCGGGCACTTCTTACACCCTGAAGCCTGAAGCCTGATGCCTGCAGCCTTATTTAGGTTGCCCGGCGAGCAGGCGCTTAATCTGCGCCACGGTGTCGTTGACGCCGATCATCTGGATGTCCTTGCCGATTTCCTTCGTGGACGGATGCGGGTCGCCCGACAGTCCGTTGTTCACGCGAGGCGGTGCGTTCGGATCCACGGCGCCGCCGCGTCCGCCACCACCACCGCCACGTCCCGCCTGCGGCGCCGGCGTCTGGCCGGCGGCAATCGCCGCTTCACGCGCCAGGCGCGCATCACGCGCGGCCTTCCACTGTTCCGGGGTTTGGCCCGTGGGATCGAACGGCACGGTCTTGTAGATCGGGCGCACGTAGACGCCAGGCGCCGGCTCGAGATAGAGCATCTTCGCGGTTTCCATCACCGCTCCGTGCCCGCCGATCGGCAGCTTGTGCTCGTAGAGATACATCTGCACGTCGTCCTGGTACTTCGAGTAGAAGTCCGGCACGTAGAACACGCGGACGCCCTTGGCCGCGTACTTGGCGTTCATTTCTTCGGCGGCTTCTTTCATCATCGCCTGTCCGCCGCCATGGTCGCCCATGACGAAGATGTTCTTGAAGCCGGCCCACGCCATGCTTTCGATCTCCGCGAGCTTGAGCCCCTTGAAGATCTCCTTCGACACGGTGATGCCGCCGGCCGCGGTGCTGCCTTCGCTCACGCCCGTGGCGCCGACGTCGATCGGCATCACCGGCGACACCAGCGTGTTGCCGAGCGCCTTGGCCACGTCAATGGCGGTGGCGCGCGACATGATGGTGTGGCCGCCCAGAATGTTCTGCGGTCCGCGCTCTTCGGTGCCGCCGTTGACGATGAGCACGTTGATGGCGCCTGCGGCCTGCTTGGCCATGACCTCGGTGTGGGTCAGGTACTCGAGCTCGACCACTTCGCTCACCGGTTTTCCGACTTGCGCAAACGCCGTGGTCGCGGCGAGCGCCAGGCAACTGAAAAGGCCAACGGTCTTCTTCATACGTCCCCCAAGGAGTGACTCCTGCAACTAGACACGAACGTGCATTCTACCCCGCCGCTCGCGGCGGTGCAGGCTGGGCTTTGTCGCTGATTGTCTCTGGCAAATCGTAGCGGATGCCGTGGCGAAGCACTTCCATTTCGCCAGCCTCCTTCAGCGGATAGAGCGTGCGAAGGCCGTTCGGGGTCTGCCGCTCGATGAGCGCATCGATGCGATACCACTTCTCCTGCGTGATCACGAAGGCGCCCGCCACCCAACCGGGCTTCTGGCGCGACGCGACGACCACGATCTCCGCGCCCGGTACGCCGGCCGCAGCGCCGGTCATCACCCGATCGGCCACCTCCGCGCCCTCGAGCTGATGGCGCGACTCGATCGCCTGCCGCTTGGTTCGCCGGCCGCGTGACCGATGGATCACGGTATCGATCGCGGTGAGGATCGGATCGCCGCGCGCGTCATCCACGTAGACCGAGACAGCGCGGAACCCACCGGTGAACGCCAGGTAGGTGCAGAGCAGCCCGAGCGGCGTGAAGAAGGCGAAGACGAAGATCGACGGGAAACCGCTGACCCAGGCCGCTTGCGCTTCGGTGGTCGACACGGGCCCGGCATTTCCGGAAGCCTGCCGCCAACCCGTGGACTCGAGCATCAGGTCCGTGGCGTGGCTCGCGTTGGCCTGCGCGAAGTTCAGGAAGGCCGGGATCCCGATCGCCATCGCCACGAGGAAGGTGACGATGCCGGACATGGCCGCGGCTTGCCGCACCGGCAGGTGCGCCTCGAGGTCGTGCCACCACCGTTTCGGAAGGACCGCCGCGAAGATCGCGACCATGAAGCGCATGGGATGCTGGGCACCGCGTTAGGTGGGGGCAAACCTTCAGGTTTGCCCGCCGAAGTCGATATCTTACGCCAGAGTGACGACCCGCTCAGGTTCAGCGTAATGTTCCTCGATAGTGAGGGATAGTCTGTTACATAAGCTCTCGCCTTGACAGCGAAGGGGATGGTCGCAGGCAATGCCGAGGCAGTTCTGATGGGCTAATAGCAGGCGTCAAAACTCACCATCAAAATTTCGTGGCCTTTCGGAAATCTCGTACGAAATCTCACCAACTTCAGATTTCACGGTCGCTCGCGAGCGACAATTTCGTTCGTTCGCGCCGATAAACGTCGATGGCTCCTTGGTCGCCGTCGATCAGCCTTTCGTAAAATGTCTCGTCGGTTGCCCACTCGCGAAAACCGATGCGCTTGATGAATGCGCCGTCAGACCGCTGCACAAAGTTGATGCACCAATCTCCAGGTAGAGAACAGTCAATGATTTCAAACATTTCAATTGGGTATGGATACGGGTAATCACTCTTCTCAACCGTATCCAACATGACCCAGATTCCGCCATCGGATTCCTGCAACCCGACGACGTTGTAGATTTTACCAAGCCCTAGGTCACCGATAGGGCCATCTAGGTGGATCGAGCGACGAAGGCGGTGCTCCACGAGCTTGTTGTTTAGGTCCCGAGCGTCTCTCAACACGCACTTGACGCGCATTTCAGCTCCTCCCGCCCTGTTGACGAGGCTCAGCATGCAGTTTGAATTTGAAATCCATCAGCTTACAGAGCACTCCATCCGCGAGTTATCCGGATCGGCCGATTGCCCGCCGTCGCTTCACGGCACGTTGTGCAGCACGGTCATCATTGCGGCGTTACTCGGGACCTCTCCGCCCCATATCGCTCCTGTTCGAGCGCCTTTAATCAATACTCTTGCCAGATCCGCAACGAAAGTTCGGACGCCGCTGCCATTTCTGAATGCGTCAGCAATCATCGCTGCTTGACGGTGAACAAGCGATAGTCGTTGATCAACTCGCTCTTGTATTCATGCACCCATCTCGCCGAGTCGGCGGGAACCGCGTTTGCGGGTAGCCCAAGCACGTCCGGCAACGCGTTTGGCAGCTTCCCGTCATTGAGCACGAATGAATCCCAATCGAACTGGGCCGTGACGTCAGTGGGATCGATTACCAACAAAACAGCCCTCTGGCGAGAAGCGCGCTCTCTGAAGTAGTCGGTGGCCCAAGTCTTCAACAGGTCACGCTGTGCACGGTCCTTGCCGTCGAGCGAATAGGCATGAACACAAACACCCTCTGACAATCGGCGATACGAGCAACTGAGGTCAACATCATCCGGGAACCACAGTTGAAACGTCAGGGTAATTTCACGTGACAGTAGGTTGGTCAGTTCCGACTCAGTCGTTCGAAGCTGATCGCCCTCTGCGCTGAGTCGCGTAATGGACCCACTGCTAGGGTTACTTAGTCGAATACCAACGCGACCGAGAGACAGAGTCAAGTCGCGTAGGCTCAGGCCGTCGCGTTCAGCGATGTAGCAATAGCCGCGTGCCATTATCTGAGCTCGAATTCGAAGACGTTCTTTTCACCAAGTCGTTTCTTGGCGAAATCGATGATCCAACGCGGGGTGCCCGTCTGAAATCCGTATTGGGCCTTAACCCCGGCCTGTTCGGCGGCCGCTTTAAGAATTTGGAGCTTCCGGCCGAAGTCAGCCGGGTTTAGCCCCTTGGCTGGACCGCCGATTCCGATGTACTCTCCTGCGGCGCCCAACACATCCACGCCGGTTGTTCCCAGACCCCTTACGGTTACCGACATTCCGATCCCGGGCTCTCCCGCCAGCCTACCTCCTACGAGCTGGGCGGCCGCGATTTCGCGAGCAGCGCCGACTTGACTGCTTGCGGCGACAGCCGCACTTCCAGCCGCCGCGCCGAGATCAGCGGCCGCGAGCGCCGGAGCGGCCAGTCCGAGCGTGGCACCGAGAACAAATCCCTTTCCGGCTTCGACGCCGATGTTGTCGTACCAAGGTCGTCCTTGTTGGACATTCATGTAGGCCGTCCACGCCGTGTAGACAGCTGCGCCGATGCCTCCGCCGATCAGGAGCACATTTCGACCATCGGGATCAGTGAATTTGAGAGGGTTGTTCAGCGCGTAACTATACCGATTCCAACCCTGCGGGTTGACCAGTGCACTTTGAATATCGAGTGCTGGGTCGACGGTCGTAAACCGCCCGGAGACACCGCGGTAGTACCGTGCGCCGAAGTAATCCAGCCCCGTCTCCGCGTCGCGCTCTTTGCCGGCATACTGGCGCACGTCTGGGGGCAGTGCCGGGGTCGTCGGCCACAGCTCGCCGAAGGGCAGATAGTCGTAGCGCCCAACCACCGCACCCGTCGCGTCGGTGATCATGCGCACCGAGCCAATCGCGTCGGTGTGGTAGTAGATCACTTCATCGCTCTGCGCGCGCGCAGCTGCCGGCGCCATCAGCACCCCGATCACCAGGCCCAGAATCAGTCGTGTCATCAACGTCGTCCTCTGCGCATTCTCTGGCGCCATGTTGGCCCTCGCCGCCAGTGACGCGTCACCGTGCCCGTGCGATGGTCCATACAAGATTGTTGACACCGGTCGCGTTGGGACGGAGCCCGTGATTGATGATAAACGCAGTGACCGAGTCGGTCGGCATCGCAGCTGAGGACAGCGCTCAAGACTTCCTGCCGTCGTAGACGGTTCTAGCCACCGTCCGGCCAACTCGTCAATCAGGTTTCCCGACCTTGTCCCATAGTTGACGCACACGGTCCGGAGTCGCGGACACCATCTCCGCGAGCCGCTCCTCTTGCTTGTGGGGATACCCACAAAGATTAGCCAGGGTATTGCGAACGGCGATTTCGGTTTCTTCCTCATCGACGTTTTCGGGCCACCGTTTGCTCACTGCCCTCAATTGGTCACGAGATAGGCCAAAGAGTGTCTCGAATTCCCAATCTGGGAAGAATGGCCCCGTCGCCGCGGCTTCGAGGCACGCTCCAACCAACGCCGTATCTTCAACCCCAAGGGCATACAGAGAACTCATCACCGCAGTCCTAGGAAGTACTTGAATCCATTTTCGGGAACGAATGCCGTCCCGCCGTCTGCCGCCAAGGGATTGCGGATGACGACCACTCCCTCGCGCCAGAACGCAGTGCGACCCCCGCTGAGTTCCCGAACAAGGCTCGCTTTATCCATGACGTTCTCGATCATGTCTGCAAATTGCTTTCGTGTCCGAATTCCCGCGAATTCGCCGCCTTCGACGACATGTTTCACGAAGGCGTGGCCACTTGCAATCTCCTCAGAAGCCAATCGGCCGCTCAGCTTCGCAGCGGATGCGGCGCTTTGAGCGCCCACTGAACCAACTCCAAGAATCGCGGCGTTTGACGCATTCGCTGCTTCACCGACGTCCCGAGGAAACACGGTTGCGAGTACAGAGTCGATGGCGTTCCGGGCGAATCCTGCGAGCCGGCCATGAGGCCCTGGCGAGTCCGCCCCAAGGGCGTTGGCAATCCCGTCCCTAAGCAAACCTGCCATGCGCATAGCTTCTCGTTCGAGTGGGCTGCTAATCCGATAGCTATCCCTGCCATCCGGATCGATGAAGGCAAGTGGGTTGTTTCGCGCGTATGCATATCGGTTCCATCGTTGCGGATCGGCCAGAGCCTTGTCAGTGTCGAGCACCGGGTCGACGGTGGTAAACCGCCCGGAGACACCGCGGTAGTACCGGGCACCGA
>JBDTMB010000172.1:0-11471 GCA_039934485.1 Vicinamibacterales bacterium
CGATTCGATCAGTACGAGCCCGGTGTGATCGCGAAGGGTGTGGCCGTTGAGGCTTCCATCGCATCGTTGCTGTTGCCGGCGCCTTTCACCCACACGCCGATGCGGTAGTCGGCGTTCGGGGTCGACGGCGTCCAGGTGAACGCGTTGTCGGTGGACCAGTTGGCGATGACGATCCAAATGCCGCCGTCGTAGACCCACCACTTGTACTGATGCGGCGCGACGCCGCCGGCGGGCGTCGCCGTCCAGGTGATCGCCGTGCCCGGCGCTTGCGGCGCCACACGGTTGGCGACGAGGGTGACGGCGCTCGCCGGGCCTGAGGTGGGTCCGGCACCGGTGATCGCGAAGGGGATGGATGACGATGCTTCCATCTCGTCCACCGTGCTGCCGGCGCTGCGCGCCCAGATGCCGATGCGATAGTTGGCGTTCGAGCTGGTCGGCGTCCACGTGTACTGGTTGTTCGTCGTCCAATCGGAGACGGGCGCCCACGTCGTGCCGTCGTAGGTCCACCACTTGAACTGATGCGGCGCCACACCGCCGGTGGGCGTCGCCGTGAACTTGATCGAGGCGTTCAGGGCCTGCGGCGCGGCCTGGTCGGTGGTGACGGCCACGTCGCTGACCTTGGTCGCCGCGGGTGTGTCGGCGGCGGGCTGCGGCGCGACGTCGATCTGAATGGCGTGCATGACCGGACGATACGAGTAGCCGTCCTTGTCGGCCCCCATCTGCGAGACATAGAGAATCTGGCGTTCCGCATCGTAGCCAACGCCGCCGAGCTTCACGCTCGGTTCAGGCGTCGGCAGATCGAACGGCCACACGCCGTACGGGACCACCTCCCAGGGCTGTCTCGTCCCCGCCTTGACCGCGGCGAGGTCGTTGAGATCGTAGGCCCAGATTTGATAGCGATACGGATACGCATGCGATCCCTTGTCGCCGCTCGTCGGGTCGTAGCACCAATGCGCGCCGTCGGGTCCCATCAGGCCGTCGAGGCTCCGGTCGCTCGTGCCGTTGCCGTAACAGTTGGGCCCGAGCCCGTTGCGCCCGAGATAGAGGGCCGTCCGCGTGCCGGCAATGACCGCCATGCCGCCGATCTGGATGGTGGCGCCATAGGTGGGATTGGAGCCATCCCAATTGCCCAGCGTGGCGTGCTCACCCGTGTAGTAGAGAAGTGGGGTCGCGCCGATCGCAGCCTGGCCGACTTGTGACGGATCAAAGGCGAAGGCGGCCGGCCCCCACGACGTGCGCCACACGATCGGGATGCAACATTGGCCGGTCAGGGCCGCACCACCGAGCTTCGCCTGCCACGCCGCCGGCACCAGCGCCATCAGGCCCGACACAAACCCGCTCTTGCCGGCGTCCCAGACCTGCGACCAGCCGGAGAAGCTGGGCTGATTGAGTTGCAGCGAATGCGAGTAGTGCGAGAGGCGCTGCGTGTTGTTGGCGTCGTAGTAGATCGACGCGGTGCCGTAGAGGCGATTGCCGTACACCATCAAGCCGTCGATGGCGACGCCGTCGGGGGAAACCTGTGACAGGTGTCCTTCAGTCGGATCGGAGAAAGGCTGGAGGAATGACGCGAAGGGCAGCGCGTTCACATCGGCGCTATTCACCGGGTTCGGGATCGTGACTTCCGCGACCCGGCCCGCGCGGCTGCCGATAAACAGCGAGTTGGTCGCGGCGCTGAACGCCACCGGGCGTCCGCCGATCGAAAAACTGTCGCCGTTGACACTTTCCGCCGGCAGGCGGAAACCTCCGAGATAGTGGAAGCTGTCGGCCGAGAGCCGCGGCAGCGTGGAAGGATCACTCGATTGCGCGGCCGTCGCCGCTGCCAGTGCGATCACGATCGCGCTGGCCACCAGGGACGGGCGGGCAGACTTCGTCCAGCGAACACAGTTCTTCCTCATTCGGTCGTTCCTTTTTTATTGTTTGGAGTGGAGCGGGGTGCCGGTTACGTTGGCACACCGTTCACGGGAACGACTATCGCAAGGCGCAGACCAACATTCGTGACGCGGCAAATTGCGAGCGCCAGTTACGAATTCGTTCGTGAAAATCACCAACTCGATGACCGCATCGAGGCGCGCGATCGGCGCCGCCGATCAGTTTTTCTGACGAGTTTGGTTCGGCACTAACAGAATTGGTTTATGAAGTCGCCCTGGCGCGGGATTACGCGCATTTGTTGAGCTCGAGGAATTACTGAATTGGCAGCGGCAGACAGATCCGTAGCCGAAAACGACGGTGTGTAGTGAATCGTGTCGGGGAAACGTCAGGCCGCTGACTGACTCTGTATGGATGCGCGCTTCAAGAGCGGCCAGAGTTGGCTGAGCGTGGACTCCCACTTCAAACTGTCGAGGCGGCCGCGCGCCGCGCGTTCGCGCCGTTGCTCGGGCATGAGCGCCAGCAGTTCAACGACGTGCCTGGCGAACGAGGCCGGCGAATTGGCGACCGAGGTGGCGCAGGCCACTTCAGGCGGCAAGCCGGTGGCCACCGCTTCGGTGATCACAGTGGGGAGCCCGGCGCCGATGGCCTCGAGCACCTTGTTCTGGACGCCGCGGGCGACGCGGAGCGGGGCGACGGCGACCGCCGATTCCCACAACCAGGGCCGCACATCCGCCACGCGCCCGGTGACGGCGATCGAGGCGTCGCTCGCGCACAGGGCCTTGAGCGCCGGCGTGGGATCGGATCCGACAATCGCCAGCGTGGCGTCGGGCCGTGTGGCCTTGACGAGCGGCCAGGTGTCGCGGACGAACCAGCGCATCCCCTCGTCGTTGGGCGCGTAGTTCATCACGCCGCAAAACACCACGCGCGCATTGTCGGCCGGCGGGCCGGCCGGCGCGAGCCGGTCGGCATCGACGCCGTTTTGCATGACGACGACGTTGGCCTCTGGCGCGAGGGCGCGCGCGATCGCGGCCTCGCGGCCGTTGACCACCAGCGCGGCCTTGGCGCGCGTTGCCGCGCGCGCCTCGAACGCGCCCAGTGTCTCCGCTTCCCGCCGGTACAGCCAGGCCAGTGGCACCGTGGCCGTCCTGGCCAGGTCGCGCCACTTCTGCGAATCGACATCCACGAAATCCAGCACGAACGGCACCTCGTCAAGCGGCGGTTCGAGCGCAAAGCGCGCCATGCCCGAGCAGTACGCCAGCACCACATCCGGCCGCCGTTTCGCGCAGATGCGGCGCAATGTCGAGGTCATATCCGGCGCGTCGAGCAACGCGTGCGTCAGCGGCGTCTGGTGGGCCAAGGCGCTCATGGCGCGGCCGTACTTGCGGAGCTCGGGCACCATCAGCGTCGTGACCTGCGGAACGAAGGCGCGGACCTCGTTGCCGTGACTGGCCTCTTCGGCGTCGTGCACGAACGACACCAGCTCGAGGTCCACCTTGGTCTTGAGCATCTGCAATACGTGATAGGCGCGGACGCGGTCGCCCCGATTGGGCGCGTAGGGCAGGCGATGGGTCAGTACGAGCACGCGCATGTCAGGCCGTCCTTGTCTCAGGCGTTCGCTGGCGATGCCGGAGCACCCGCGCCGGCACGCCGCCGGCGACATCGCAATCGGGCACCGCGCGCGTCACGACCGCACCGGCGCCGACCACTGCATCGCGGCCGACCTCCGCCAGGACCACGGCATTGCTGCCGATCCACGAGCCGGCGCCGATCCGCACCGGCGCTTTTCTCGTCGGCTGTTCCCGAATCGGCTTCGACGGATCGTCGATGCCGTGCGTGTGCGCCCCGCTCGGCACATGGACGCCCGCCGCCAACAGCGCATCGGCTTCGATGTGCGCCCACCCGAGGTGGCAGCCTGGCCCGATGTAGGCGCGCTCGCCGATGGTCGCCTTCGTGGAAGAGAAGACGGTGCCGAATTCGATCGTCGCCGTTCTCGCGCACGAGCGGAGGGCGCGGGTCAGGAACGCGCGCCGCAGGTACTGACCGGTGAGGCCCGGAAGCAGGGAGAAGAACTGCGTCGAACCCTCGAGAGCCCGATCCCGGCCGATCACGCTGCCTCGAATGGCCCAGGAGAGGACTGCCGGCGTGACCACAAGCCAGGCCGCGGCATGGGCGAGCCACTTGACTGTTTCACGCATGGCCCGCCACCTCGTGGTAAATCGCTTCCACCGTGCGGACCCGCGACTCGAACGACAGTTGGCCTTCCACCCGTTGCCTGGCGCGTCGTGCCATCGCCCGCGTGCCGTCGGGATCGACGAGCGCCGCGTCCACGGCGTCAATCAACCGGCCCACGTGGCGGACCGGCACCACGCGGCCATGCACGCCGTCTTCGATCAATTCGCCGGTGCCGCCGGCGGCGGTGGCGACGATCGGCGTTTCGAGGGCCATCGCCTCGAGCACGGCGTTCGGTGTTCCTTCGTAATCCGAGGACTGCACAAAGAGGTCGAACGCGTGATGCCACGGCACGACATCGGCCACGTGGCCGACCAGCGTGCAGCTGTCGGCCAGGCCCAGCGCCTGGCGCCTGGCCTCGAGCGCGTCCTTCTGGCTGCCGTCACCGACGAAGAACAGCCGGAGTTGGGGCCGCCTGGCGTGCAGCACCGCGAAGGCGTCGAGCAGCAGGTCGAAGCGTTTCTGCGGTTCCAGCCGCCCCACCGCACCAATCGCGACGTCGCCGGGACCCAGGCCAAGCGCGGCCCGCATCGCCGGCTCGCGCGAGACATCACGGTGAAACTGCCGGTGATCGATGCCGTTGAGCACCGTGGTGACGCGAGCGGGATCGGCGCCGTGGCGGACCAGCTCGCGGCCGATGTCGCTCGACACCGCGATCAGGCGTTCGAAGCGCGACAGAATCCGCTTGTCGGCGGGGTAGTAGCAGAGCCGCTCGCGCGCCGAGTGTCCCGTCCAGCCGTGGGCGGTCGACAGCGCGGCGACCCCGGTGGCGCGCGACAGGAACAGCGCCAGCATGTCCGTCTTGTAGTCGTGCGCGTGCACGAGGTCGATCTTGCGGTTCTTGATTAACTGCCGGAGTCTCGGCCACACCGCCGGATCAAATGAGTGCCGCTCTTCGATCTCGACGTAGTCCACTGGCGCCGCGGCGGCGCGTTCGGCGACGCCGAAGGCGGTGTCGCGTTGGTCGCGCAAGTAGCACACCGTGACCTGCACCCGATCCGGATCGGCCATGGCCGCGCCCAGGAGAATGGTCTTCTCCGGACCGCCGCCAGTGCCGCGGACACTGCGTAGTTCGAGGACCCGGACCGGGCCGGTCGTGGAGGCCATGCTTACGCGGACCTCCGGGCGTGGTGGCTGCCGCGGGCCAGCAGCGCGAATGCGCGCGCCAGGTCGAAGACCACGGCCACGGCCATCGCCTGCATCGCGTTGCTGATCGTCGCCGTCCGGTTGCGCAGCATCCTCGCCGCCCTGATCGCGGCCGGCAGCAGCGCCGCCGAACCGCACAGCAGGGCCAGCAATGGGTGGCCCGCGAGAAGCGCGATGGCGGCCGCCGCGAAGGCCGCCAGATCAGCCATCGGCACGATGGCGCTGCGAACGCTCTGCATCGTCAGCGGACCGGAGAAGGTGACACGCAGGTTGTCGCGGCCTCGCCACAGTTCGCCATAGAACAGGGCGCGCAGCGTCGCCGGATCGCCGAAGTGGACGCTGCGGAGGTTCGGATCCGCGACGATGCGGTGCCCGCAGAGCCGCAACCGATTGCAGAGGTCCACGTCCTCGCACGCGGTGAGCGCCGCGTTGAAGCCGCCGACGCGTTCAAACGGCGCCCGCTTCACCGCGAAATTGCCGCTCCCCAGCCAGCTGACGTCCTGGCGCGCGAGCGGCCTGGCGCGCAGGCCGTCGTAACTTTGCTGCACCCAGTTCGGCGACGGCTGGGTCAGGTACGCCGATCCCGTGGCAGCCACCTCGGGATTCGACAACACGTCCACTGCTGTCGACACCCACGCGCCGTCGATCTCGTGATCGGAATCCGCGAAGGCGATGATGCTGCCGAGCGCGGCGCGGGCCCCTCGATTGCGCAGCTCAGCCACCGAGTGGCCCGCCGCCTGGAGTACGACGGCGCCGTGCTCGCGCGCGGCGCGGCCCGACCCATCCGTCGAATTGTTGTCGACGACGATGATCTCGATGAGGGAACGTGGATAGTCGTTCCCGCGAATGCTGGTCAGACAGCGGCAAAGACGAAGTGCATCATCCTTGACGGGGATCACGAAAGAAACAAGTGGTCGCACGCCGAGGGTAGAGCAAAGACCTCGCCATGTTTTTCGGACGACGATAGAAGGTGATTTGCGTCAGGCAGGCACAGAGTGTGGATTCGATGGGATGAATTGAGTCAATCGGATGAAATGAGTCCATCAGCGATCCGATAAATGTCAACGAGTTGGGTGACTTCTTCGCGAATCGCGCTGGATAGCGGCGCGGTCTGCGACTGGAGCGGGCTTTCCGCCGACGGCATGAGTTTCGCTTTGGTGGTCAGCGTGTCAGGGTTGCACATCATCGGTCGAGCTTCGACTTTCGTCATGCTCATCGTCCTTGCGGCGATGGCGTCGCTCGCGGCAACGGTGGCGATTCCCGCCCTCTCGCAAGCGGCCGGCACGCGAGGACGTATTCTTCCGGTGGTCGATCCCACAAGTCTCCCGCGCATCGAATGGGAGTCCCTGGAATACCTTGGTGCCTTCCGCTTGCCTTCCACCGACTCGGGCGGCGACAATTTTTCTTCCGGAGGGGGCCCGCTCGCCTTCTACCCGGAGCACAACTCCCTGTTTGTCGGCACGCGCAGCGGCAAGGTTGCGGAAGTCTCCATCCCCGCATTATCGAAGGCGACCGGCATTGCCGAGTTGGCGTCAGCGGACTACCTTCAGCCCTTCGCCGACCCCACCGAGGGCCATATGAGGGACGTGGCGGCCGACGGCGCCGCCCTCGCCGGGCTGCTGGTCTATCAGCAGCGGCTCTACGGCAGCGGCCTCATTTACTACGACGCCAACAACACGCAGAGCTTGTCGCACTTCTCCCGTCCCGTGACGCTGTCGGTTACCGGCGCGGGCCCGATGCGGCGCGTCGGTGCGGCGGGACAGGTCGGGCTCGTAGCCGGCTACATGGCGCCGGTGCCGCCCGAGTGGCAGTCGAAGCTGGGCGGGCCCGCCGTGACGGGACAGTGCTGCGTGCCGATCGTGTCGCGGACCTCGTGGGGGCCGGCGGCGTTCGCGTGGGACCCGGCCCAGTTGGAACAGGGCCGGAACCCTGATGCCGATCCCCTCGTGTACTACACGTCGGCGCATCCGACGCTGGGCCCCTGGGACGGATCGAATCCGGTGTACGGCGGCACCATCCAGATGGGCGGCCTGGTGATTATCGCCGGGAGCCGCACCGCGCTCTTCATCGGCCGCAACGGCACGGGCCCGTTCTGTTACGGCAACGGCACCGGCGACCAGCACCTCACCAACACCATCGGTGGCGACGGCGAGCGCTACTGCTATGACCCGTCGAATTCCGACAAGGGCCAGCACGCCTACCCGTATCGTTACCAGATCTGGGCCTACGACCTCAACGACTGGGCCGCGGTCCACGCCGGCAAGCGCCAGCCGTGGGAGGTCAAGCCCTACGGGGTGTGGCCGTTCGAGTTGCCGTTTCCCGAGCCGAGCACGCGCGTCGGCGGCATCGCCTACGACGCCGAGCGGCGCCGTCTGTATGTTTCTCAACTGCAAGCCGACCGCGACGGCTACGCCTATCGCGCCTTGATTCACGCCTTCCATATCCAATGACTGCACCTGCCGTTGTCTTCGATCGAGTCTGGAAAAAATTTCGTCGCGGCGAGCACCACGACAGCTTGCGTGATGCGGTCACCGCGCTGGCCAAGCGGCCGTTTACGCGGCGGCCCTCCGCCGACGCGCTCCGCGACGAAGAGTTCTGGGCGCTGCGCGATGTGTCGTTCGAGGTGCAGCCGGGCGAGGCCCTGGGCATCATCGGGCCCAACGGCGCCGGCAAGTCCACCGCGCTCAAGCTGCTGACGAAGATCCTGAAACCGACGATGGGCACGTCCGTGGTGCGGGGACGCGTGGGCGCGTTGATCGAGATCGCCGCCGGCTTCCACCCGGATCTCACCGGCCGGGAGAACCTCTACTTGCAGGGCGCCATCCTGGGGATGACCCGGGCCGAGGTGGCCGGCAAGCTCGAGGCGATGGTCGAGTTCTCGGGCATCCGCGATTTCATCGACACGCCGGTCAAGCGCTACTCCTCCGGGATGAATGCGCGGCTGGGGTTCGCGGTCGCCGCGCACGTCGATCCGGATGTCCTGCTGATCGACGAGGTGCTGGCGGTCGGCGACTTCAGCTTTCAGCAGAAGTGCTTCGCGCGCCTGGCCGAGTTCCGCAAGTCTGGCGCGGCCATCGTCTTCGTGTCGCACAACATGCAGGCGATCGTCAGCCTGTGCGACAAGGCGCTGTTGTTGCGGCCGGGACGCAGCCCGATCCTGGCCGGCGTCGGTGAAGTGGCGGCGTTGTATGCCTCGCCAGACGGCCAGGCCGTGGACCCGCGGATCACCATCCAGGAGGTCCGCCTCATGGAGCGCGGCAACCGCGCGCCGATCAAGAAGGCGATCGAGCCGCGGACCGCGCTCACTCTGGACGCCACGATTGAAACCCATGCCGTGCTGCCGCGGTGCCGGATCGGGTTTGAGATCATCCGCAACGACGGCCTGGTGATCTTCAACGGCAGCCCGATGGTGGACGGCGAGCCGCCGATTGATCTCGAAGCCGGCACGCGACTGGCCCTGCGCATCCACTTCCGCGCCAACGTGCTGCGCGGCACTTATCGCGTGGTGCTGCACCTGACCGACACCAACAAGCTGTGGACGCCGATCGCCATCTCGGGCCTGGCCTCGTTCGTGGTCCACGAAACGACGCGCGTCGCCGGCGTCGCGGAGCTGGACCCCGCCTACGAGTTGTATGTCACCGCTCCCGGCGAGGCTCGCGATCAGGTGGTGGGCATTGGCTGACGCCGCATCGCACGTCGTCGACACCACGTTCCTGCATCCCGTCTGCAGCGCGGCCGACGTCGATCTCTTCACGCAACGCGCCGCCATCCTGCGGGCGCTTCGCGACGCGCTGCCGGCATTTCACGGGCGCGTGCTCGACATCGGCTGCGGGGGTATGCCGTACCGGAGCCTGGTGACCGCGGCGCCGAGCCGGGCCAACAGCTACGTCGGCCTCGACCTGGGCCGCTCCGAGTACGATCAGCCCGACGTCACGTGGGACGGCGCGTCGATGCCGTTTGGCGATGGCACGATCGACAGCGCCTTCGCCACGGAGGTGTTCGAGCACTGCCCCGATCCGGAAGGCGTCATGCGAGAAGCGCATCGCGTCCTCAAACCCGGCGGGATGCTCTTCTTCACGGTGCCGTTCCTGTGGCCGCTGCACTGTGTGCCGCACGATCAATATCGCTACACGCCCTTCGCCCTCGAGCGGCATCTGCAGGGCGCCGGCTTCGAGCGGATCGAAATCCGCGCGCTTGGCGGCTGGGACGCAAGCCTCGCACAGATGCTGGGCCTCTGGGTCAAGCGTCGATGGATGGCGCCGTGGCAGCGACGGGTCTTGACCCGCGCCCTGGCGCCGTTGGTGGGCTGGCTGGTCCGCTCCGATCAACCGCCGCCGGACTTCCGTCACGACGGGATGATTACCGGCTTGTCTGGCCGCGCCTTCAAGGCCGGCGCCTGAGGTCTGGACGATGACGGCCTTGCAGCGTCCCACGGTGTACGTGGTGGCGGTCAACCCGAAGGATCTCGACGCCAGTTTCATTCGCGCGCACCTCGAGCGCCTGCCCGCCGACACCGTGGCCATTCACGGCTACCTGCCCACGATCGGATCGCGCACGGTGCTCTCCGGCGGACTGGTGTCCAGCGCGGCGCGCAAGGTCGGACGCCTGCTGCGGCGCCAGCCGTGGTCCGAAGAAATCACGCGCGGGTATCTCGACGCGTTCACCAGGCGGCCGGCCGCCGTGCTGGCCGAATACGGCCCCACCGGCGTCCGGGTGGTCGAGGCGTGCCGGCGCGCGGGGCTGCCCCTGGTGGTCCACTTTCACGGTTATGACAGCAGCGTGCGTGCCGTCCTCGAAGAGCACCGGGAGAGCTACCCGAAGATGTTCGAAGCGGCGACGGCGATCATCGCGGTCTCGCAATTGATGCGCCGCGCGCTGATCGAGTTGGGCGCGCCGCCGGACAAGGTCCATTACTGCCCGTACGGAGTGGACTGCGCGCAGTTTCAGCCCGCGAACGCGGCCGCGGCCCCGCCGACGGCAGTGGCGGTGGGACGACTGGTGGACAAGAAGGCGCCGCACCTCACCATCCTCGCCTTCGCGCAGGCGCACCGCGAGCATCCTGACGCGCGGCTTCGCATCATCGGCGACGGGCCGTTGCTCGGCGCGTGCCTCGACCTGGTGGCGGCCCTGGGGCTTGGCGACGCCGTCACGTTCCTGGGCCAACAACCGCACGAAGTGATCCGGCGTGAGATGCAACGGGCCCGCTGCTTTGTGCAGCACTCGGTCCAGGCGATGAACGGTGATTGCGAAGGCACGCCGAATGCGGTGCTCGAAGCCGGCGCCAGCGGCCTGCCGTCGGTCGTCACGCGCCATGCCGGGATCGCCGATGTCGTCGTCGATGGGCGCACCGGATTCCTGGTCGACGAACGCGACGCCGACGGCATGGGCCGCCACCTGGCGCGCCTGTGCGGGGATCGGCAACTGGCCGGCGAGATGGGCGGCGCTGCGCGCGAGCACATCACCGCCAACTTCGCGATTGACGATCGGCTCGCCAGTCTCTGGTCGGTGATCGAGGCTGCTATCGCAGGGCGGCCGGCTCCGCCGGCGCCACACGAGTCGAGCCAGCGCGGCTGGGCATTCGGTTCGTAGCGCGCTCCAGCAACCTCGCCAGCGCCTCCGTCAGGTTGGGCCGCTCAAACGCCGCGAGCGCGGCGCGGTTCTGCGGCGGAGTGTCGAGCCGCCGGTTCCTGCAGGCGCCGGCGATCACCTCGCGAAGCCCGTCCGGGTCATCGGCCGGCACGGCGACACCGCCGCCGACCTCCCTGATGATCTGTCCCGCGTCGCCGGCGGGATTGGTGAGCGCCAGGACCGGCCGGCCTGTCGCCAGGTATTCGTACATCTTGCCGGGCAGGCCGAGCTGCTGTCGCGCGCCATCACCATTTGACAGGAACAGCACGTCGGCTGAGTGCATCAGCGACACCGCGTCCGCGTGCGAGAGCACGCCGACTTCCGTGATGTGCGCGGCGAGGCCTCGTCGTTGTGCCTCGCCCGCTTCAAATCCGGCCGCGATCACCTCAACGCCGTCCAGGATCGCCGGCGTGGTTCGGGCGATCACCTCGATCGCGTCGTAGAGCGGCGCCGGGTTGTAGCCCTGTTTCCACACACCCGCGAAGGCGATGCGAAACTGCTGGGGCGTTGGCGCGCGCGGCGTCGCCAGGTCTTCCGGATCGAAGCCGTTGTGGATCGTCACGAACTTCGAGGCCTCAGCTTTCGGATGCACCGCTACC
>JBDTMB010000173.1:0-11400 GCA_039934485.1 Vicinamibacterales bacterium
CGCCACCGCCTACTTTGGTCTCTACCTCAAGGGCGAACAGGACAAGCAGGCGTACTTCGACCTGGTGCCCAACGGCAAGGACGGCGAGTGGAAGGGCTTCAAGCGCAGGACCGCGGTGGGGCTCGTTCTCGAACACGCGCCGCCGGATCATAAGTAGAACATGAGCGGAGGTCGAGCCGAATTTCGTGTAGGCTATCGGCGCACGCGCCCCCACGCATGCTTATCGATATCTTACGGCTTCAGAATGATCGGCGGCTGGTGTCGGTTGTGATGGGCGTGATGCTCATTCCGATCGTCTGGTTCATTGGCCCGGACTGGCCGGACTGGATCGGTTTTGCGGGTCATCCCGTGACGATGCAAGTCCGCTTGATGACCCGCGCGGTGTCCGTGGCGATTCCGATCGTCGGTCTCCTCATGATCAGCCGCGCCGACACGCACAGGGTGTATTCACGCACGGTGCTGGGGGTGTCCCTGGCGATGGCCCTGATTCTCCTGGGCATCAACCTCCAGCGGCCGTTCGGCACCGCGCTTCACATGCGAACGCCGCTGATGTTCGTGATCGCGATGTACGGGGCTTTCCCCAACACGTTTCGCCGGCAAATCACGGCACCGTTGTTGTTCACCGCCGGGGCCATCCTCCTCCGGATCTTCTGGCTCACCGACAGCAGCGGCGGCGACAGGGCCACCGACATCCTGATTCTCTTGGTCGTCAACCTGACCGGTGTCGCGATGGTCTACCGGAGACGGGTGCTCGAGCGCGAGGTGTCTGCGCTCTGGGAAAGGGAAAGTCTGGCGCGTGCGGACGCCGAGCGTGCGTTCACGGAGTTGAAGACTCTGCGTGGGATCATCAACATCTGTGCGTATTGCCAGAAGATCCACGACGAAGCGGGCGCGTGGCAGCAAATCGAGGCCTACGTACGCGAGCACACCGAGGCGGAGTTCTCGCATGGCATCTGCCCGGATTGCCTAACCGAGCACTTTCCAGGCTTATAGGTCCCGCGAAAACACTCCTGCGATTGGCATGTCGTAGACTCTGCCTGTGAATCGATTATTCGCGCCCGCGGCCCTCCTCGTGCTCCTCACCGTTTCCACGATCGCCGGGCTCGGCGCGGTGACCCGCATCCCGTCCGCCGACGGCCAGTTCTGGGACATCCAGGACACGTCGCCGTGGGCGCAGGATAGCGGCGGCATCGCCACCGGCGGCCGCGCCAATCCCTTCAACGGCTTCGGCTACCTCAAGCTGCAGGTGAGCCGCGCCACCGGCGCACCGCTCCTGCGCAACCACTACCTGAAAGGCTTCGGCCTCGCCCACGACGGCGCCGATCGTTTTGACTCGATCACCCCGGTGTTGCAGGAAGGCATCGTCGTCTCGCGGGCCATCGCCGCGCCACGGGACGCGAACTACCTGCGCTACTTCGACACCTTCCTGAACGCCACCGCCGAGCAGCGCGTGGTGCAGGTGGCGTGGGGTGGCGCGGCCGGAGCGTACGAGGATGGCGGGCGCGTGGCGGTGGCCGCGACCTCGAGTGGCGATCGGGTGATCGACGTCACCGACACGTTTGTCAGCGTGATGCAGAACGCGCGGAGCGTCGCCGATCCGTCCAGGGGACCGTCGGGGCACGGGCCTTCCGCGCACGTCCTCGGATCGAAAACCGCGGGCCTGCTCACGTCGGTGGGCGACATGTACGCCGATCCCTTCACCGACAAGTATCCAGGCTTCGATTCCGCGCACGTCGGCTACGTCTTCACGCTGCGGCTGCGGCCTGGCCAGGCCGCGGCGCTCGTCACCTTCGTCGTGAAGGGGCTGAGCGAGGTCTACGATCCGCGCGGCGGCTATCCCATTCCCTTCAAGGACGCGCTCGTCACGGGGGAGGCGGTGTATGCCGGCGCCGACGCGAAGGTCCCGCCGGCCGGATCGGAGATTGCGCGCGTCACCGAAATCGCGCGTCAGCTCGTCAAGGCGCCCGATCTTCGCGGCCTCACACCTGGCCAACGCGCCCTGGTGGTCAATTGGACGCTGCCGGCGCCAGCGGCTCCGGCGCCGTTCTCGGTCTTCGAGAAAACCGTGACGGAGTTGCAGGAGGCCATGACCCGCGGCGACACCACTTCCGAGGACATCGTCCGCGACTACCTGACGCGGCTCACCCTGTACGACCGCAACGGGCCGGCCTTTCGCGCGGTGCTCTCGATCAATCCACACGCGATCGCCGAGGCGCGGGCCAGGGACGCCGAGCGCGCGAGCGGCCGCGTGCGCAGCCCGTTTCACGGCGTGCCGATCGTGTTCAAGGACAACATCGACGCCATCGAACTGCCCACCACCGGCGGATCGCGCGCGCTGGTGGATCATCGCCCGCGCCTCGATTCGCGGGTGGCGGCAGGGATGAAGCAAGGCGGCGCGGTGGTGCTCGGCAAGGCCAACCTCGACGAGTTTCCCTTCGGCGACTTCGGCATCAGCAGCGTCGGCGGCACCGTGGGCAACGCCTTCGATCCGTCGTTGAGCACCGCCGGGTCGAGCGGCGGCAGCGCCACCGCGGTGTCGGCGAGCCTCGCGGCCTTGGGGTTCGGCACCGACACTTGCAATTCGCTGTCGAACCCAAGCGCCTTTGCCTCGCTCGCCACGATCCGCGTGACCCGCGGGCTCACCAGCCGCGCCGGCGTGATGCCGCTCAACACCTATAACGATTCAGTCGGGCCGATGGCGAAGTCGGTGCGCGACGTGGCCTTGGCGCTTGACCTGGTCACCGGCACCGATGCGGAAGACGCGGCCACGCGCGAGGCGGCCACGCACCTCAGCGGCTCCTTCGCGCAGGGCCTGGACGCCGCCACTCTCAAGGGCAAGCGCATCGGCGCGCTGCGCCAGCGGTTTGTCGGCTTCACCGGCGAGCGGGAGGTGGCGGCCAACATGGACCGCGTGATCAAGGAACTCCAGGCCCACGGCGCAATCGTCGTCGACGTGGCGATTGCGGATTACGACGCGAAGTACCGGGCCATCCGCGGCAGCGCGCCCGGCTCGCTCAAGGCGGCGTGGGCCGCGTACCTGTCGCGCGGGGCAAGGCCGGGCGACAAGGTGCTGACGCTCGAGGAGTTGCTGGCGTCCGGCAAACTCGCCCCCGTGAGTGCGAGACGGTTTGAGGATGCGTTGCGGCCGACCGCGACCGGCGCCGCGCTGGACGAGGCGACCCGGACTTTCGACGCGGGGCGCGAACAGTTCCGTAAGATGTTCGTAGACCTGATGGATGCGCAGGGCCTCGACGCGGTGTTGTACCCGGCGAACCAGGCCCGTCCGCACACGCATGAGGGCGGGCTCGAGCGTTACGGATCGGAGCCGGGCACCTGTGAGGAAAGCGCCGCAAGCGGGCTGCCGCAGGTCACGGTGCCGGCGGGGTTCATTGGCGGACGGTATCCCGCAGGCATCTCACTGCTCGGCCGGTCGTGGGACGATCGGCGATTGCTGGAGCTGGCCGCCGCCTACGAGCGCGCAACCCACCATCGACGAGCGCCTAGTACAGCACCGCCGGTTCCCCCTTCTCCGCGATAAGCGTCTGGTAAGTCGTGTTTGCGCGAAGGCGCCTGGCGTGACGAGAAGGGCAAAGGCAAGGAACCGAGAAACAGCGAGACGTGAAAGCCGCGCGGGAGCACCGCCTTCCGGAGCTGCTTACTGCTTCTTGGTAAACGTAATCTGCGCGCCGCCCACGGTCGGCGCCACGCCCAGGCCGAACTTCGCGCCGCCGAGATTCATCGTGACCGTCCGTCCAGCGGCGATGCCAAGGCCCGCGCCCATCACCACGTCGCTGACGTGATGCTTGTTCCAGGCCATGCGCGCACTGGCGACGTAAACGCCGAGCGCATACGCGGGCACGCCCGCTTTCCAGCCGAAATGGCGCTGCAGCACCGAGGCCGTGGCAAACGCGCTGGCGCTGTGGCCCGAGGGGAACGACTGGGAGTTGCTGCCGTCGGGGCGCGGCCGGCGAACCGTGAACTTCAGGCCCTGCACCATGACTTGTGAAACCAGCTGTGCGCGAAGCAGGTCACGGCCAACTTCCGCGGCCTTCGTGTGGTGGGTCATCGCGCCAAAGCCATAGGTGCCCAGGGCGAAAGCCGCCTGGAACCCGACGCCGCCAATGGTATTGCCCGGATCGAGCAAACGCGGAGAAATATTGAAACCGTTGCGCGCGTTGTCGCGATCCCACGGCACGGCCGCGATCGAGGCGACGGCAAACATGCTCATCACCTGCCCCGTGTCCTTGCTGAAGAAGTGCCTGAAGTCGCCGCTGACCAGCTTGAAGAAGTTGCCGGATTCCGGGCTGACCGCGGCCATCGACGCCAGCGTGGGCGCCGGTGCCGGTGCGGCCGCCTGAGTATCCTGCGCAAACGCCGGAACGGCGAGCGTCAGCAAAACGAGAGTACAGGCGAGGGGGTGCGCAACCTTCATAGATTTTTTTTCGGATGACCGAGTAACCAGTATCGCACGGACCCCTGAAAGCGCGGCATTTACGGCAACCGCTCCAGTCCCACCAGTTTCCAGGTTCCATTGCTTAGACGGAAAAACACGGCCACCGGTCTCGCCCACGCCTCCGGGGCCCCCGTCGCGCTCAATTCCACCTTGATGAATTCCGCCTTCGGCATCGGGGGCACGGCCAACGGGCTCTCCGTCCCGCCGGTGCTGTCGACGAGCGTCGCCTGGCCGGTCGCGTTGTCATACGTGAACCAGGTGGCGCGGTAGCCCTCGGGCACCTTCGAGACGCCCGACTCCACCGCGATGTTCCGAAACGTCAGCCGGCCGTTGACCATTTCCGGGTCGACAATCGGGTTCACCTTCGGCAGGAACGTCAGCAGGATCCGTTGGCGCCGATCGTTGATGGCCTGGGCGAGATATTGCTCCGACTTGGCGTCGCCGAACTGGCCCTCGGCCACGGCCGCCGCAATCATCGCCGGCGTGATCGCGGCCAGCTTGCGCGCCGCCCAGAACGTGTCGTCGGGACGCATCTGGCGGAACGCCGCGTTGGTGATGTGCGGCCACCACGTCTGCGGATCCCAGTCACCGTGATCGAGCGGCAGGCGTCCGATCGATCGCGATTCGAAATAATCCTGCGTCCGCCACTTGGGGATCCGGAACCCGAGCCCGAGGGTGCGCTTGGCCACCTCGCCCAACGGCTCGACGAGCGGCTCGTAGCCTTCCCATCCCTCGCGGGGCCCGACCGCGGCGCTGCCGAGCGCCGATCCGAAGTCGAGCAGGTAATGGCGGATGAACGACCGCCCGTTCTCGGTAACGAGCGACGAGAGCGAATTGATGCCCTTGGCGTCGACATGGTTCAGCCACGCCGCGAAGACGAAGTAGCCGCGCAACTCGCGGCGATGCTCGTGCGGCACGACATCATTGGGATCGTCGGCGCGGGTGCCGTGAAACCCGATCCGCCCCACCGGCCGGCCGGGCGTGGCCTTGCTGACGATGACGCGGTAGGAGCCGTCGGCATCGCGGTCCGCGCGCGACAGCAGCCACCTCACGTCGCTTTGCTGCATCGGCCTGGCCATTTGCCCGGCGGGCGTGATCCTGGTGTCGGGACCGATCAGCAGGTTCCGGGGATCGAGCTTGGCGATGTGGTACTCGGTGGTGTGATAGCCCGCGGCCCAGAAGAGCTTGGCGGCGACCACTTCACTGCCGGTGGCCATCGCCCGCCATCCCGGCGGATCGAACTTGAGGAACCACAGGATCTGGTTCGTGTCGCGAATCGTGAAGCCGGGCGTGATGCCGTCGCTCTTGGCCGACACCACGGTCCACGGCCCCGGCGCGGGCCCGGTCGAGGTATTGGCCGCGCGCGCCACGATTTCCGGCGTGAGGTTGATGCGGCCGGCGCGATTGACGAAGAAGGCGCCGTCGGGCACTTCATCAATCGTGTTCAGGTTCCTGGCCCGCTGGCCGAGCACCTTGTCGCCGGGATGCGTGAACAGGTTCTCGAGCGATTGAAAGATCAGGTCGGGCTCGTAGCGCGCCGCGCTCTTCACGTCCTGGGTGAGCGGCTCGACGAGGATCGGATCGTCCGGGAAGAACTTCGGCGTGGCGGTGCGCGCCGCCGCCGACGCGGCCGCCACCAACGCGAGGCTCGCGGCGAGAGTGCGGGCCGTCAAAATGTCTGCCCTCCCCCAAAGACCACGACCCAGCCTTCGCGGCCCTTGGCGGCTTCCACGCGAAGGGCCGTAAACGTGGGACCGTGGAGCCGGAAGCCCGCGCCCCAGGCGGTCTCGAACGAAGAAAAACGAAACTGCTTCTGGTGCTCAGCCACCTGCCCTGCGTCGAGAAACACCGCCATGTCGAGATACCGGGACGGCCGCCAGCGATATTCGCCGTTGACCAAGACGCGGTTGCGATCGGTGAACCGCCGGTTGCGGAACCCGCGCAGGCTGGACCCGCCACCCACGAACGGCGCCAGCACGAGCGGCACCTGGTCGCCGCCGTTGGTGTGCGACAGCGTGACGAGGCTGCGAAACGCCAGCACGAACTGTTCGTGGACGAGGGGGAGGAGCTGGATCACTTCGTACTCGCTGGTCCGGAAGTCCCAGGGCTTGTCGTTGGCCTCGTTGTGACGCTGCCACGTGGCGCGGTACAGACCGCCACGCGTGTTGTAGCCCTGCGCCGGACGCCAGTCGATGGCCGCGGTCGCGCGCGTCACGTTGTAAGTGAGGTTCCGGCCGATGCCCGGCGCGAGCTCCCGCGGACGCGGCTGGGGATCGTCGTCCACGTCGTGGCGTTGGGAGGTGAGGCCAAGCCGCGACGTCCCGACGGACATGCTGAACCATCGGCCCGGACGAAACACGGCGTCAACCCCCATTTCGTCGGGCTGGTAGTCGTAGCCGCGGCGCTGCTGCGGCGCGGAGTCGGGCCCGATACCGTAGAACGACACGTCCTTCACGTCGAGGTGCTGCACCATGGTGTTGATCTTGAATTTCCCGCGCGCCAGTTCCGGCAGCTCCAGCTGCGCCTCGATGACCTTCGAGTAGTTGAAGGAGATGCCCGTGGCGGCGTTGAACGAGCCGCCCCACGGCAGCTTGTTGAGGTAGCCAACGCCGGCCGCAAACCCGCTGCCGGGATAGACGCTGCCGAACCACGGGTAGGGTCCGATCCGCGCGGCAAGAAGCGGCGAGCTGATCAACCGCATCACCACCCGCTCCGCCTTGCCGGGGCCTTCGACGCCGAGGGCCTTGGCCTTCTGCGCCTGTTCTTCGGCAATGGTTTCGACGCGGGTGGTCTGGGCTGCGAGCGGACTTGCAGCAAGCAGGCACAACACGAGTAGGCGACGAGTCAGCATCGGGATGTTGGAATTATACGGCCCGCTTTCAAGGGCCGTTAAGATCAGTCGCTATGGTTGAGTTGCCATTTTACGCGCGTATACCCTACCCGGAATCCGTTGCGCTCGGCGTTCCGTTGCGACGTGCTGCCCGCCGCCGTGCACATCATCGCCAAGTCGCAACCCTGTGATGCCGCGAAGCGGAGCCGCGTGTCGAGCAGGGCCAGCTGCGCGCCCTGCCGCCGTCCTTCCGGTACCGTGCTGGCGCCCGCGAGCAGCGCCACGCCCTGCCACAGGCTCATCGCCCCGGTGGCGATGGGGGAGCCATCGACTTCCGCGACAAAGCACGGTCCGTCACGCCTCGCGACCATCAGGCGGGCCAGGCCTTCAATGAACGATCGGACTTCCGCCGATTCGCTCCATCCGCGCGACGACACGCCGGCGAACATCGCGGCCTCGTCCATCGACACCTGCCGCACCTTCACGCGGGAGGCGTGCCCCACGCCCTGCGGTGCCGCTCCTTCATGGGGTGCCGATTCCAGCGGCTGAAACAACACAGTCGAAAGTTCAACGGGCTGATACCCGCGAGAGGCCAGCAAGGCGAAGAGTGCCACGCCGGCGAGCGGGCTCACCTCGTGACAGACGCTGGCGCCGCGCGAGAAGAAGAAGTCTTCGAGCGCGTCCAGTTCCGCCGCGCCGATCGGATCGGCCAGTCCCAACCCGAACGTCTGCGTGCACGGCGAGCCCACGCCATCGAACATCGCAAACGCGCCACCCACGGTCGTCCAGGTGGCGCCGACTTCGGGCTGTGCCGTCGCGCGGGCTTCGACAAAGGCCACGTTGCCGCGGCCTTCCGCGTGTTCGAGCCGGCGGGCGAGGTCGAGGTCGGCAAAAGGGATCGCCTGGGACATCCCGGGAATGTTACCCTGCGCGCGGAGGATCGCATGACCCGTCGTGAAGCACTGGCCTTGCTCGGCGCCGGAGTGGCCCTGGGCGTCTCGAGGCGCCCCGGCCGCGTGTTCGCCCTCGACCAGCCGGTCACGTTCCCGCCGAGTGCGATCATCCGCACGCTCGCCAGGGATCTCGCGCCCGAATCGATCATTGCGCCGGCGCTCTTTCACGAACACCTCTCCATTCACTATCCCATCGGCACGCCGACCAGTTTTTCGGACGACGTGGCGTTGATCGTCGAAGAGGTGAAGCTGGCGAAGGCCGATGGCGTCGGGTTGATCGTCGACGGCGGCCATCCCGACATGAAGCGCGATCTCGACGCGCTCAGGCGCATCTCTACCGAAGCCGATCTCCCCATCGTCGGCAGCGGTGGCTACTACATGCAGCGGTCCTATCCGCCGGAGATTGCCGCGAAGTCTGCCGACGAAATTGCCGACACGCTGGTCAGCGAGGCCAGGGCCGGGCGGCTTGGCGCCTTCGGTGAGATCGGCCAGGACGGCGGCGTGCTGACGACGGACGAGACCAAGGTCTTTCAAGCCGTGGCCAAGGCGCAGGTCAAGACCGGCCTGCCGATCTTCACGCACAACGCCTACACCGGCACGCGCCCGACCCAGAATCCGGTGCCGCGCGACGCCGCGTTGAAGCAGCTGGACGTCCTCGAAGCCGCCGGCGGAAAGGCGTCATCGATCGCGATCGGTCACGTCTGCTGTCTCGACGATCCGAAGGCCGAGATCGCCATTGCGCTGGCCAGGCGCGGTGTGTTTGTCGGCTTCGATCGCGTCACCATCGCGCTCGTACCCGACGCGCAGAAGGCCACCACGATCATGGCGATGGTGGAAGCGGGCTACGCCTCGCACGTCCTGCTGTCGTCGGATTTCTACAGCGGCCGCAGCCTGAAGAAGAACGGCGGCCCCGGGATCGCACAGACCGTCACGGTCTTCGGGCCGATGTTGCTGAAGGCAGGGATGTCCGAGGCGATGCTGAAGTCGATCCTCGTGGATAACTCGCGCCGCTTTCTCGCGTTCGTCCCGAAGGCGTAAGGTCCCGAAGGCGTAAGGTGGGGGCAAACGTAAGGTGGGGGCAAACCTTTAGGTTTGCCCATCCTTCCGGATCGCGAACCTGGCGATGGCGCCGGCGACCGCCATCAGCAGCCATGCCACCAGCGGCACCGCCACGAACGCGGGCGTGGGATTGCCTGGGCTCAGCACCACATAGGTGTAGACGCCCAACGAACCCAGCGTGACGACGAGCGTCAGGTAGTAGAGCGCTGTCCTGGTCGGCACCGGCCAGCGCGCCGACACCGTGGTGGCCGCCGCCAGGACCACGAATGGCGCGAGGTCCCAGATCACGAAGAGCACCAGCAGGAACAGCGGCGGATGCTGCCTGGCGCGCAGCAGGAAGCCGACCGAGCCCGCGGCGCCGGCGGCTGCCGCGACCAGGGCCAACTCGCGCATGCGGCCAAGCCCCAAGCCTATGGCAGCCTCAACATCACGGCCTGCGCGCACTCTTCCGCCACCTTGAGATACCGTCGCACGCTGTCGGTGCCGATCACGTACGGATTCGGATCGCCCGCCTTGCGCATGGCCAGCGCGGGCAGCTTGGTCTTCGAGCCGTCGAAGATGGTGTGGTTCGAGATCAACACGTCCGCGCCGCTCCTGGCGACGATGTCGCTGAAGCGGCGAGCGGAGTCGATGTACATCTGGAAGCGTTCCTTCGACGGCTGGAAGTTGAACGCGGTGCCGCCCCAATAGGCGGCCACGTGCTTCACGCCGTGATCGGTGACGGGGACCAGCGTCGAAATCGTGCCCGGCGTGTGCCCCGGCGTGAGGTACATCGTCAACGTCTCACCGCCGAGCGATAGCGTCTGGCCATCGGTGACCACCATGTCCTTTTTCGGCTTCGCGGGGTCACGATTGTTCGCGAGCATCTCCCAGTCCGCCGCCGACAGCAGGATGCGCGTCTTGAATGAATCCTGCAGGTACTGCGCGCCGCCGGAGTGATCGCGATGGCCGTGGCTCACGATGGCGTACTTGATCGTCGACGGGTCGTAACCAAGCGCGCGGAGCCCGCCCACCACCTGGCTATCGACGGAGTATTCGAAGATCGTATCGATGATGATGATGCCGTCCGGCGTCGTCACCGCCCACGCCGAGTATTCCTTCTCGCCGACGAACATCAGGTTGTCGAACACCTTGGCCGGCGCGGTCGCCCACGTGGACTTGTCGGGCGGGCCTGGCGGCCGCGTGGCCGCGGGCCTTGGCGTTGCGGGCACCACCGGCGCGGCGCCCTTCGACTCGATTAGTGCCTTGGTGGCGCCCTCGGGAGTGCACAGGCGGTTGAAGAGGCCGAGATGATCCTGCTGTGCGGCCGCGCGGGCGGCGGCGAGGTGCCGGTCGATGTCGCCCAACGGCGCTTGCGCGAGCAGCGGCGCCAGCGCCAGTCCGAGCGCGAGAGCGGTAGCGGTCAGGATTCTTTTCATAGGTAGCTACTTTCCGGACTTCTGTTTGGCCAGTTCTTTCAGGAAGGCTTGCTCGGCCTCGATGACGTATTTCTTGTAGGCCCCGGTATCGATGAAGGCGGTCTTGTCGCCCTTCAAGAATTTCGGGTAGTTGGCTTCCAGGCCGAAGTAGCTGCCGTGGGCGCCCAGGCAATAGTCGCACTCCAGCGACTTCAGGACCCTGAACGTCTTCTCGTAGTCCTGGGCAATCTGCGGGTACTCGGCGTTGTTGACCAGCTTGAATCCGCTGTTCACGCTCGTGCCGCCGATGATCAACACATCGCGGGTCTTGTCGCCGTCCTTCACCTTCATCGTCCACGTGGTGCAGCCCTTGGTGTGGCCGGGCGTGAGGTGCGCGGTGAGCACGGCGTTGCCCAGCGTCACTTGATCGCCGTCGTGGAGGATGCGATCCACCTTGGCCGGCGCATAGTGGGTGGCGGCGTCCTTGCCGTAATGAAAATCCGTCTTGCCGCCTGATTCGACGACGGAGACATCGGCGTCCATCACCATGTACTGCGCGCCGGTGAGCTTCTTGATCGTGGCGCTGCCGGCGTCGTGGTCCCAGTGGCCCTGGTTGATCAGGAGGATCTTGACGTCGGTGAACTTGAAGCCGAGCTTCTCGATGCTCGCCTTGATCAGCGGCACGTTGGCCTCGAGATCGCTGTTGAT
>JBDTMB010000174.1:0-11327 GCA_039934485.1 Vicinamibacterales bacterium
GCGGCAGTGGCGGCCTGCGACGCCCCCACGGTGGTGAACGCGTGAACGGCCTGATCGTGCGCGCGCTGATCTTGTTCGGCTGCCTCGCCGCGACGTCCGCGGTCATGGCCGGGGCGCGGAGTGCGGAACCGGCGGTGGTGCGGATGTCCTTCGACCAGTTCCCGATGACGCTGGGCTCCTGGCGCGCGGTCCAGGATCCGCCGATGGAACCGGAGATCCTGCAGGTGCTCGGGGTCGACGACTACTTATCACGCGCGTATTACCGGCCCGATGGCCAGGGGGTCGGGCTATATGCCGGCTTCTACAAGAGCCAGCGGCAGGGCGACACGATCCACTCGCCTCTCAACTGCCTGCCTGGCGCCGGGTGGGAGCCGCTGTCGCAAACGCGCCTGTCGATCGACCTGGCGGGGGCTAAAGCCCCCGCCCTCCATCGAACAGCCCCCGCCCTCCACTTGGAGGGCGACGGCTTTAGCCGTCGCCGCATCGAGGTCAACCGCTACGTCGTGCAGAAGGGTCTCGAGCGGCAATTGGTGCTCTATTGGTACCAGAGCCATGGCCGCGTCGTGGCCAGCGAGTACACGAGCCGCCTGCTGTTGATTCACGACGCCATCCGCCTGAACCGCACCGATGGTTCGCTCGTGCGCGTCATCGCGCCGATTCCCGTCGGCGCCGAAGATGGCGGCGCCAGCGCCGAAGCCCTCGCCGTTCGGTTCGTGCGAGTACTCGTTCCGGCGCTGTCTGGGTACCTTCCTTCTTAAGTTCGCCGTTCCGCATTTCATCACCCAGAGATTAGTCAACGTCTCAGATGTCTCTTTGCCCGCTCATCAGCTCGATCGTGTTGTCTACCATTTCGCGGACAACTTTCGATCTGCCACTCGAGCAACGAGTTATCGACGCGGCCGATTCGCAAGTGTCAGCGCGTTGACCGTTTGGGATTTTGGCAGGCGCCTTGCTGATACAGCTAGCGTGAGTCGTTCGCAGTGTGCGGCGGCAAATTGTCTATGCAAGTTCAGAGGGAGGGCTCGGATGTTTACGCGCTTGAAAGTACTGGGCATTGCCGCTGCGGCGGCCTTGCTGGTGTCGGCACAGGCCAACGCGGCCACCGTCATCGATTTCTCGACCGGTCTCGCCGGCGAAGGCGGATCGATCAGCTGGAACGGATCGAACTACATCGGATCGAACATTCCGATTGGTGCGCTCACCGTCTCCGGTGCGCCGAACAACAACGGCGTCGCACTGGTGAACGGCTACGCCACGGGTTCGGGCGGCGGCCACTATGGAACGCTCGACTTCAACACCGCGACCGGCATGATCTCGATTGCCGGCTGCATCCCCGGCCTCTCGATCGGTTCCGTTGACGGCAACGGCAATTGCACCCAGCCGGCCACGCTGATGAACGGCACGATCCAGCAGTTCGACCCCACCAGCCCCAACGGCCTGGTTCGCGCGAGCGGCGTGGACACCAAGAATCAGGACCTCCTGATCGCCTTGGGACTCTCGCCGAACACTCCGTTCGAGTTCTTCGGGTTCTCGTTCGCCACCAACCCGCTCAGCCCGAACGGCGGATCGAGCCCAGCAATCAGCACCGACATCCGGAACACCGCGGTTCCTGAGCCGGCAACGATGATGCTCCTCGGCACCGGTCTGCTGGCTGCCTTCAGGAAACGCCGGACCGCGAGCGCTTAACCGCGGCCGTGTCCTCCCAAACGCTTAGAGGGCCCAGGTAGGGCACCCCAATCGTGGGGTGCCCGCCTTCTGGAGATTTTCAGATGATGCGTAGACTCACTCTTGTATTCAGTTGCGCGCTCGTTGCCGTATCGCTCACGGCCTGCAATAAAGATCCCCAGGCCGCCGCCCGGCAGCATGTCGAGAAGGGCAACAAGCAGATGGCGCATGAGCAGTTTCCTGAAGCCATCATCGAATACCGCCGCGCCGTGCAATCCGACCCGCGGCTGGGTGAAGCACGCATCAAGCTGGCGACCGCCTACGCGTCGGTGGGTGACGCGCCAAACGCCCTCAAGGAATACGCCCGCGCCGCGGACCTGATGCCAGACGACGCGGAGCCGCAACTGAAAGCCGGCAACTACATGCTGCTCACCGGGCAGTACCAGGACGCGCAAAGCGTGGCCAAGCGGATGCTCGAGCGCAACGACAAGAACATCGAGGCGCAGATTCTCTTTGCCAACTCGCTCGCCGGACTCAAGGACATGACCGGCGCCATCCAGGCCTTCGAGGCGGCGGTGGCGCTCGACCCCAATCGCGCCGCCAGTTACGCCGAGCTGGGCTCGGCGCAACAGGTCAACGGCGACAACGCCGCCGCCGAAGCCGCCTTCCGCAAGGCCGTGGCGATCGACCCCAAGTCGACCACTGCGCACCTGTCGCTGGCGAACTTCCTGTGGGCCACCGGCAACATGCCCGAGGCCGAACAGGAACTCACCCGCTCGCTGGAACTCGATCCCGGGAACATCGTCGCCCACCGCGCCATGGCGATGTTCATGATGGTGACCAACCGCGCGCCCGAGGCCGAGCCGCACTTGAAGGTGGTCGCCGACGCCACACCCGGCCCGGCGTCGAAGTACTTCCTCGCTGAGTACTACCTGCGGCTGGGCCGCGTCGACGATGCGCGGGCGACGCTCGCGCCGCTCCTGGCGAACGACGCGTCCTTTGTCGGCGCCTCGATCCGGCTGGCGCGCGTCGAAGTAGTGGCGAACAAGGACGCCGAGGCCAACCGCATCCTCGAAGCCGTGCTCGCCCGCGAACCGAAGAATGTCGAAGCGCTCATCACGATGGGCCGCCTGCGGATGCAGGAGAGCAACACCGTGGGCGCGTTGTCGGTGCTGCAGACCGCGGTGGAGGCCGATCCCCGCTCGGTCGAGGCGCAGCTCGCGCTGGCGCAGACCTACGCGACCCGCGAACAACGCAAGGAAGCCACCGCGGCCTTCAACGAAGTCCTCAAGCTCGACGCAAAGTCCACCGACGCGCGGCTGGGCCTGGCGCGCATCTACATGGCGTCGGGCACGCCGCAGGACGGCGTGCAGCTGGTGTCGAAGGTCGTGGCCGAACAGCCCGGGAATCTCGAAGCGCGGCTGCTCCTCTTCCACGGACTGCTGGCCGCGGGCGATCTGCCGCAGGCGACCAACACGCTGAACATCCTGCTGCAGCAAGCCCCGGGATCCTCGGCCGTGCAGACGGCCGCCGGCCTGCTGGCGTCGGTGAGGAACGACAGTGACGGCGCGAGGCGCGCCTATCAGCGCGCGCTGGACGCCGACCCGCGTGCCTACCAGGCCCTCGCCGGGCTGCTGAACGCCGAGATGTCCGGCAAGCAGTTCGGGAACGCCAAGACGCTGATCGAGAAGCAGCTGGCGGCCAATCCCAACGACCCCAACGTCCTGCTGATGGCCGCGCAGACCTACAATGCCATCGGCGACGCGGACGGCACCGAGCGGTCCCTGAAGAAGACCGTTGATATCGATCCGGCCAGCATCCAGGCCTACGCGATGCTCGGCAAGCTGTATTACCAACAGGGTCGATTGGACCTGGCCCGCCGCGAACTCGAAACCCTGACGACCAGGCAGCCCAAGTCGGTGCCCGCCCAGACGATGCTCGGCACGATTCTCGAGTTGCAGGGCCAGAAGGATGCGGCCAAGACGCATTACGGCCAGGCCTTGCAGATCGATCCGCGCGCCCCGGTCGCCGCCAACAACCTCGCCTGGCTCAATTCCAACACCAATGGCAACCTCGACGTGGCGCTGCAACTGGCGCAGACGGCGAAATCGCAGATGCCCAACCGGCACGAGATCGACGACACGCTCGGGTGGATTTACTACAAGAAGGGGCTCTCGTCACTGGCGATCGAATCCCTGAGCGCCAGCACGGAGAAGCAGCCCGACAACCCGAACTACCTCTATCACCTGGGCCTGGCCTATGCGCAAAACGGCGACAAGGAACAGGCGAAGAAGATGCTCGAAAAGGCCCTCAAGAGCGGCGCCAATTTCGAAGGCGCCGCCGATGCCCGGCGCGTGTTGGAGTCGTCAAAGTAATGCGCGCCATCGCCAACTCCCGGCTGGCGGGTGACCTCCGCGAGATCGTCAGCGAACAATTCGCGTTTCGCGAGTTGCTCTACCAGATGACGCGCCGCGATCTGCTGCTGCGCTACAAGCAGACGGTGATGGGGTTCGGCTGGGCGATCTTCATGCCGCTGGTGAACACCGCGGTGTTCTCCGTGATCTTCACGAAGGTGGCGCCGCTCGACACCCACATGCCGTATCCGCTGTTTGCCTACTGCGGCTTGCTGGCGTGGAATTTCTCGGCCTCAACGTTCCGCTTCGCGATCACCTCGCTCACCTCGAATGCGAACCTCGTGACCAAGGTGTATTTTCCGCGCGAGATCTTCCCGCTCTCCGCGATGCTGGTGTCGATCGTCGACTTCGCGGTGGGGTCGCTCGTCCTCTTCGCGCTGATGGCGTACTACCACGTGGGCCCAACCGGGGCGATAGCCGCCCTGCCCTGGGTGCTGCTCGTGCACATGATGTTCACGCTCAGCATCAGCTTGCTGCTGGCGATGGGCAATCTCTTCTACCGTGACGTCAAGTACCTGTTCGAGCTGGTGGTGACGGTGTGGATGTTCCTCAGCGCCGTGCTCTATCCCGTCGATCACATCGGCGGCTGGATGGGACGGCTGATGCGGCTGAACCCGATGACGCCGATCATCGAGGGCTACCGCGACGTGCTGCTGCGCGGCCAGATGCCCGACGCCGGGTCGTTCATCATCACCACCGTCCTGTCCGCCGTGTTCCTGGTGATCGCGTGGGTGATGTTCCATCGCGCCGAATACGAGTTCGCCGAGAGCGTCTAGTTCAGGTGGGGGCAAACCTTCAGGTTTGCCCTACGCCGCGCTTGCCTGGCTGCTGCTCACGCTCTTCATCGCCTACGGCACGGTGCTGCCGTGGCAGCCGCAGCTCGAGCGCGGCACCTGGCAGTCCGGGCCCTATTCCGTCCCCGACGTTCTCCAGAATCTCCTGCTCTTCCTTCCGTTTGGCACATTCGGCGTGCTTGCCCTGCGGCGTCCACGCACCGATGCGCTCCGGGTCTCGGCGGTCACGGCCATCGCCTGCGCCTTCAGCCTTGCGATCGAACTCTCTCAACTGTTCTCCATCGATCGCATCGCCTCGGCCGCGGATGTGCTCGCCGACACCGCCGGCGCGCTGGCCGGCGGCCTCGCCGCCAGGCGGCTTTCGGCGCTGGCAGAATTCATGGCCGGGAGGATGCGCGCATCGGGCGTCGCCGACGCGCCTGGGGCGCCCTGGGCGGCCCTGCTGACGCTGGCCTTCGCCGTCATCTCGTGGTTCCCCTTCGACATCACACTGGATGTCAGCACGATGGCCGCCAGGCTGCGGCCGTTGCACCTCGACCCCTGGCAATGGCCATCGTCCGCGGTCCTGCTCGCGCAGATGGTTGGGGTCGCGATGATGGCGTGCCTCATCGGCGCCAGCCTGCGGCGGATGCGCCGGTCAGCAACGTTCGTGATCGCGGCGGCGTTCAGCGCGGCGCTGATGGTGGTGATCGATCTAGGTCGACTGGTAATGGGCGCGCGGGTGGCCGGCCTCGCCGCCATGGCCGCGCAGGTGCTCGGCGGCCTGCTGGGCGCCGCGCTCGGCGTCCTGGCCTTGTAGGCGATACGCGTCGGCGTATTGCTCGACCATGCGCGTCACCGAGAAATGCCGCTTCACCCGCCACCGCCCCGCTTCGCCCATCGCGTGGCGCCGCGCCGGATCGCTGGCCAGCCTGAGCAGCGCATCCGCCAGCGCGCGTGGATGACCGGCGACGAGCAATCCGGTCTCATGGTCAACCACGACTTCGGGATTGCCGCCGACGCGGGTCGCGACCACGGGCAACACAGCGGCCATCGCTTCGAGAATCGTGAGCGACACACCTTCATATACGGACGAGTTCGCGTAGACGTCAAAGGCGGCGAGTTGCTCGCGGACGTCCGATCGATAACCGGCAAAGCGAACCGACTCGGCGATGCCCAGTGCGCGCGCCTCGGCTTCGAGCGCCGCGGCTTCCCCGCCGGCGCCAACGATCACCAGGATGGCGCTCGGGTGCCGGGCCACCACTACCGCATGCGCACCGAGCAGGGCGGAGAGGTTCTTGACCTTGTCGAGCCGGCCCACCGTCCCCACCACCAACGCGTCGTGCGGAATGCCGAGGGCGTTCCGGGCGGCTTGGCGCTGCAACGGCCGCGGACGTTGGCCGGGGTCGATGCCGTTGTAGAGGACCTCGACCCGGCGAGCCGGGAAGCCTTCGGCGATCATGTGCCGCTTGAGGTCGGCCGAAACCGCGCAGATGCGGGCCGGCAGGATCGAGAGCATCGGGTTGACAAGCCGGCGCTTGCGCGAGGGCCCGGCGTCGGACAGGCGCCCGTGTTCGGTGAAGACCACGCGGACGCCGGGCTTGAGCGCCGAGGCGAGCAGGCCATAGACGTACGGCGAATAGTGGTGGCAATGGACGACGTCCACGCGGTGTTCGGTCATCACCCTCGCCACGCGTGGCGCGAGCGACAACTGAAAGCCCGCGGCGCGGCCCAGCGACACGACGGGGATATTGATCGCGGCAAGTTCGGCCGCCCACAGTCCCGGTTCGTCGAGGCAACAGACCAGGGAGTCCGCCACGCTGGACAGGCGACGGCAGATTTCAATCACGAGCCGCTCGGTCCCACCCGGGGCCAGGCTCAGCACGAGTTGCATGACGCGCGGCTTGCTCACGTCACGCACATAAGCCAACCTCATGCCATTTGGGTCCAGCGGCGGCTCGTTCACGACACACACCGGGAAGTCCGCGTACGAGGTGACTCTTATCGGCGTGATCGCCGCGACAACCTGCTACTTGTGTCCCTCCGATCACTCAATGTGAGCCCTCGTCGAGGCGTGTCCCACCGCGAAGCATGGCGAGCGCTTTGCTTAGGAGAGAGGCGTGTGCGGAATCACGGGTCTCGTCGCCCTCGACGGCGATCTTCCATCTCATCTGTCGGACGCCGTCGAGGACATGACCGATCGGCTCCAGCATCGCGGACCCGACGGCGGCGCCTGCTTTCATGCGCCGTGGGTGGCGCTGGGCCATCGGCGGCTGGCGATCATCGACCGCGCCGGCGGCGAACAGCCGATGTGCAACGAAGATCGCACGGTGTGGATTGTCTTCAACGGCGAGATCTATAACCATCGCGACCTGCGCCGGCGCCTCGAGTCGAGGGGCCACACCTTCCGCTCGCATTCGGACACCGAAGCCATCGTCCATGCCTACGAAGAGTACGGCGACACCTGCGTCGAGCACCTCGACGGCATGTTCGCCTTTGCGATCGCGGATCTGCGGGAGCGGCGGGTCCTGCTGGCGCGGGATCGACTGGGCAAGAAGCCGCTCTTCCATGCCACCCTCGGCGGCGTCCTGCATTTCGCCAGCGAGATGAAGGCGCTCAAGGCCAGCCCGTTATGGACCGGCGAGCGCGACCTGAGCGCGCTCGAAGGCTACCTGTCGCTCGGCTACTTTGTCGCCCCGGCCACCGCGTATCGCCAGGTGCGCAAGCTGGAACCCGCGCACACGCTGCGGGTCGATCGCGGCGGGCTGGCGGTGCGGAAGTACTGGGACCTCGAACAATTCGACACCGACGAGCGCCCGGCCGGCGCGCTCATCGAGGAACTGGATCACCGGCTGGCCGCCGCCGTCGAGTGCCGCCTCGAAAGCGAAGTGCCGATCGGCGCGTTCCTGTCGGGCGGCATCGACTCCGGCTTGATCGTGTCGTACATGACCGCGGCCCTGGGCGAGGGGCCGATCACGGCCTCGGTGGGCTTCGATGACCAGGTTCACAACGAGCTCGAGATTGCCGGCCTCACCGCGAAGCAGTTCGGCACGCGTCACTATCCCGAGACGATCACGCCGCGGCTGTCCGACGTGCTCGACCCGATCGTCGCGGCCTTCGACGAGCCTTTTGCGGATGCTTCGGCGATCCCGACCTACTACGTCAGCAAGATCGCGCGCCAGCACGTCACGGTGGCGCTCTCGGGGGACGGCGGCGACGAAAGCTTTGGCGGCTACGACTGGCGCTATGGTCCGCATGCGATGGAAGCGCGGGCGCGCGCGTTCATTCCCGGCGCGCCGGGGCGCCGGGCCGCGTCGTGGCTGGGGGCGCGCTGGCCGCGTTCACCGGCCTGGCCGCGACCGTTGCGGCTGGGCAACGTCCTCGAAAACCTCTCGCGCGATGCGGCGGGCGCGTACTTCGCGGACCTGTGCTTCCTGAAACCCCACGACGCACGCGCGTTGATGGGCAAGGCGCCGACGCGCGAGCCCGCCGAGAGCCCGGTCTACGAGCAAATCACCGGGCACTACCGCGCCTGCCCGTCAGCAAGCGACGTCCAGCGGGCGCAATATGCCGACCTCAAGGTCTATCTGCCCAACGATCCGCTGGTGAAGGTGGATCGCATGAGCATGGCGCACAGCCTGGAAATCCGGTGCCCGTTGCTCGATCACTCCCTGGTCGAACTCGCCTTCAGGATTCCGACCCACCGGAAGATGCCGCACGGTCGCGCCAAGGGCCTGCTGCGTGGCGTCGCCAGGCGGCGGCTGCCCGACGCCGTGATCAACCAACCCAAGCGCGGCTTCACGGCGCCGGTCGGCCGCTGGCTGGCCGGACCGTACGCGCATCGCTTTCGAGATGACGTGCTGTCGAGCGACGCGCGTAGCCGTGACCTGATCGATCGGCGGCGCATCGGGTCGATGTTCAACGAGCATCGCGCCGGCCAGGCCGATCACGCCTACGCGCTGTGGGCGGTGTGGATGCTCGAGCGGTGGGCGCGCGCGGACGCGGCCGTGCGGCCCGCCACGGCCACCGCGACGCTCGGCGCGCACCGCGGATCGCAAGGAGCCCGGCGCTAGCCGGACCCATGTTCCGCAGCGTCTTCGTCATCCTCGCGCTGATGGTGGGCTGGAGCTTCGCGCTGCAGAGCCCGTTGTATGCGCTCGCGCTCTACTTGTGGATCGCCTACTTCCGTCCGGAGTCCTGGGCCTGGAGCCACGTCTTCAGCACGCTCAACCTGTCGTACATCGCCGGCGCCTTCCTGGTGGTGCGCACGGTGTTTTCGTCCACGACCTTCCGTCTCGATTTTCGCAACGTCCTGATGTTCCTGTTTCTCGGCCACGCCCTGTTGTCCACGGGCCTGTCGCCGCACGCGGCGTACGCCTTCCTCTCGTGGCAGGAGTTCGCCAAGACCATCGTCGTCAGCTACCTGCTGACCATCATCATCACGACCGCGGCGGAACTCAGGCTCATCCTGATGGTGGTCGTGCTGTCGCTGGGCTTCGAGGCGGGCAAGCAAGGCTGGGCGCAACTGGTGCTGAACCCGGGGGCGGCCAACGACAACGGCATCCCGTTTCTCGGCGACAACAACCTGGTGGCGGTGGGCATGGCGATGCTCCTGCCCCTCATCGGCGCGCTGGCGGTGACCTCCTCCGGCTGGCGCAAGCGGGCCTTCCAGTTGCTCAACGTCGGCGTGCTGTACCGCGCGATCAGCACCTATTCCCGCGGCGGGCTGCTGGCCGTCGGCGCCGTGGGGTCGATGTATTTCTGGCGCTCGCCACACAAGCTCCGCACGGTCGCGGCCTTCGCGATCGCCGTCGCCCTCGTGATGCCGGTGTTACCGCAGCAGTACTGGGATCGCATGTCGACGATCACCGCGTCGGGTGAAGAACGCGACGACTCGGCACAAAGCCGCTTGTATTTCTGGCAGGTCGCCGTCGCGATGGCGAACGATCGTCCGTTGCTCGGGGTCGGCTTCAACGCCTATCCGCGCGCCTACAACCACTACGACTGGACCGGCGGCCAATACAAGACCAACCGCGCCGTGCACAGCGCCTGGTTCGGCGTGCTGGCGGAACTCGGCTACCCGGGCCTCCTGCTCTTCATCGCCATCGTCGTTTCGTCGCTGCTCGCCTGCCGGCGCGTGCGCCGGTCGGCGCAGCGCGGCGAGATTCCCGGGCCGCTTGGCCCGTACGCGATCGCGCTCGAGTCGTCGCTGGTGGCCTTCATCATCGGCGGCAGCTTCGTGTCGTTTCACTACTGCGAAATGTTGTGGCACTTCTTCGCCTTGACGATGGCGCTCGAGGCGGTGGCGGTGAAGGAAGCGGCGGCCGAACTGGCCCGCCGTGAACAGGCCGCCATGCTCGAGGCCGGGCCGTTGCCGGCCGAATTGCCCGAACCCGAATTCGCCTGGGGATAAAGGACCAACCATGCCGAAAGTGTCTGTCATCATCCCGGCCTACAACGCCGAGGACTTCATTCGCGAGGCGGTGGACTCCGCGCTCGCACAAACCCACAAGGACCTCGAGGTCATCGTCATCGACGACAGCTCCACCGACGACACGCCGGCGATCCTGATGGGCTACGGCGATCGCATCAGGGTGCATCGACAGGCCAACACCGGGGTGGCCGGCGCCCGGAACACGGGCGCGCGCCTGTCCACCGGCGAGTGGCTCGCGTTCCTCGATGCCGACGACGTGTGGCGGCCGGCCAAGGTCGAGCACCAACTGGCCGTGTCGCAGTCGGCGGTCTCCTACACCGATCGCTTCAACTTCGGCGCCCGCGGCGATCTGCCGGTCGTGCAGAGCCAGGTGACGCCGCTGCTCTCCGGCGACGTGTTCGCGCCGCTGATGCTGCGCGGCAACTTCATCACCGTGTCGAGCGTGATGATGCGCCGCGACGCCTTCATCGAGCTCGGCGGCTTCTTTCACCAGCCCGGCGGCTGTGAGGACTGTGACCTCTGGCTGCGGGCCGCGGAGCGCCATCATTTCTGTGTGTGTCGCGAGCCGCTGGTCGGCTACCGCTTTACGGCCACCAGCATGAGCCGCAACTACCGGGCCATGGCGCCGGCGCGCCAGAGCGTGGTGTCGCGGGCGTTGGCGCTCGCGCGCGGACAGGCCCTCGGCTGGGCGGTGCGGCGGCGGATTTGGGCCGAGACGTGCCGCACCAACGGATGGGACGCCGGCCAGGCCGGCGCGCGCGCGGATGCGCTGCGCAACTACGCCCGCGCCGCGCTGGCTTGGCCGCTTGCGGCGCAACCCTTCAAGGAAGCGCTGAAGGTGTGGCTCCATGCCTGACCACGCCTTGCGGGTTGCGGTCGATGCGCGGAGCCTGAACGCCGAGCACCTGCGCGGCATCGGCAAGTCCCTGTACGAGCTGATCAAGCGGACGGCGGCCAGCGGCGCCATCGACTGGCACCTCTTTGCCGATCGCCCGGATCGCCCGCTGCACCTGCCCGACCAACGGTCGTGTGACGTCGAGG
>JBDTMB010000175.1:0-11300 GCA_039934485.1 Vicinamibacterales bacterium
AATCCATGACTGAAGAGTAGCACTTCCCCACAGGTTGGCAAGTACTCTGGCTAACTGATATTCGATCGCTACACCCGCCCGACCTCCACTCCCCAAACACCGCAAGCCGACGCGGTGTTTCACCGCCTCGCTCGGGTGCCTAGGTCACGAAAGGCTGCCGACCGGCGCAAGGTATCACGACGCGCACCGTTGGCGCGTGCAGAAACGGCCATACCGGACGGAGCCCACGTACGAAGAAAGTTCGACCCGGCCGGGGGCGAATCGCATTGTTCCTCGGCAACTCGCTTGGAACAGATTTCGCTACAGACCCGGCCATGGCCAGACTCGCGTCAACTCAACCCGCTACCCGGCTCATGGACCGTGTGCGCCAGGCTTGCCGCCTCCGCCACTTCAGCCCACGCACCGAAGACGCCTACGCCGGCTGGATTCGTCGCTTCGTCGCCTTCCACCAGATGCAGCACACAGACCACCTCCGCGAGCCCGACGTGGCCGCCTTCCTCTCGTCGCTCGCCAACCAGCGCCATGTCGCCGCCTCCACACAAAACCAGGCGCTCCACGCCATCCTCTTCCTTTACGACGCGGTGCTCGGTCAACCGCTCCAACAATTACACGACATCGTCCGCGCCCGAACACCCGTGCGCCTGCCCGTGGTGCTCTCGAAAAAGGAGGTCCGAGCGGTGCTCAACGCTCTCGCCGGCACCCACCGGCTCATCGCGACGCTGCTGTACGGCGCCGGGCTCCGCCTCAGCGAATGCCTTGAGCTCCGGGTGAAAGACATCGACTTCGATCGAAAACAGCTCACGATTCGCCAGGGGAAAGGGCGCAAGGACCGCGTGACGATGGTACCGGCATCACTAGCCGCCGCCCTGAAGGCGCACCTGGTCGACGTCCGCGCCATCCACGATCGCGACCTCAAGAGCGGCTTCGGCCGGGTCGCCCTGCCCGATGCCCTGTCAGCCAAATATCCGAACGCCGATCGAGAGTGGCCGTGGCAATTCGTCTTCCCCGCTGCCCGCATCTGTGCGGACCCGCACTGGGGACCTCCCGGCCGCTTCCACTTGCACGAGTCCGCGGTCCAACGCGCCGTCACCGACGCCGTGCGCACATCCGGCATCACCAAACGCGCCAGCTGTCACACGTTCCGCCACTCGTTCGCCACGCACCTGCTCGAAGACGGCTACGACATCCGCACAGTGCAGGAACTGCTCGGCCACGCCGACGTCAGCACCACGATGATCTACACACACGTCCTGAACCGCGGCGCGCTCGGCGTCAAGAGCCCTGCCGACAAGTTGTGACACCGACAAGTTGTGATGCTTGACAACACGCCGACGACGATGGCTCATCGCGTGCGCCAAGCTCTCGGATCAGGATCGGATCACGTTCCGGGTAACATCGTGCACCGAGTATTCCGACCGGTCGAGCGCCTCGCTCTATCACATGGAAGATATCGCGTGGATCCTGCGCTCCGATTCAAAGCGCAAGACCGTGGGCTTCGTTCGCGCCCGCGACCTGAAGTTCAACGCCCGCCACGTCCTGGACGACGAGGACTAGCCTGATTAGTGCTTGAAGTGACGTCGTCCGGTGAACACCATCGCAAGATTGTGTTCATCGGCGGCGGCGATCACTTCCGCGTCCTTCACCGATCCACCGGGCTGCACCACGGCGGTGGCGCCGGCCCGGGCCACCGCGTCGAGGCCATCGCGGAACGGGAAGAACGCGTCGGACGCGGCGACGGAACCCTTCAGGCGATCGCCGGCCTTCATCACCGCCACGTTCACCGCGTCGACACGGCTCATCTGCCCCGCGCCGATCGCCAGCGTGCGGACGGCGTCGGTGAAGATCACGGCGTTCGACTTCACATGCGCCATCACCCGCCAGGCGAACCGCAGCCCCTGCCACTCTTCCGCCGTGGGCTGGCGCTTGGTGACCACTTTCAGATCCGCCGTGGGCCAGGGCTCGCGCGCTTCGATCACTTCGTCGCGCTGCTGGACCAGCAAGGCGCCGAGGATCGAGCGGAATTCGGGCAAACCTGAAGGTTTGCCCCCACCACCAGTCAGCGCACCACCAGTCAGCGCGCTGAAGTCGGCGACGACGACGCGGAGGTTGGCCCTGGTGGCGAGCACCGCCTTGGCCGCGTCGTCCACGCCCGGCGCCACCACGGCTTCCATGAACTTCGACACGATCTCGCGCGCGGTGGCCTCGTCGATCGGCCGGTTGAGGCCGATGATGCCGCCAAACGCCGACATCGGATCCGCTTCGCGGGCGCGGACGAACGCTTCCGCGATCGACGCGCCGGTGGCCGCGCCGCAGGGGTTGGTGTGCTTGATCACGCACGCCGCCGGTTCCGTGAACTCGAGCACGATGCGGGCGGCGGCGTCGAGGTCGAGAAGGTTGGTGAAGGACAGTTCCTTGCCCTGCAGGATCGCCGGCGCGCCCAGGCCCGCGGGCGGCTGCGTCGCGTACCACGCGGCGGCCTGGTGGGGATTCTCACCGTACCGGAGGTCGCGCAGCTTGTGACCCTCCAGCGAGAGATGTCCGGGCAACCCTAAAGGATTGCCCCCACCAGCAGGTTGGCCTGAAGGATTGCCCCCACCAGCAGGTTGGCCTGAAGGTTTGCCCCCACGAACGAAGGCGTTGCCCTCGACCGTCACCTCGCCCAGTGTGCCGGCGATCGCGGTATCGTAACTGCCCGTGTGCTCGAACGCGCGGCGGGCCAGCTCGAAGCGGAACGCTGGTGACGCGCCACCCTCGCGATCGAGTTCGGCGATCACCTTCGGATAATCCGCCGGCGCCACCACCACGAGGACATCGCGGAAATTCTTGGCCGCGGCGCGCACCAGGCTGGGGCCGCCGATGTCGATCTGCTCGATCAAATCCTCGAACGCGATCCCCGGCTTCGCCGCCGTCTCCACAAAGGGATAGAGGTTGACGACGACGATGTCGACGAGGCCGATGCCGTGCTTGGCGGCCAGTTCCAGGTCCTCGGCGTGATGGCGCCGCGCGAGGATGCCGCCGTGGATCTTCGGATGGAGCGTCTTGACCCGGCCGTCCATCATTTCGGGGAACCCGGTGACGTCCGAGACGTTGGCCACCGTCAGCCCGGCGTCGGCCAGGGCCTTGGCGGTGCCGCCCGTGGACACCAGCTCAAACCCACGTTGGGACAACGCCTTGGCAAACGGCACCAGGCCGGTTTTGTCAGACACGCTCAGGATCGCTCGACGCATTACGACTGGCCTCACGGAAACGAAGAAAAGGTGAAAATGCTCAGGGAATATCGCTCGAGAATCCCAATTGACTTCAAATGTAACGGCCCGTATTATCCCGGCAGTCCAAGTTCTGCGGACCAGAAGGCCGCACGTAGCGGTCTTTTTTTGTTGCCTCCACCTCATCCGCAAGGTGCGATGGGGGTCGATCACTACGGTGGCCCAGCCACCTGCACGACAGGAATAGAACGATGCGCATTACAGGCAAGGTCAAGTGGTTCAACAACGCCAAGGGCTACGGCTTCATCGAGCGCGAAGGCGGCAGCGATGTGTTCGTGCACTACTCGGCGATCCAGGGCGCCGGTTTCCGCTCTCTCGAAGAGGGACAGCCGGTTGAGTTTGAAATCGTCGACGGGCCGAAAGGCCCCCAGGCCGGCAACGTTACCCGCGCAGCCTGATCCCGCTTGATCCCGCCGGTGTCGGCTTCGGCCGGCACCGGTCGTCTTCCTCCTTCACACGATCGCCAAATCTAGTCATCCTTCTCCCCAGCCGCTTTCACCGTGAGCTGGACCTTGCCGTCCTTCATCGCCACCCTGAACCTGACATCCTGTCCGCCGGCGCCGAGCTTGTCCACCTGCGCCCGGACGAGTGCGGCGACGCGGTCGAACGGGATCGGCGCTTCGCCGGCCGCCTGCTTGGCTTCGGCGAGCCGATCGTAGAGCTCCTGGACACGATCGCCCTGGGCATTGGGATCGCGGACCGCGATCTGAATCACCCGGTCCGCTTTCGCCTCCGCCCTGGCCTCCTTGCCTGAGGCCGCGGACGACGAGGTTGGCGTCGGCGTTAGCGTCGGCGTTGGCGGCGGCGCGCCAGCGCGGCCGCCAGGCCGCGGCCGTCCGCCCTCGAGTTGCTTCAGCTGCCGCTCCCACAATTCGCAAAACGCCGAGAACTTCGATTGCAGGCTCTGAAAACGAAAGCGATCGGCGGTGTTGCGCATGTGCGCGCGATCGTGGCGCTTGACGAGTGCGTCGACCCTCGTGCGCGTCTCCCACGGCAGGCGCGGGGCGCGGCCGGCGAAGAACATGTTGTATTCCGCCTCGAGGCGCTTGATCTCACCATCGAGGATCATCATTTCCCGTTCGAATTCGCTGCGGGGAAGGGCCATGCGCCTAGTCGAGCAGCAGGAACCAGACCAGCGGCAGCCACAGTTCGCGTGAATACGGGATCGGGCGATCGTCGAGCAACACCTCGCAGCCCTGGTGCGGACCGGCCAGTTGGAACAGGTCGCGCAGCCGCATCGCGTCGCCGGAAAAGTAGCGGGCGCGATGCCGCAGGTTGGCGCCCTCGCCCACCTGCCGGTACTCCGCCGACAACTTCGCCTGCGCCACGGCCGGCGCGTAGTCGGGGCCCTCGAATTCCGGAAAGACGACGGTGATCGAGAACGGCAGGTCGCGGCGGCCGAACAGCGTGGCGTGCAGCTCGGGGTCGAGCGCGGCCAGTTCCTCGGGCGTCGGCTCTTCGGGCTTTTCGACGTAGGGCCAGAAGCGCTCGAGAGGGCGCGTCTTTCGATCGGAGAGGGACATGAAAGTGCGATCTTACCAGAGAGAGTGTGACTGCACTATCCTTGCGTGGTGCCGGATTACCGCGTGATTCCTTCGATCGAGGTCCTTCGCCAGCGACCCGTGGTGCGCGCCCTCGAAGGGCAGTTTGGCGCCGGCGCCACGCTCGACGCCCTTCGCGCGGCGGCCGAGACGCTGCGGTCGTCGATCGGCGCGGGCTCGGGTCCGGCTGCCGCAGACGCGGCCGCGCTCGCGATTGAAGAAGGCGCCGGCGCGGCGCTCGCTACCCGCTTCCGCGGCTCCCTGCGTCCCGTCATCAACGCCACCGGCGTCGTCATCCACACCAACCTCGGTCGCGCACCGATCGCGGCGGTGGCGCTTGAACGGGTGGCGGACGTGGCCCGCGGCTACTCGAATCTTGAATACAACCTCGACACCGGTTCCCGCGGTTCGCGTCACGTGCACGCCGAGTCGCTCCTGACCTCCATCACCGGCGCCGAAGCCGCGATCGTGGTGAACAACAACGCCGCCGCCACGCTGCTGATCCTCGCCGGCCTCGCTGCCGGACGCGAGGTCATCATCTCGCGCGGCGAGCTGGTGGAAATCGGCGGCGGGTTCCGCGTGCCCGATGTGCTGCGCCAATCGGGCGCAATCTTGCGCGAAGTGGGCACCACCAACCGCACGCGCGTGAACGATTACGTCGCGGGCGCCTCGGCCCACACGGCCCTCATCCTGCGCGTGCACCCCTCGAACTTCCGGATCGAAGGCTTCACCGAGCGGCCGGCGCTGGCGGACCTCGTCGCCGCCGCGCGCGCGATGGGCCTGCCTATCGTCGAAGACCTGGGAAGCGGTTGCCTCGTGGGCGACCTCGAGGGCGAGCCTGCCGTGCAGGACTCGATTGCGGCCGGCGTTGACGTGGTGTGCTTCAGCGGCGACAAGCTCCTCGGCGGGCCGCAGGCCGGCATCATCGCCGGCAAGCGCGAGCTCGTCGATCAACTGAAGCAGCATCCGTTGATGCGCGCGCTGCGGGTCGACAAGCTGACACTGGCGGCGCTCGAGGCCACCCTCGCGGAATACGCCGCCGGCCGCGCCCGCGATTCAGTGCCGGTGCAGCGGATGCTGCACGCCACCGCTGAACAGATCGAGTCGCGCGCCAACGCCGTGGCCGATCGCTTGATTGCGGGCGGGTGGAAGGTGTCGCTCGTCAGCGGCTACTCCGCCGTCGGCGGCGGCAGCGCGCCGGGGCTCGGGTTGCCCACAGTGCTGGTCGGCATCGAACGCGACGGCCGCTCGGCCGACTCGATCGAGCAGTGGCTGCGGACGCTGACCCCTCCCGTCATCGCCCGCATCGAGGGTGACCTCGTCGTCCTCGATCTACGGACCGTGATAGGAGATCAGGATGAGTTGCTGATCTCGATCCTCCTATAGACTACCGAGTGCATGAACACGGCATTCTGGCGGCGATGGCATCGATGGATCGGGTTTCCGGCAGGCCTGTTCCTCGTTTTCGCAGGCATCACCGGCTTCCTGGTGGCGACCACCGAATTTTTCGGCGCGGACGAGGCCTTGCGCGAAGCCACGCGCGACCTGGTCAGCCCCGTCTCCACCTCGTCGCCCGCGTCAGCGTGGTCCGATCCGCTGGCCAGGGCGATCGCCACCGCTCAAGCCAAGGCCGCGGGCGCGCCGATCGACAAGATCACGATGCAGTTCAAGGGCGACGCGCCCACCGTCACCGTGTTCCTGGGCAAGCCGACGGGCGGGGAAGACAGGCTCTTCGTGCTCGATGCGAAGACGGGTCAGCTGGTGAAGGAAGACGCCTACGCCGACAAGCCCCTGCTCCACCGTATTCACAGCGGGGAGTTCTTCGGCGATGGGGGCCTGGTGTTCGCGATGTTCTGGGGCCTGGCGCTGGCCATCCTCGGCGCCTCGGGGCTGTGGATCTACTGGACGATGAGAAGGAAGAACCCGGTCGGGTTGCAGAAGGTGTTCTGGTAGGACCTCGCGTGCGCACGTTTAACCACGAAGCACACGGAGGACACGGAGCAATTTCTCCCAGAGGCCGTCCGGTATTTTGAAAACCAGCTCCGAGTTCTCCGTGTGCTCCGTGGTTCCCGTACGTGACTCGCGGCGTTCCAGGGTTTAGAAAATCGAGCTAATCGATGCTTGCGCCAGGTCAATCACCGTTGACGGCAGGATGCCCAGGTAGAGCACGCCGATGAGCGACAGCACCAGGCCCGCGAAGGCGATCGCGCCCACCTGCGGCGGCACCGGGCGCGCGTCGCGCTCGGTCATGAACATCATCACCACGATGCGCAGGTAGAAGTAGACCGAGACCACGCTCGACAGTACACCGATAATCGCCAGGCCGTAGTAGCCGGCGCCGATCGTCGCGCTGAAGACATACCATTTCGCGATGAAGCCCGCCGTCGGCGGGAAGCCGCCGAGCGACAGCAGGAAGAACGTCATCATCGTCGCCAGGCCGGGATGCGTGTGCCAGAGGCCGGCGTAGTCGCGCAGGTCATCGTTGGCGCGTTGGCGCGTGCCGAGCAGCGCGATGATGCCGAAGGCGCCGAGGTTGGTGAGGGCGTAGGCCGCCAGGTAGAACAGGATCGCCGCCTTGCCGACGTCGTTGCCGGCGACGAGGCCGGCCAGGATGTAGCCGCCGTGGGCGATGCTCGAATACGCCAGCATCCGCTTGATGTTGGTCTGCGCCACCCCGACCACGGTCCCCAGGATCATCGTCGCGGCGGCAATCAGCCACAGCACCGGCGCCCAGGAGGTGATCATCGGTTCGAGCGCGGAGAGGAACACGCGGACGAACGCCGCTACCGCCGCCGCCTTGACGCCGGTGGACATGAAGCCGGTGACCACCGTGGGCGCGCCTTCGTAGGCGTCGGGCGACCACATGTGGAACGGCACCGCCGCGATCTTGAAGCCAAAGCCGACGATCAACAGGCCCACGCCGAGCAGGATCATCGGGTTGCCGCTCATCGACTGCGCCGCGATCACCGAGCCGATCCGATCGAGGCTGGTGCTGCCGGTGACGCCGTAGAGGAACGCAATCCCGTAGAGAAAGAACGAGCTGGCAAAGGCGCCGAGCAGGAAGTACTTGAACGCGGCCTCGGTGCTCTGCTGCTGGTCGCGCCGGATGCCGGTCAGGACGTAGACCGCAATCGACATCGTCTCGAGGGCCAGGAAGATCAGCAGCAGGTCGGTGGCCTGCGCCATCAGCATCATGCCGACAATGGCGAAGAGGATGGTGGCGTAGTACTCGCCGGCCGGCAGCCGATCGCGCGCGACCGTTTCGGTGGAGAACATCACCGTGAGGATGCCGACGATCGACAGCACGAACACGACAAACAACGCGAAGTTGTCGGCGGTGACGACGCCGAAGCTGGTGGCGTTGCGGCCCCAGAGCAGCGGCGTGCTGTTGAACAAGCCAAGCGCCTGCCATGGCGCGGACGTAATCGCCGCACCCAGCAAGCCGATGATGGCCAGCGGCGCGAGCGGAATCTGTTCATCCTTGCCGCGGAACGCCTCCGCCAGCAGGACCACCAGGCCCGCCACGGCGACGCAGATGACGGGGACGACGGCGTCGAACTGGGCGCTCATCATCGCGACACCGGCCCGGAAAGGTTCTGCACGGTCTTGAGAGGATCGGACGAGTCCTGGCGGTGCTCGACCCGGACCGGGCGATGGCTCTGCACGCGCTCAACGATGCGCTGCACGCCAGGCTCCATGGGCTTGAGGAAGTAGTTGGGCACCACGCCCATGCCGATGGCGGCGGCAGCCAGCGGGCCGATCACCAGCCACTCGCGCAGCGATAGATCGGCGAGGCCCTGGTTGTGCGGATTGGTGACCTTGCCGTAGAACACCCGCTGGAACATCCACAGCATGTAGACCGCCGAGAGAATCACGCCAAGCGCGGCCACCACCACGAAGCGCGGCTCCCACTTGAAGGCGCCGAGCATGATCAGGAATTCGCCGATGAAGCCGTTCATGCCGGGCAGGCCGATCGACGACAGCGTGATGACGAGCGCCACCGCGGTGAAGCGCGGCATGCCGGCCTTCAGTCCGCCGAACTCGCTGATCAGGCGCGTGTGGCGGCGATCCGAGAGCATGCCGACGAGGCAGAACAGCCCGCCGGTGCTCACCCCGTGCGCCAGCATCTGGTACGACGCGCCTTGCACACCCTGCACGTTCATCGCCGCGATGCCGAGCACCACGAAGCCCATGTGGCTCACCGACGAATACGCCACCAGCTTCTTCATGTCCGGCTGGACCATCGCGACCAGCGCGCCGTAGACGATCGCAATCACCGACAGCGTGGCCAGCAGCGGGGCAAAGTACATCGCGGCGTCGGGAAACAGCGGGAAGGCGAACCGGATCAAGCCGTAGGCACCCATCTTCAGCATCACGCCGGCGAGGATCACCGAGCCGGGCGTGGGCGCCTGGACGTGCGCGTCGGGCAGCCAGGTGTGGAACGGGAACAGCGGCACCTTGATGATGAAGGCCAGCGTGAACGCCAGGAAGAACCAGTACTGCGTGGCCACCGGGATGTCGAGCTCGTAGAGCTTGAGCAGGTCGAAGCTGTAGAGCCCGTCGGCGGACTGCGCCTGGTACATCCACGACAGGCCGATGATCGCGACCAGCATCAGCACGCTGCCGGCCATCGTGTAGAGGATGAACTTGATCGCCGCGTAGACGCGCTGGTCGTAGCCCCAGATGCCGATCAGGAAATACATCGGGATCAGGACGAAGTCCCAGAACACGTAGAACAGGAAGACGTCGAGCGAGGCGAAGACGCCCAGCATCGACGCCTCGAGCAGCAGCATCAAGATCGAGTATTCCTTGACCTTCTTCTCGATGCTGTCCCAGCCCGAGAGCAGGGCGATCGGCGTGAGGAAGCCGGTGAGCACGAGCAGCATCAGGCTCAGGCCGTCGATGCCGACGTAATAGTCGATGCCGAAGGCCGGAATCCATGGGTGCCGCTCGACGAACTGGAAGGCCGGCGCGGCGCTCGACGGGTCGAACGCCGACCACAGCACCAGCGTCACCACGAACGTCGCCAGCGACACGATCATCGTCAGGTAGCGGACCAGCGCGTTCTTCGAGCCGTCGCGGTTCGGCACGAACATCAGCAGCACGGCGCCGATGACCGGCAGCGTGATGGCGAGAGAGAGTAACGGGAACCCGGTCACGTCGCGCTACCTCCAGAGGTAGTAGGCGAGGATTGCAACCACGCCCATAAAGGTCGACGCCGCATACGTCTTGACCGAACCGTTCTGCACGAGCCTGAGCAGGATGCTCACGCCGCTCACGAAGTAGCCGGCGCCGTTGACCGCGCCGTCGACCACCTTCACGTCAAACCCCCGCCACAAGCCTTCTTGGGAAACCAGCTTGATCGGCTGCACCACGGTGGCGTCGTAGACCTCGTCCACGTAGTACTTGTTCAGCAGCAGCCGGTGTACGCCGGGGTACTGAGTGGCCAGCCGGCTGGGAATGTCGCGGTTCTTGATCCAGAGGAACCAGGCCAGGCCGATGCCGGCAAACGCGATCAGCGACGACACCACCATCAAGGTGAGTTCGAGGCCGGTGTCTTCGTGCCCGCCGGCAGCCTCGCCGGGCTCGCAGTTCTCAATCGCCAGCCCCGCCAGCGCGCCGGTGGTCACCGGGGCGCCGCAGTTGGTGGCCTGGAACGCCGGCTCGAGCCACGTGCCGAGCGCGTTGTGCCCGCCCATCGCGGGCGGCACGCCGATGTAGCCCGCCAGCACGGATCCGAGGGCGAGCACGATCAGCGCGAACGCCATCGGCCCGGGCGCGTCGTGAAGGTGCCTGGGTGCCGGGTGCCCGGATGCCGGGTGCCCGGATGCCGCGTGCGGATGTGCACCAGGCACCTCGGCTCCAGGCACCTCGGCACCCGCCCCCTGGAACCGCTCTTCCCCGTGGAACGTCAGGTGGACCAGTCGAAACATGTAGGTGGCCGTCAGCAACGACGTGAGCGCGCCCACGATCCACAACAGTTGATGCCCGCCGGCGAAGGTCTCGAAGAGAATCTCATCCTTCGAGAAGAAGCCCGAGAGCAGCGGCACGCCGGCGATGGCCAGCGAACCGATCAGGAAGGTCCAGTAGGTCACCGGCAGGTGCTTGCCGAGGCCGCCCATCTTGCGGATGTCCTGCTCGCCGTGCAGCGCGTGGATCACCGCGCCCGATCCGAGGAACAACAGGGCCTTGAAGAAGGCGTGGGTGTAGAGGTGGAAGATGCCGGCGCCAAACGCGCCGACGCCCATCGCCAGGAACATGTAGCCCAGCTGCGACACCGTCGAATACGCCAGCACCCGCTTGATGTCGTTCTGCACCAGGCCGATGGTGCCGGCGAAGAGCGCGGTGGCCGCGCCAATCACCGCCACGATGCTCAGCGTGATCGGCGCATGCTCGAACAGCACGGCGTTGCGGCCGATCATGTAGACGCCGGCGGTGACCATCGTCGCCGCGTGGATCAGCGCCGAGACCGGCGTCGGGCCTTCCATCGCGT
>JBDTMB010000176.1:0-11291 GCA_039934485.1 Vicinamibacterales bacterium
CGCGACAGCGCACTTGTACTGTCCGACTCGCGGTGGGATTGGTTGGTTGTTGACCACTACGCGCTTGACCTGGAATGGGAACGGTCCGCGCGCGCATCGACAAGGCGCATTTTGGTTATCGACGACCTTGCTGACCGTCAGCATGACTGCGACATATTGCTCGACCAGAATGCCTACGCCGATATGGAACTGCGATATGCCGACCGGGTACCGGCGTCATGCGAACGGCTGCTGGGGCCTAGCTACGCTCTCCTTCGAGCGGAGTTCGGCCGATCTAGGAACGGGCCCCGAGTGCGAACCGGCAATATCGAGCGTGTATTTGTGTTCTTCGGTGGCGTTGACGCTGGTAACTATACCTCTGTGGCGATTGAGGCATTAGTGCGGCTGCGCGCACCCGGATTGCTCGTGGATGTCGTGATCGGCGAGCAGCATCCCAACCGATTGGGCATCGAGTCGGCGTGCAGGGTAAACGGATTCACCTGCCATGTCGAGACGCCAAAGATGGCGGAACTCATGTCGGCCGCGGACTTGGCGATTGGGGCTTCTGGGTCTACCAGTTGGGAGCGGTGTTGTGTCGGCCTGCCATCGATCTGTGTGTCCACGGCCCTCAATCAGGCCGCGATCGCCGCCGGTCTCGAGGCGCGCGGCGCTGCGATCGTTGTTCGGCCGGCCGGCCGGCTTAGCGCTGACGACCTTTCCGCGCCGCTCTTGCAGCTGATGGAACGACCCGATCTTGTCAGGTCGCTGGGAGTTTCGGCACACGCGTTAGCAGACGGCGCAGGTGCCCAGCGGGTCTGCGATCGGCTGTTTGAGATCGCATGAAACTGGCGATTCTCTGTACAGACCCGACTCATCCAGTGATGCCATCGCTGCGCCGATGGCGAAGTGAGATGGAAGCCTGTGGGCACGCAGTGTCGATGCATTCGGACAAGTCGACCTTGACCCATGGTGACCTGCTGTTCCTGGTGTCGTGTAGCCAGGTCGTCCGCGCGACCGACCGAGCGAGATTTCGCACCGTGCTCGTGCTGCACGCGAGTGACCTGCCAAAAGGGCGAGGCATGTCTCCGCACGTCTGGGCCGTGCTGGCCGGAGCTAGCGAGATTACCGTAACAGCCTTTGAAGCTTGCGATCCCGTCGACTCGGGCGACATCTGGTTCAAGACCGTGTTCTCGCTCGAGGGTCACGAACTGCTTCCAGAGATCAACGAGAAGTTGTTTGAGGCTGAACTCAATCTTATGACGCGGGCAGTTGACGAGGCGCTGTCGGTTCGGCCGAATCCCCAGGTTGGCGAACCCGATTCGCTGCTGCGGGGCCGAACCCCAATGGACAGCCGTCTTGACCCTGATAAAACCCTCGCTGAACAGTTCGAACTGCTGCGGGTTGTTGATAACAGCCGGTATCCGGCGTTCATGGACTATCGCGGGCACCGGTACATCATCAAGATCGACAAAGGATGACCAAGGACCGGAATTCAGTACGGATCGGCGGCCGTGACATCGGCCGCGTGGCCCGCCCGTTCATTGTGGCTGAGATGTCCGGCAATCATAACCAGTCACTCAGGCGGGCGCTGGAAATCGTGGAGGCTGCTGCTCGGTCCGGAGCGCACGCGCTCAAGATTCAGACTTACACGCCGGACACGATGACCCTGGATCTGGACGAGGGCGAGTTTCACATCTCCGATCCCGAGAGCCTGTGGGCAGGACAGTCGCTCTACTCATTGTACGTCCAGGCAGCCACACCGTGGGAGTGGCACAAGCCTATCTTCGATCGTGCGCGCGACCTTGGAATGATCGCCTTTAGCACGCCGTTCGACGAGACTTCTGTGGCGCTTCTCGAAACGCTCGATGTGCCGTGCTACAAGATCGCGTCATTCGAGAACACCGATCTCCCGTTGATTCGGTTGGTGGCCGGTACGGGCAGGCCCCTAATTATCTCGACCGGAATGGCCTCGATAGAGGAGCTGGGTGAAACCGTGAGGGTCGCCCGAGAAGCCGGATGTCGGGACCTTGTCCTTCTGAAATGCACCAGCACCTATCCGGCATCGCCGTCGAACACCAACATCGTCACGATCCCACACCTACGCGAGCTCTTTGACTGCGAGGTAGGCCTTTCGGACCACACCTTGGGCGTGGGCGTGTCAGTAGCGAGCGTCGCTCTTGGTGCCACAGTGATCGAAAAGCATTTCACGTTGCAGCGAGCAGACGGGGGCGTTGACAGCACGTTCTCGATGGAGCCGGCCGAGATGGCGCAACTGGTCCAGGAGACGGAGAGAGCGTGGCAGGCCCTTGGGCATGTGAGCTACGGAGCCAGCGACGCTGAGAAGAAGTCTGCTCAATTCCGCCGGTCGCTCTACGTCGTCACGGATCTGGCGGCGGGGACCGTCCTAACAACAAAGAACGTTCGCGCCATCCGTCCAGGTTATGGGCTAGCGCCGAAATATTTGGAGATTGTGGTGGGCCGGCGCATCATTCGGGACGTGCGGCGAGGCACAGCCCTGAGTTGGGACCTCCTAGGGTGATGGTCCTCTCATCGATGGATGCGCAGGCGCCGGGACACGTTTGCATCCTCGACTATGGGTCAGGCAATGTCGGTTCGGTATTTCATCGGACGCCAAAAGAAGCCAAGGATTACCTGGCGAGCAATGGCATTCCCGTGAAGGGTCTCCACGCCGGGAATCTGTCCAGAGAATGCTAGGGACCGGTGGCCACGGAGTGTTTGACAGCGTCACGCCCAAGATCTTCAGTGTCCTGACACAACTTCAGCGCCGTCGAGCAGCGGCGTTGGTGGGCTTAATGCTGGTCGGCATGGCCTTGGAGACTCTGGGGGTTGGATTGGTCATACCAGCCATAGCCTTGCTGACAGGCCGAGACTTTGCGGCGACCTATCCAGGCATCCAGCCGTGGCTGAAGTTGCTGGGGAACCCCACGGATTCAACGATCGTGGTGGTCGGACTCCTTGCACTTACCGCAGTGTTCATTGTTAAGACGGCCTTTCTCGCGTTCTTGGCGTGGAAGCAAAGCAGGCTGGTGTTCGGCATCCAAGCGGAGTTGTCACAGCGTCTATTTGCCACCTATCTGCGTCAGCCGTACCCCTTCTTTCTGCAACGAAACTCGGCGCAACTCATCCAAAATGTGATCATTGAGGTCACGCAGTTCGCCAGCCAAGCTCTCACTCCGGCCCTGGTCATCATGACCGAGGGATTCCTCCTGCTGGGTCTGACGGTTCTCCTGCTCGTTGTCGAACCGGTTGGCGCCATCGTCGTAATCTCCGTCACCGGTGCCGTCTCATGGGCGTTTCACCGCACGACTAGCACCTTGGTCAGCCGATGGGGCGCATCGCGCCAGCACCATGAAGGCCTGCGGATCCAGTACCTGCAGCAAGGCCTCGGCGCGGCCAAGGACGTGAAGCTCCTGGGCCGCGAAGCGGACTTCCTCGAGCGCTATCGAGAACACAACACCGAGAGTGCGCGGGCCGGAGGGAGCCTTCTAACGGTGGTGCAACTTCCCCGTCTGGGTCTGGAACTGCTGTCCGTTGTGGGTCTGACGACCTTGGTCCTGACGATGATGCTTCAAGGTCGCAGCATGGCCCAGGTCGTCCCTGCCCTCGGGCTGTTCGGGGCCGCCGCCTATCGATTGATGCCGTCTGTTAACCGGGCACTGAGTGCGGCTCCATCCCTGCGCTTTGCGGCTCCTGTTGTGAGCCGCCTGCTCGAAGAGCTGTCGCTGCCGGCGAGTGTCGCGACGCCGTCCCAGACCCGAACGGCGCCGTTTCGGACGGTCATCGAGCTGACACACGTCTCCTTCACTTACCCGGGCGCCCCGGGTCCAGCGTTGGATGATGTCTCGGTCTCCATTGCGCGTGGCGAATCTATTGGAGTGATCGGTCCCAGCGGTTCAGGCAAGAGCACCTTAATCGATATCCTGTTAGGGTTGCTTGCGCCGTCGGTCGGCGAAGTGAAAGTGGACGGCGAGTCAATTTGGTCCAACCTGCGCGCGTGGCAAGACCACCTGGGCTATGTGCCGCAAGTCATCTACTTGACCGACGACTCGATCCGCCGCAATGTGGCCTTCGGACTCGCCGATGAACAAATCGATGACGTTGCTGTGGGGCGCGCGATCAAAGCTGCCCAGCTCGAAGAGTTTGTCTCCACGCTTCCCCAGGGCATCGAAACGTTCGTAGGTGAGCGCGGGGTACGCCTCTCAGGAGGCCAGCGGCAGCGGATCGGCATGGCCCGCGCGCTCTATCACGACCCTGCGGTTCTTGTTCTGGACGAGGCGACCAGCGCGCTCGATACCGCGACTGAGCGCGACATTATGGAAGCAGTGAAGGCGCTGCAGCGAGAAAAGACCGTTGTCATCGTTGCTCACCGACTCTCGACGGTTGAACACTGCCGGCGACTCTATCGACTGGAACAAGGGCGAGTTGTCGAAGCAGGCGAGCCATCCGCGTTGACCGGGTTGGAGTCTATCCAGTGAATGGCACCCTGCGACCAAATGACGCTTAGGCCATCTCATTTTGTAAGCGTAGGGTGGGGCCACGAACTGATCGGTGGCTTGCTCGATCGGGTTGAATCGATAACCGATCTGCGGTTCTCCCACATCATCCTGACGCCTCGTGACCGTGGGTCTCTTCGTGACGAAGGTGGGCGGACCCGTTTCCACTATGTATCAGACGGTATCGACACGAAGTGGCCGGCCCCGGACATTAGCCTCCTCCGATCCCTCGAACAGGTGGGTGTGCCGACCATCAATTGCATGATTCTCAGTGACCGCGTCGTTCGCCATCTGGAGTACGACCGTGCCCTCAGCTATGCAACACACCTGGCGACCCGTCTGACGGAGCTCTTCGCGAGCCTCTCCCCCACAGCCGTAATAGGCGCCTTCGACGGCTTCCACGGCGCTATTGCGTTCGCCGTAGCACGCAAAATGAGAATTCCGTGGTTCGCTATGCACTTCAGCACGATACCAATGGGCCTGAGTTCCTTTTGTTCTGGCCTCACGCCGAATACCGTCGTCACATTGGATCCCCCTCCTGACGAAAGGCTGCGACTACTGGCGGAAGAGACCCTTGATGCTTTTGAGAGAAAGGCGCTCGAGGCTCCAGCCTACTATTCAGCCAATGATATCCGCACGATTATCGAACGACTGCCGCGCCACGTGCGCGCTCTCACCGCTGCGCTGTTTCACGTTCTGACAGGCCGAGCAGATCGTCAAAGGGACGACCCAGTCCCACGCTTGATGCGAGAGTATTTGCGTAAGCGGATCAATCTTTTCACCCTCCCTCGGACCTGGTTCGTTAAGGAACCCCCGCGTACGCCGTACTTGTTCTTTGGGCTACACATGCAGCCTGAGTCGTCGATCGACGTCTGGGCGCCATTCCACTCAGACCAGACGAATCTCATCGAACAGATTTCTCGTTCGACACCGGCGACACATCAATTGCTGGTAAAACTCCACAAGAGCGATGCCGACAACTACTCGCGGCGACAACTGAGCCGGTTGCGGCGACTCCCAGGCGTGAAGCTTGTGTCACCCTTTGTGTCATCACGACCTTTCATCGAAAAAGCCGCTTTAACACTATCGATTCAGGGCACCATCGGACTGGAAGCCGCGTTGCTAGGAAGGCCCGTCCTGATGTTTGGGGAATCGGAAGTGATGCACCTGCCCAGCGCCTCCCAGGTGGGAGCGATCGCCCATTTGCCCGAGCAAATTAGCGCGAAGCTCAAGGAGCCACGTCCGGACCGCGAATCAATGGTCCGAGGGCTGATGGCGTACCTACGATCCTACTCATGCGGGTGCTCCAACTATTGGGACACCTTGCCTTCGAATGAAGAGATCCACGCACTGGCGAACCATTTCAAGAAATTGGGTCTCTATGTCGCGAAAGGAGATCCAGGCACTGATGCCGAGGGCCTCGCTACTTAAGACCCTGGCGGCGGAGGTTACAGCGCTTCCGTATCGCCTGCGGCTGGGCCGCGTGGGGCGCCAGCCGCGTCTATTTCCGCGGATCACGATAGCTGGCGGAAAGCGAATCTCACTTGGCGACCATGCGAGAGTCGAATCCTTCGTCTCCCTGTCGACTGGAAGTCGAGGCCGGATAGCCATTGGCTCGCACTGCGAATTGCGGCGCTTCGCGCAGCTGGAAGCAGACTCTGGATTCATCGAGATTGGAGACAGGTGTAGCGTCAATCAGTTCTGTCTGCTCAACGGCTACGGCGGCATAAGGATTGGCAATGAAGTTCGAATAGCCGCACACTCCGTTGTCCTTTCATCCACGCACAGACACGGAAACGTAGAACTCTCGATTCATTCTCAAGGTGTTGAGCGCAGGGAAACAGTAATTGGCGACGACGTCTGGATTGGGTCGCACAGCGTCATCCTTGGCGGGGTTAGAATCGGGGCCCACTCAATAATCGCGGCAGGCGCGATCGTGACCGAAGACGTTCCGGAGTTTGCAGTGACCGCGGGCGTTCCCGCTCGCGTGATTCGGCTACGATACCCGTGAACAAGGCAAACGTATACCTCATCAACCTGAGCTTCGGCCTGGCCGGAATTGAGCGTCGGTTCGCGAACATTTGGCGGACGCTTCGCTCGCGAGGAAATGTCCGTCCCGTTTTGGTGGTGCCAGACACCCTGGCAACCATCCTCTACGAGGCCGGCCTCGCGGATCCGGACCCTGATATCTGGGAAGTCGCTGAACACCGCGTGCTCCGATCGCTATCCGGCATCGGGTTCCCACCACTTGGGGAGATTGCCGCGGCCATCCTCCGTAGCCGGGCAATGGCCTGGTCCTATCGGCGAGTTTGGGAGCGTATAAGGTCAGATCCGTCGGCGGTTGTCCACATTGGGATGAACTGCTCGGCGTTGGTGCCGCCGGCGGTCCCGCTTGTCTACGAATGCGTGGATTCCACACTGAGCCAGTTAGGAACCCGGCATTTCGTTCGGGCATCTTCCCGACGGTGCATTGTTCATTGCCAGACGGGGCGGATTCGGCGAGCTCTCGAGCAGACGATGGCGGACCGCCAGACCCGGTGGATCACGGTGCATAGCCCGTGCTACTTCGCGAGCTACCCCGAGCTATCCGACCCCGCCCCTGCCCGTGACTCGCGGCTAGTGGCCTTCGTCGGGAGGATGGCGCCCGAGAAACGACCCCTCCTGTTCCTCGAGGCGATCGTGCGTGCCCGGTCTGGCGGATTGGATGTTAGAGGGTTGATGCTCGGCGAGGGCCCCCTGCAACCTCAGCTGCAACGCTACATAAGCGATCACCATTTGGAGTCGGTGGTCGAGGTCGGATTCGGTCCGAATCCATTCGAACGTCTTCAACGGGCGGCGATCTTCGTCAGCCTGCAGAGCGGCGACAACTTTGGGAGCCAATCTCTGCTCGAAGCGATGGGCGCCGGCTGCGCAGTTGTCGCCACGGCAGTGGGCGAAACCGGGCGTCTCGTCACACCGGACGTGGGTCTCCTCGTGGATCCAGATCCTGCCGAAGTTGCCGGCGCCATTTCTGAGTTGGTCCGAGACCCCGCCGGCACCGAGAAGAAAGGCGCTGCAGCATCCGATCTGGCACGCACGCAATACTCCGCTGACGCCTATGCGTCGTTTCTCGAATCGCTCTATTGCCGCGCCATCGACCTACATGGTCACGAGGCTTCATCAATCGCGTAAACGAGGCTCCCAGAATGCAGAGTACCGACCATGGTCCTAACGGCGTCCCAAGGCCGCCGACGCCTGGCGAACCCGATTCTCCACGAACGATTCGCCGCGCCCTCGTGACCGGCGGCGCGGGCTTCATTGGCAGCCATCTGATTCACGCGCTGCTTGAGCGCGGTATTCATGTTGTGAGCCTTGACGACTACTCGGCCGGTCATCGGACTAATCTCGAGGCGGCTCGGAGTCTGCCGCACTTCACGGAAGTCGTGGGCGATATTACCGACCCGATGGCGATTCGACGCGCTATGACGGGCGTTGATACCGTCTTCAACCAGGCGGCATCCAAGAAGACGGTCTGCATGCGTGACCCATCTCGAGACCTCGAGGTGAACGGGGCCGGCACCTTGCGGTTGCTGCAGTGCGCGGTCGAGCTCGGTGTAGAAAAGTTCGTGCATGCGTCGACAGGATCGGTGTACGGAGAGCCTGTCACGTTTCCACAAACGGAAACGCACCCTCTTCGTCCGGTCAGCTACTACGGCGTCAGTAAGCTTGCCGGCGAATCCTACGTCAACACGTTCACCCATCTGTTCGGCATCGATACGACCGCGCTCAGGTACTTTCATGTCTACGGGCCGCGTCAGGAGAGTAGTGACGTGGGAGGCGTCGTCTCGATCTTTCTCAAGCGAGCGCTCCAGGGGCTACCTCTCATCATTCACGGGGACGGCAAACAGACCCGTTCATTCACCTGGGTCGGTGACGTCGTCGAGGCTAACATCCGAGCCGCTACCTACGGGATTTCGAAAGGGAAGACCTACAACTGCGCCTCCGGCATCCGGGTTACGATTCACGACCTTGCCGCCAAGGTGCTCGAACGCATCGGCAAGGCGGTCCCTGTTGAACACGCAGGCTCGGTACTCGGCGACATTCGAGAGTTCGACGTAGACCATTCACTGATCGTGGCGGAACTGGGCATGCAGTTCGAAACGGACTTCGATCGCGGCCTGGGGCACACGCTTGACTGGGCCATGTCGGCACTTGAGGCTGGATTGATTAAGTAGCGAAGCCAGTCCATAGACATGACCAGGCCGGCACGAACTCTCGCGTTTTTGATCCTCTTTCTGGGTGGGTACAACGCAGTCCTCCCAGTCGTTGAGGAGAGCGTGAGCATTCCTGCCATCTTCACGCCGATCCAGGTTGTGCACGGCGTGTTCTTAAGGGATGCGTTCCTTCTGGTCTACTTAGGTCTGTCGCTCGTCACAGGCGCACTCGGGAGGATTCGATTCCAGCGAGAGGAGAGAAGCTTTGCCCTTCAAGTCGCCGGTCTCGCCTGTGCAGGGGTTTTGTCCGCAGTCGTCAACCTGACGACCCTCTTTGATGTCGGGGAGGCCCTGCACCTTCTGGTATTTGCGGCGTACTTTTGCGCCGTTGTGCATTGGGCAAGCAACCTCGGCGCTGCCAGGCTGCTCCGCTATTTCCTTGTCGGGATTACTGTTGGTGGAGCGATCAACCTGTACTTCACGTTCAACATCCAGTTCATGACCATCGGCATTCTGCCGTTCCTGCTTGGCCAGAACGGGCCAGGAGGCTACTTGGGGCTGTCAGTGGTTCTTGGGTCTTGGCTGATGCTGATCCGACGAAATCGTGCGGACACCCTCGCTGCAATTACCGTGAGCCTAATCGGCCTTTTCGCGAGCACCATCAGCTACTCAAGATTGGCAATGGTAATGGCTGCGTCGGGTCTAGTTGGGTGGGCCGCCGTGGCCACGCTCAGCAACGCCGGAAGGCGAAATCGATACGGCGGGGCGTTGCTCGGCCTGGCATTGACGATATCGGCGTTCCTGACGGTCACGCCGCTTGGTCGCGACTACGTGGAGTCGGTCAGCGGGTTCGTCAACAACAAGTTCGCCATCATCGACATCAACGACGAGAACTCGGTGGGCACGAGATATATGTATTTCTGGGGCGTCTTCGAGATCTTCCAGAAACACCCCATTGCGGGCGTCGGATACAGCGGATTCTATGATGCGGTGACCTCCACGGCGTACTACCCGACGTCCGCCATGGCCGAGGAGGACGCGGCCTCGGGCGCGCAGGGCCTCTCCAACCCACACAACGCGTTCCTGTACTACGTTTCCGCCAACGGTGTCCTGGGCCTCGTCCTGATTGTGGCGATCTTTGTCTCTTTCCTGAGGATCCTGGGCAGGAGCCTCGTGCCATACGGCGTAGCTGGGAGAGTTGTGTGGGCCTGTCTCGCGGTGGCGTATTTCGTCAACGCGATGACGTTACCAACGCTCTACAACACGGAAATCATGTACCTCCCGGCCGCGTTGGCTTTTGCCGAAGTCAGGCGCCATGTGAGGACACCGGCATTTAGCCCCGTCCGGCGGTTGTGGTTCGCGAGAACCGCCTAGCCGATGTGTGGCATCTGCGGCGTCGTCGCCAGGTCGGCTGCTGGGCTCGAGCCGCCGGAGGCACTCGCCACCGCCGCGCTTCAGGCTCTGCACCACCGTGGTCCTGATGCTCACGGCGAGTACCGTGACGGGCGCCTCTGGTTCGGGCATACGCGCCTTCAAATCCTCGACCTCTCCGACGCCGGCCGCCAGCCGATGGCAACCACCGACGGCCGGTTCGTGATTTGCTACAACGGTGAGGTCTACAACTTCCGCGAGCTCGCCGCGGAGCTGTCCTTATCCGGTCTGCGGTCGAATTCGGATACGGAGGTCGTCCTGCGCGCCTTCGAAGAACGCGGGACAGCCGCGTGGGCGCGCCTGAGCGGCATGTTTGCCTTCGCGCTCTACGATCGAGCGCGACAAAAAGTCTGGCTCGTGCGAGACCGCCTCGGAATCAAGCCCCTCTATTACCGGATTGACGAGAGGGGGCTGTGGTTCGGTTCCGAGATCAAAGCCATTCTCGCCATGCAGGGCGGCACGCCGTCGTGCGACTTGGCGGCTGTCCACGAGTGGCTCTACTACGGCGCGACACTGGGCGGCCGCACCATGTTCCGTGGGCTGCAACAACTGCTTCCCGGCCACGCGTTGGAATTGGACCTTGAGTCGTTCTCCATCGACGTACGTGCCTATTGGTCGCTCGCGGAACACGTTGGCCTCGCTGATGCCGAGGCCACGGAGGTCGGGCAGGTGATTTCAGAGACCCGCACGCTAATCGAGGCCGCGGTCAAGCGGCAACTGGTCAGCGACGTGCCTGTTGGCGTGTTCCTGTCCGGGGGGGTCGATTCGACCGCGATCGCGGCGTTTGCGTCCCGCCACTACGCCGGCCGTCTTGCGACGTATTCCGCCGGTTTCGAAGGGCAGGAAGCGATCGACGAGCGACCCAAGGCCAAGAGGCTGGCCGCGCACTTTGGCACGGATCACCAAGAACTGTTTATCAGGGGCGGCGAGGTCGCCAATCTGGTCGAGGAGATGGTGCGGCACCACGACCAGCCTTTTGGCGATGCCGCCAACATTCCGCTGTACCTCATGGCCAGGCAAATCAGCGGAAAGACAAAGGTCGTGCTGCAAGGCGACGGCGGCGACGAACTCTTCGGTGGATACCGGCGGTACGCGACGCTGGCTTGGCGTTCCTGGATGCACCCCGCGGCAATGCTCTTGGCACCTCTGCATCGCCTCGCGGCGCCGTCCGCGC
>JBDTMB010000177.1:0-11131 GCA_039934485.1 Vicinamibacterales bacterium
CGCGCATCTTCGAACCGTTCTTCACCACCAAGGAAACCGGCCGCGGCACCGGGCTTGGCCTGTCCACCGTCTACGGCATCATTCGCCAGACCGGCGGCGCCATCAACGTGACCAGCGAGAAAGATCGCGGCGCGACGTTTCGCGTTTACCTGCCGGCCGTCTCGGGAGATGCGTAGTTGATTCGGAAACCCGTAGTGCTCATTACCGGTGCGGGCGGCGAAATCGGCCACGGCCTGATTGCCCACATCGCCAGCGCCGGCAGGCAGCCGGTGGTCACGCTCGACGTCAACCCGCTCGAACCCGCGCTGGCCAGGATGGTCCAGCGCGAGTTCACCGGTTCGATCATGGACAAGCCGCTGCTCGAGCGCATCCTCTCCGAGTTCGAGGTGGAGACGGTGTATCACCTGGCGGCGCTGCTCTCGACGCGCTCGGAATTCACGCCGACGACGGCGCACCAGATCAATGTCGAGGGGACGCTCAACCTGCTCGAGTTCTCGCAACGCGAGGCCGAGTCGCACGGCCGGCCGGTGACCTTCCTCTATCCCTCGTCGATTGCCGCCTACGGGCTGCCGGATCTCGAGACCAAGCGGCGCGCCGGCCGCGTCAAGGAAGACGACTACAACACCCCGTCGACGATGTACGGCTGCAACAAGCTGTACTGCGAGCAATTGGGCCGCTACTACGCGCGCTTCTACAAGCAGCTGGCGGCCGAGCCGCAGTCGGGCCGCGTCGATTTCAGGTCGGTGCGGTTTCCGGGCCTCATCTCGGCGCTGACCGTGCCCTCGGGCGGGACCTCCGATTACGCGCCGGAGATGATTCATGCGGCGGCGCAAGGGGAGCCGTACGCGTGCTTCGTGCGGCCCGACACCCGCATCCCGTTCATGGCGATGCCGGATGGCGTGGAAGCGCTGCTGCGGCTGGCGGCGGCGCCCCGCGCCTCGTTGACGCGCACGGCCTACAACCTCGCCGCCTTCAACCCCTCGGCGGAGGAAGTGCGCAACGAAGTGGTGCGCGCGTTTCCCAGGGCCGATCTCACCTGGCAGACCGACGTCAAGCGCCAGGGCATCGTCGATTCGTGGCCGGAGGATGTGGACGATTCAGCCGCCCGGCGCGATTGGGGTTTCGCGCCCGCCTTCGATTTCACCCGTGCGTTTCGTGATTACCTGATTCCGACCATCGGACAACGTTATGGGAAGTAGGATTATCACCGTGCTCGCGCTCGGTGCCGCGCTCACCATGCCCATCGTCATGACTGGCCAAGCCTCCGATCCGCTTCGCACCGTGGCCGAACGCTACGTCAAGCTCGTCCTCGCCGTCGGCCAGCATGACGCCGACTACGTGGACGCGTTCTACGGCCCGCCCGAATGGCGGACGCAAGCCGAGGCGGCGAAGACCCCGCTGGCCACCATCGAGCAGCAGGCGGCGGCCCTCGTGGCGGACTTTGCCAAGACCCCCAACGCCGCTCCCGTGCCTGCGGATGCCGAGCTCTGGGCGCTGCGCCGCCAGTACCTGGCGCGGCAGGTCGCGGCGCTGCGGGCCCGGGTGGCGATGCTGCAGGGCAGGAAGATGAGCTTCGATGAAGAGTCGCGCGCGTTGTACGACGCCGTGGCGCCGACGCACACCGAGGCCGACTTCGAGGTCGTGCTGAAGCAACTGGACGCGAGGCTCCCCGGTGACGGCACCTTGATCGAGCGCTACGATCGGTTCAAGCAGGCGTTCGTGATTCCGCCGGCGCGCGTCGATCGCGTGTTCAAGGCGGCGATCCAGGCCTGCCGCACCCGCACCATCGCCCATGTCGAGTTGCCGCCCCAGGAGAAGTTCACCGTCGAATACGTCACCAACAAATCATGGAGCGGCTACAACTGGTACCAAGGGAACTACAAGAGCCTGATCCAGGTGAACACCGACCTGCCGATCTACATCGATCGCGCCATCGACCTGGCGTGCCACGAGGGCTATCCGGGCCACCACGTCTACAACGTGTTGCTGGAGAAACACCTCGTCAAGGACCGCGGCTGGGTGGAATACACCGTCTATCCGCTGTTCTCGCCGCAATCGCTGATCGCGGAAGGCACCGCGAACTACGGCATCGAAGTGGCGTTCTCCCTCGCCGACCGCATCGGCTACGAGAAGGACGTGCTGTTCCCGCTGGCCGGGCTCGACCCCAAGCGCGCGCAGGAGTACTACGAGGTGCTGGCCCTGGTCGATCGGCTGTCGTATGCCGGGAACGACGCGGCGCGCCGCGACCTGAATGGCGCGATCGATCGCGCCGGCGCCGCGGCCTGGCTCGAGAAGTACGCGATGTTTACCAGGCCCAGGGCCGAGCAGCGGGTCCAGTTCATCGACCAGTACCGCAGCTACGTGATCAACTACAACCTCGGCAAGGACCTGATCCGCGATTACATCGTCAAGAAGATCGGCAAGGACGGGTCGGAGGGCATGCGCTGGCGTGAATTTGCGGCGTTGCTGTCGTCGCCCCGGCTGCCGTCCGGCCTGAAGTAATGCGCGTCATCGAGATTGCCCGGTTCGGGCCGCCCGAAGGCCTGCAACTGTCCGAGCGGCCGGACCCGGTTGCCGGCGCCGGCGAGGTGTTGATCGAGGTGGCGGCGGCCGGGATCAACCGCCCCGATGTGATTCAGCGGCTGGGCAAGTACCCGCCGCCGCCGGGCGCCTCCGACATCCCTGGCCTTGAAGTGGCCGGAACGATCTCCGCGGTGGGTCCGGGTGTCACCGGATGGACAGCGGGAGACCAGGTCTGCGCCCTGGTGGCTGGGGGCGGGTACGCGGAGCGGGCCGCGGTCCCGCAAGAGCAGGTGTTGCGGGTGCCGCGTGGCCTGACGATGATCGAGGCGGCGGCAATTCCGGAAACCTTCTTCACCGTGTGGACCAACGTCTTCGATCGCGGGCGGCTGGCCCCGGGCGAGACCATCCTGATTCACGGCGCGACCAGCGGCATCGGCACCACGGCGATTCAGCTGGCCCTGGCGAGCGGCGCGACGATTCTCGCCACGGCTGGCAGCGGGGAAAAGTGCGAGGCCGCCGTTGAACTGGGCGCCACCAAGTGCTTCAACTACCGCACCGACGACTGGGTGGCCCTGACCAGGAAGGCCACCGACGGCCGCGGCGTTGACGTCGTCCTCGACATCGTCGGCGGCGACTACATCCCGCGGAATCTCGAGGCCCTGGCGATGGAAGGACGGCTGGTGCAGATCGCGTTCTTGAAGAGTCCGAAGGCCGAAGTGGACTTCTCGCTGATCATGCGCAAGCGCCTGTGGGTCACTGGTTCCACGTTGCGGCCGCGGTCGCCGGAAGAGAAGGGCGTGATCGCGCGGCAGTTGCTGGCCAACGTGTGGCCGCTGCTTGAACAGCAGAAGGTCAAGCCGATCATCCACAAGGTGTTTCCCTTCGCGCAGGCCGCTGACGCGCATCGGCTGATGGAGAGCAGCACGCACATTGGGAAGATCGTTCTCGATGTCCGGGCCTGAGCGTCGCGCCGAAGACCGGCTGTTCACGCCGCGCTTCTTCCTGATGTGCAGCTACAGCTTCACGGTCTTCATGTCCGCGTTTCAGTTGCTGCCTACCGCGCCCTTCCACATCCTCGCGCTCGGTGGCCGCGGCGTGGAGGCGGGCCTGTTCCTCGGCTTCCTCACCTACGCGTCGGCGTTCTCGGCGCCGATCACCGGCATCATCGGCGACCGGCTCGGCAAGCGGCGCGTGCTGATCGTGTGCAGCCTGGCGATCACCTGCTTCTCGTTGCTCTACGCGATCGCCCCCAGCTATCAAATCGTCCTTGGCCTCGTCCTGATCCACGGCATCTTCTGGTCCGGCCTGCTGTCCTCGTCCAGCGCGTACGTCACCGACATCGTGCCGAAGTCGCGCCGGGCGGAGGGGTTGGGCTATGCCGGCTTCGCCAGTATCCTGGCCATCGCCGTGGCGCCGGCCATCGGGTTGTGGGTGTTCGATCGCGGCGGCTGGACGTTGCTGTGCCTCGAATCGGCTGCGCTCAACGTCGTCATGGCGATCATTGCCTGGCGCTTGCCGCCAGACGCGCGTCGCGCGCAGGCGCCACTGTCGTTTCACCCAGGGGACTTGGTGGAGTGGCGCGTGCTCGCCGGCGCGATCACGTTGTTCCTCTACTCCTTCAGCTACGGCGCCATCACCAGCTTCGTGGCGGTCTACGCCGACCAGGTGGGCGTGACGCCGCGGGCGCTGTATTTCACGGCCTTCTGCCTGGCGATCATCGCGACCCGGCCGCTGCTCGGCCGCTATGCCGATCGCGTCGGCCATGCCCGCGTCATCGTGCCGTGTCTGGCGATGATCGTGATTGGTGTCGCCACGCTGTCGATGGCCACCACCAGGGCCGGCTTCGTGGTGTCGGCGCTGCTCTTTGGCGTCGGCTTCGGTTCGGCCTACCCGGTCTTCGTGGCCCACTTGATGCACCATGTGGCCGAGCACCGGCGCGGCGCCACGTTCGGCGCGATCATCGGCGCTTTCGACACCGGCATCGGCACTGGTTCGATCGCGGTGGGCTGGCTCAGTGAGCGCTACGGGTTCTCGCATGCGTTCCAGGTGGCGGCGGCACTGGCGGTGCTGTCGATCCCGTATTTCCTGTTCATGGAGAAACGCCAATGGACTACGTTCGTCTCGGCTCGACCGGCCTGAAGGTGTCGCGGCTCTGCCTCGGCACCATGACCTACGGCTCAGCAGCCTGGCGGCCCTGGATCCTGGACGAGGCCGCGAGCCAGCCGTTCTACCGGAAGGCCTTCGAAAGCGGCATCAACTTCTTCGACTCCGCCGACATGTACTCGAGCGGTGTCAGCGAAGAGGTGCTCGGGCGCGCCGTGAAGACTTTCGCCCGGCGAGAGGAAGCGGTGATTGCGACCAAGGTCTTCTATTCGGTGACCACCCATCCCAACTCCGAAGGACTGTCGCGCAAGCACATCATGGAGGCGATCGACGCGTCGCTCACGCGGCTCGGCACCGACTACGTCGACCTCTATCAGATCCATCGTTTCGATCCGAACACGCCGATGGAAGAAACGCTCGAGGCCCTGCACGACGTCGTGAGGGCGGGGAAGGCCCTCTACCTGGGCGCCTCGAGCATGTATGCGTGGCAGTTTGCCAAGATGCGCTGCATGCAGAAGGCCAACGGATGGTCGCCGTTCGTGTCGATGCAGAACCACTACAACCTGGTCTACCGCGAAGAGGAGCGGGAGATGATTCCGTTCTGCCGGTCAGAAGGCGTGGGTCTGATTCCCTGGTCGCCCCTGGCGCGCGGCTTCCTCGCCGGCAATCGTCAACGGGGCAAGAAAGACGCCACGCTGCGCGAGCAGCACGATGGGTACGGTCACAGCCTGTACTACGCCGACTCCGACTACGACATCGCCGATCGCGTGGTGGCGGTGGCGAAACAGCACGGGGTGCTGCCAATACAGGTCGCACTGTCGTGGGTGTTGAACCAGCCCGGCATCACCGCGCCCATCGTCAGCACGACCCGAATCGAGCAGTTCGACGAATTGCTGGCCGGAATGTCGGTGGCGCTGACGGCCGCCGAGCTCGCCGAGCTCGAAAGCCACTATGAGCCGCACCCGATCATCGGTCACGAATAAAGAGTTACAGTTGAGATCGACGGGAGTGCTTTGGCGATGGGCGTGAGAATGACCGGAATCCTCGTGGCCGCGTGCGTGTTACTGGCGACCGTTACTGGCGTCGCGCAATCGCGCAAGGTGCCGTTGGACCTCGCACCACTGGTCGGCAGCGATGGGACGCCGGCCGGCACTGAGGCGCGCCTGGCCCTCGGCGTTGGTCTTCCCGACGGTTTTCACGTCCAGTCCAATCAGCCCAAAGATCCCAACCTGATTCCGACGGTCTTGACCATCGAGGCGCCGCCAGGCTGGTCGGTGGCCGAGGTCGTGTTTCCGCCTGCGGTAGATCTCAAGCAGGAGGGCAGTCCCGAGCCGCTCAAGGTCCTGGAGCAGCACTTCAACATTGGTGTGCGTCTCACCACGGCCGCGGGCACCCCGCCCGGTGATGTAGTGGTGCCGGCGCGCCTGCGCTACCAGGCCTGCAACGACAAGATGTGCTTTGCCCCGACCACGGTTCCCGTGCAGTGGACGCTTCACATGGTGGCCGCCGGCGCTGCCGTGACGCCGGCCAACGCCGACATCTTCGGCAAGATCGCCTTTGGCTCGGGCGCCTCCTCGTCGAAGCCGGCCGACGGGTCGGCTGCTCCCTCGGCGGTGTCCGCGTCCGACGATGGGGTGGCGCGGCTCGAGAAGTTCGAGACCCTGGCCACGACCGGCGGCTACCTGCCGAGCGCGGATTTCCTTACCTTTATCAAGAACGCTGAGACTGGCGTCACGCCCTCTGGCCTCTTCGATGGCCGGGGACCGCTCGCAATCCTGCTGATCGTGCTGCTCGGCGGCTTTGCCCTTAACCTCACGCCGTGCGTACTGCCGATGATCCCGATCAACCTCGCCATCATCGGCGCCGGCGCGCAGGCGGGGTCGCGCGCCCGCGGGTTCATGCTCGGTGCCACCTACGGCGGTGCCATGGCGTTCGTCTACGGCGTGCTTGGCCTCGTCGTGATCCTCACGGCGAGCACCTTCGGCACGCTCAACGCGTCACCGTGGTTCAACCTGGGCATCGCGGTGTTGTTCGTCGCGCTGAGCCTGGCGATGTTCGACATCATCGAGATCGATTTCTCGAAGTTCTCGGGCGGGATCGGGGGGGGCGCCGGCCGCGGTACTTTCATGCTGGCGTTCACGATGGGCGCGGTGGCGGCGCTACTGGCCGGAGCCTGCGTGGCCCCGGTCGTGATCCAGGTCGTGCTGTTTGCGAGCGACCTCTATGCCAAGGGCACGCGCATCGCCCTGGCGCTGCCGTTCTTTCTCGGCATCGGCATGGCGATCCCGTGGCCGATTGCCGGCGCCGGCCTGGCCTCGTTGCCCAAGCCCGGCCCGTGGATGGTGCGAGTCAAGCAAGTGTTCGGCGTCCTGATTCTCGGCACGGCGGTCTACTACGGCTACCTGGCGTATGAACTGTTTGCGAATCGCTGGGTCGATCCATCGGCCGTGGCGTCGAGCGTGGACGCCAAGGTCAAGGAAGGCTGGCACTCGTCATTGGCCGAAGGGCTCGAGGTCGCGGCGCGCGAGAACAAGCCGGTGCTGATCGACATGTGGGCCACGTGGTGCAAGAACTGCCTGACGATGGATGTGACGACGTTCGAGGATCCGGCGGTGAAGTCGGCGCTCACCAACTACGTCAAGATCAAGTTCCAGGCCGAGGACCCGGACACCATGCCGGCCCAGGCCCTGATGGCGCGCTTCAAGGCCGTCGGCTTGCCGACGTATGTGATTCTGAAACCGAAGTCCTAGTCACCTGACGATCGAGATCGACAGCCCGTCGATCGTCTTTCGCATGATGGGCAGGATGATCGACTCCAGCCGATCATTGGCCGCGATGGCGGCGTTGAACGCACGCGCCGCCGTGGCGTTCTCGTCTGGTGGCGACGTCTCAAGCACCAGGCCATTTCTGATCAGGTTGTCGGCGACGATGACGGTATTGCTTCTCGATAGCTGTAACGCAAGCTCCAGGTACTCGGAGTAGCCGGGTTTGTCGGCGTCAATGAAGATGAAATCGAAAGAGGGCTCTCTTTTGGCGATCATCGCTTTCAACGTGTCGGCTGCGCGTCCGACCCTGATCTCAACCTGCCGATCCGGAGCCGCGCGGGCGATGCTGCGGCGGGCCACGTCCGCGTGTTTCGGATCGAGTTCCAGACTCACAACCACGCCGTCAGGCGGCAGAGCTCGGGCCAGCCAGGTCGTGCTGTAGCCGCCGAGTGTGCCGATTTCAAGGATCCTGCGCGCGCCGGCGATGCGCGCGAGTAAGTAGAGCAGCTTGCCCTGGTTGGGCGAGACGTTGATCGGCGGCAGGCCGGCGGCGTTCGCGTCGTCGATATTCTGAATCAGTGCGGGGTCCTGCGGAGTGAAGAGGTCTTCGATGTAGCGGTCGACGCGCTCGAGTACGGAAACGTCTGTCATGATCTCACTGGTCCATTTCGAGGCGATGGATGTCGCCGAGGATCACGCTATAGGAGAACGCGCCGATCAGGGCGACGACAGCGATGTAGGCGAGCGGGCCGACGAACGATCCGCTCGATTGGTAGGCGAAGCCGACGACCAGCGGGGTCACGATGCCGGCCAGGTTGGCGCTGAGGTTGAAGATGCCGGCAGTGAGCCCGATCAGTTTCTTCGGCGCCACGTCCGAGATCACGGTCCATCCCAGGTTGGTCATGCCCTGGCCGAAGAACGCTACCGACATGATCCCCACGACGAGCAGGTTCGACCCGGCCGGGACATAGTTGGCGGCGACAATCGTCGAGGCCAGCAGCAGCCCGCCGACGATCGGCAGCTTCCGCGCCAGATTGGCTGAGCCTGTTCGCTTCAGCAGGCGATCGGAGACCTGACCCGCGACGAGGACGCCAATCGACGCGCCGATGTACGGCAGCATCGTCATCATCCCGGCGTTCAGGAAGTCCATCCCGCGTGCTTTGACCAGATAGGTCGGGAACCAGGTCACGAAGAAGACCTGCGTCGAGTTGCCGCCAAATTGTCCAAGCGAGGCGCCGATGATCTGCCGGTGCCTGAGCAGCCAGCCGACGTGGCGCCAGCTGAAGGTCACCCTGGCTCCGGTGTACTCGCCACCGCCGCCGGCTTCGATGTGTGCGAGTTCGGCGGCGTTGACCCGTGTGTTCTGGGCGGGCGCGCGATACTGCCACCAGAAGATGGCGCCCAGGACCACGCCAAAGCCGCCGGTGAGAAAGAACAGCCCGCGCCAGCCAAACTGTTGCGTCACCCAGAACAGTGGCACGCTGAGGAAGGCGATGCCGGCGTACTGGCCGACGGAGTAGATTGAGTTGGCTCGCGCGCGTTCTTGTTGAGGGAACCAGGTGGCGAGGATGCGGCTGTTCGCCGGGAAACAGGGCGCCTCGAAGACGCCAACGCCGATGCGCGTCAGGATGAGCGAGGGTAAGCCCGCAACGAGTCCCATCATGGCCGTGAAACCCGACCACAACGTGAGCGAAATGGAATAGGTCGTTCTCGTTCCGAAACGGTCCAGGAAGATGCCGCCCGGAATCTGCAGCAGGGCATAGCTCCACGAGAAGGCGGAGAAGACGATGCCCAGCGACGCGGCCGTGAGTCCCAACTCCTGGGTCAGGTACGGCGCGGCGATGCCGAGCACCGTCCGATCGAGATAGTTGACCATCGTGGCCACCGCCACCAATGTCAGGATGGGGAACCAGCGTTGGTGGGTTGGCCTCATCTAGTCCAGCGATCGCGGCGGCTCGCCGTCGTAGGTCACCGCGATGCGAATGCGCATCGCCCGCTCGCGCGACAACTCTTCCGAGACTTCAGCCGACAGCCCGGCAACCCGGCCGACGATGAATAACAGGCGGCCGAAAATGGCGGGGAACTTCATGTCATACAGCACGGCCGCGAGAGAGCCATCGATGTTGATCGGCAGCGGCTTGACCGTGTCCCGAACGACGGCTTCAATCGCCTCCATGAACGCAATCCCATCCCCGGCGAATCCTCGGGCTCGAGCCATGTCAAACAACACGGGCGTGCGCGGATCCTTCGCGTGGACGCGGTGACCAAGGCCTGGCAGCCGTTGTCCCCCGGCCTGGTACTCGTCAGCAATGGCCCGCGCCGCCTCAGCCACCGTCACCGACTCGTTTCCGGCGCGTGCGACTCCGGATGCGATCAGCTCCATGCACGTTGAGCCAGCGCCGCCATGCTGGTCGCCGATGGCCAGAATACCGGCGGCGATTGCCGACGATACCGAGCCACGGTTGCCCGAGGCGGCCATCCGGGCGGTTGCGCACGAGGGGGCATTCGAGCCGTGGTCGGCCGACGCGATGAGCAGGGCGTCGAGCATTTCTCGTTCCGCCTGCGTCGGCAACTGGCCGCGGTGCAGCAAGCAGATGGTATCCGTGAAGGTTGCGCCCCGCATCAGGTCGAGGACGTCGTAGCCGCGAATCCTGATCTCGCCGTCACTTGCCTGGACGATCCCTGTACGCCACGGTTCCATAAGGCTCCTAAATCTCTGCGAGATTACTGTTTGGCAGGGCCTTCCCCTACCTCGTTACGGTGTCGCTACCGTAACACCCTCGCGTCGCCGCCGCGAGATGTCCATAATGCCTCGTCTCGATTCCCCTGAGTTATGGCAGCACGAAATATTTCTGACGAAGAAACCCAGCTCGCGCAGCAGTTGCTCGCCAACGCCCGGCGCGCGATGCAGCAGATTGCTGATTTCGACCAGGCCAGGGTCGATCGCATCTGCCAGGCCGTGGGCTGGGCGGGGGCCAATCCCGACACCGCGGCCCGCCTGGCCAACATGAGCGTGGACGAAAGCGGCTTGGGCAGCCGGGAACCCAAGCGCCGCGCCAAGGTGCTCGGGATCCTTCGCGATGCCCTCCGCCAAAAGAGCATGGGCGTGATCGAAGAGCTGCCCGACAAGGGCATCGTCAAGTACGCCAAGCCGGCTGGAGTGATCTGCTCGCTGATTCCGGTGACGAGCCCCTACATCACGCCCATCGGCATCGCCATCTACGCGGTCAAGTGCAAGGACGCGGTGATCTTCTCGCCGCATCCTTCGAGCCGCAAGACCACCTTCGAAACGGTGCGACTGATGCGCGCCGCCTTGAAGGAACTCGGCGTGCCTGAAGACGTCCTGCAGTGCGTCGAGAAGCCAAGCATTCCGCTCGCCAACGAGTTGATGTCGGTCTGCGATCTGACGATTGCCACCGGCGGACCGGCGATGGTCAAGGCCGCCTACAGTTCCGGCAAGCCCGCCTACGGCGTCGGCGCCGGCAACGCGACGATGGTGATCGACGAGACCGCGGACGTCGTCGAAGCCGCGCGCAACACCGCGATCAGCAAGACCAACGATCACGGGTCGGGATGTTCGGCGGATGGCAACCTGGTGGTTGACGCAACCATCTATGACGCGCTCTTGACGGAGTTGCAGCAGCAGGGCGGATACCTGGTGAACGCCCGGGAAAAACCGCTGTTGCAGCGGGCCTACTGGGACGAGCAGGGACGCCGCACCGCCGACACCATCGCGCGCC
>JBDTMB010000178.1:0-11126 GCA_039934485.1 Vicinamibacterales bacterium
CTGTTGAATTTGCGACCGGCCTGCTCGCGCGAGGCATCGAGTTTGTGTTGCGCCAAAACGGACGACTACACGTGTGGCCAGCGAAGGCATATCCATACCTGACCGACGCGGAGCGCGACTTCATACGCGAGCACCGCGCCGAGCTCAAGGCCCTCGCTACGTCGAAGGCACTACCTGAAACAACGGTGGTGTGGTACCCGCCGACCGATGCCGTGACCGACCCGGCCCCCGCAGCGCCATCACCACCAGTCGCGCCTGCGCCCGCACCGCTACCAGCACCTGTCGCGCCTCCGTGCGTCTACTGCGGTCAGTCGCCGTGCATCGGCCCTGACCACCACGCTTACTCAGTGCTGCACGCGAACGACCCGCGTGAAATCAAACGTCTCGACGAAGCGGCCACTGCCGTGATGTTCAAGATGACGGGCGTCGGGAGTTGGCTATGACCTTGCGCGCGGTCGCCGATTTGGTGGACGACTACTGCTGCCTCGTCGAGCACGTGCTCAGTAATCCGGAACGGGATTACTTCCCCGTGGATTCCCACGGCGACAGTCACTCACCGATTATCGCGGACCTCGCCCGGTCTGCGGAGCGCGGCGAGTTCGCATCGCTCGCTGCTATCACCGACATGGTCGCGTGGGTGTGCTTCCGCGACTCGCAAGGTCGTGCCTTACCCGACGAAGTCCGCGCCGCGGCATGGCGTCTGTCCGATGCCATCCACGGCATGCGCGTTCAGTATCAACCACGTTTCATTTCAAGGGAGAACCACTAATGTTTGAACCCCGACACCTCACCGACGGTCGCGTGTGCTGCTCTCACGAGCACGCGCTCTGCGATTCCTGCAAAGCCCATCACACGCGCCAAATGCGCAGCAACGCGGAGGGCGACGACGACTACACGCCTCCCGACCCGTATGCCGCAGGTCTTGCGAAGCTGCGCGGCTCGCCACTCCCGCCGCCACCGGCACCGCCGAAGGCGAACGACGACTACACGCCACCTGACCCCTACGCGGCGGCCCTCGCGAAGATGCGCCAGGAGGGCCGATGACTACCGACGAGATACGCGTGAGCATCCAGAACGAACTCGCCGCCATGCTCGCGCCGCTCGACCTCCCCGGCGACTGGACGCCGCGACAGGTGGCCGACTACGAAACGCGGCGGCAACTGCTGACCAACCGTGCGCGCATCATCCGCGATGCGACATCCGAACTGGCGAAGCTCCAATCGCAAATCGCCGCGCTCACCGATTGGAATACCAAGCTGGAGGAATGGCGACAGACGCTCTGCGACGAACTGCTCGCGCTACCGCCGCGCCTCTATGCGGACAAAGACGTCGGCACGCTGCAGAACTTGAAACTGTCGATCACCATGATCGACCGCGGCCTGCCGTCAGGCACCGGCTACGCGCTCGAGACTCTGCGACTCGGGGCGCTGATGCGCGCCTCGGGTTACGTGCAGGTCGGCGCGGACGTCGCTACGAATGCCGTCGGCGCGCTGCCGTGGGCCGGCTCGCTCAAGGAGATGGAGCACTTCCTGAAGGACCTGACCACGCGCCAGGCCGTGGCACAGGTCCAACTCGACGAGGCGCTACTCGACGATGCTTCTCGTGAGCACCTGACCACCGAGCGGGCCTCGCTGATGGCGGCTCGCAATGCGGCACCGACGCGCAAGACGCGCGGCGACGGCAGTCAATACGACAAGTATCCCGACGGGCGGTGCGTCGAAGTCAGTTAGGCGAAGGGGTTTTTCCGGTGCGAGTAGGGAGCCTCGCATTTCTCCACGTTGGTAACAGCGTGGGGCAACCGTCATCGGTCCCTTCGCTGCCCGCGGGCATGCGCGCGGGACTCAGTCAGCCGATGGCGGTGTCTCTCCCTTTGGTGTCGGGCGGAACGCCAGTCCGAGCCGGTGTCACGTTTCCGCCGTGGCATCGGCATCCGCCCACTTACGTCGCCCGGCGTAGACCTGTCCGATGCCGCGCTGGGCCGTTTGCGTGACGCGCCGCGTTACGGCGGGCTGCAAGTAATTGACCTGCCGGCGTCTGTAGCCCTAGGCCTGCCGGTGGGTGCCCGGTATAATTACCGTAAGTGCTTGCTTAATAAGTAGTTAGCACGTTTCATGAGTGAACGAATGAGTGAGAAACTGCGGGCCGCCATCTACGCAAGGAAGTCCACCGAACAGAAGGGCGTGGCGGACGAGGCCAAGTCGGTGAAGCGCCAAACGGATAACGCGCGAACCTTCGCCCTGTCGCGCGGCTGGACCATCAGCGATGCTCACATCTATATCGATGACGGCAAGTCGGGCGCGGAGTTCGAGCGCCGCGCTGGCTTGCAATCGCTGTTGGCCGCGCTCCAGCCTCGACCGCCGTTCCAAGTGCTGATTGTCAGTGAACAGAAGTCGCTCGGCCGCGAGTCGTATGAAACGCAAGGCCTCATCAAGAAGCTGGCGCAGGCCGGTGTCGAAATCTTCGAGTATGGTCACGGTCGTTCGTTGACCCCGAAGAATTGGATGGAGAAGGCCATGTCCTCCATCCAATCGTGGGCCGACGAAGCGCATCAACGACAAGCGAGCGAGCGGAATCATGAGGCCGGGTCCGCCATCTTTGACCGCGGGCACGTCGCCGGTGGGCGGGTGTTCGGCTATCGCAACGTGCATATCTACAAAGGCGAAGACCAGGACGGTAACCCACGGAAGTCTCACACTGAGCGCGAAATCAACAAGAAGGAAGCGGCAGTCGTTCGCCGAATCTTTCAGTTGTATGCGTCTGGACTAGGCGGCAAGGCCATCGCCAAGAAACTGAATAGCGAAGGCGCGCTGGCTCCCAAGCCGTTTGTGCGCCGTGACCCGACGAAGGTGCAGCCCGTGCAAGCGTGGTATCCGGCGACAGTCCGAACAATCCTGTGCCGCGACCTCTATCGGGGCGTCGCGGTGTGGAACCGCTCGCGGAAGCGCGACGATTGGGGGCAAGTGAATCAGCAGCCGCGCCCCGAAGCGGATTGGAAGCAGTTGCCGCCCAACGAGGCCCTGCGGATTGTGTCCGACGACTTGTGGGAGCGGGTGCGCTCCAGACGCGCGGACACCGCTGGTAAGGCGCTGCGCTTTTCAGACGGGCGCATGTCCGGGCGTCCGCCGAAACACGCGACGAAGAACCTACTGGCCGGATTGGCGACGTGTGGCGTCTGCGGCGGCGGGTTAGTGGTGGAGACGAGCCCGCGCAAACGGGGCCGCGTCCCTGAATACGTGTGCTTCCGCCATCGCAATCACGGGACGGGCGTCTGCGCGAATCAGCGGCACCTGTCAGTTGCGGAGGTGAACGAAGCGGTATTGCAGGCTATCGAAGAACACGCCCTCACACCCGAGGCCGTGGAACAGGTCATCAAACTGACTGAGCGTAACGACGCTCAGGAGCTACAGGCCGCGCTCTACCGCGAGCGGAAGGATGTTGCGAAGCGGATTTCACGATACCAGGAGGCCATCGGCGCGGGCGGCGGGGACATTGCGGCAGTAGTCGCCAAACTCCGCGAACTGGAAGCGCGGCAGCGTGCTATCGACGTCGAGCTGCGGGGAGTGCTGCCCGTGCCGCGTCCCGCAGCGGCGCTCATTGAAAACCGACTGGCGGAATGGCGGCGGCTACTGCGTCAGTCCACCACGCAGGGCCGCGCCGTGCTGCAGCGAGTCTTACGTGGCCGTGTGACCTTTACGCCGTGCGGCGAGGGCTACACCTTCGAGGCACCGACGCGCTTCGACAAACTGTTCAGCGGCATCGTGGTGCAGCGCCCCGCATTTATCAAGACCGGCAACGGGGCGGAACACATCGGCCCGGAAGATACGTTCGACGGCGATTACGGGCGGCTACTGGAGCGGGCGCAGAAATCCGGTAAATGGGTGGCGTCCCCGACGGGATTCGAACCCGTGTTTTAGCCTTGAAAGGGCCACGTCCTGGGCCTCTGGACGACGGGGACGCGTAGGTGAGAAACGTCAAATTGTATCATAGCGGCCTGTGCGCCTCCGCCTGCTGGCCCTGATCGTTACGTTCTGCGCCGCCACGTCGCTCTCCGCACAGGGGCCGGCGGTGCTGCGCTGGGGCGGGGATGCGGAAGGCGGCGCGCCGTTTGTCGAGGCCGACGCCGCCGATCCCACAAAACTCGTCGGCTTCGATGTCGAGATCGCCGAGCGCATCGCCGGCAAGCTCGGACGCACGCCGCAGGTCATCCAAGTGGCGTTCACCACGCTCGACCAGTCGGCCCGGCGCGGCGACTTCGACATCGGGCTCAGCGGCATCGAAGACATCCCGGCCAGGCGCGCGGCGCTGGCCGCCAGCGTCCCGTACTACGAATTCCGCGAGGTGCTCACCGTGAGGGACGCGGACCAGGCGCGCTTCAAGACCTTCGCCGACTTGACAGGCAGGCGCGTCGGCACCCTCGGCGGCACCATGGCCTACGAGATCCTCCTCGACGCCGAACGCGCCAACGGCATCACGGCGGTGTCGTACGACGATGATGTGCATCCGTACGAGGACTTGCTGAACGGCCGGCTCGACGCCGTGCTGCTCGACAACGTCCTCGCCGATCGCGCAATGCGCCGCAACCAGGGGCTCTTCACCCACGCCGACGGCCTCGCCACCGGCCGCTACATCGTCATCACGGCGCCGGAGAACACCGCGCTGCGCGATCGCGTGGATGAGATCCTCCGCGAGGCCATGCGCGACGGCACGCTCGAACGAATTTTTCGCAAGTGGAAAGTCTGGAACGACGATCAGCCGCGCTTGTTCGCGCAAATCGTGAACGGATCGAGCACCGGCACCCCTGGCCTCGGCACCCCCGGCACCACCCCTGGCACCCGCGGCACCGTATCGATGATCGCGCGGTATTTGCCGTCTCTCTTTCGGGCGGCGTTGATCACGATCGTGCTGTCGTGCGTGTCGATGGCGCTGGCGGTCACGCTGGGGATGGGCATCGCGATCGGCCGCGTCTATGGCGGTCCGCTGGTCCGCGCGGCGATGACCGTCTATGTCGAGGTGATGCGCGGCACACCGGTGCTGCTGCAACTCTTCGTCATCTACTACGGCCTGGCGTCGGTCATTCGCCTCCCGGCCTTTCTCGCCGCCCTGCTCGGTCTCGGCCTCAATTACGCCGCGTACGAGGCGGAGGTCTATCGCAGCGCGCTCGAAGCCGTGCCGCGCGGACAGCTCGATGCGGCGCGGATTCTGGGTTTCACCTCCGGGCAAACCCTGCGATTGATTCGCGCCCCGCAGGCGTTCCGCTTTGCGCTGGCGCCCATGACCAACGACTTCGTGGCGCTGCTCAAGGACTCGTCGCTGGTCTCGGTGCTCACCGTCGTCGAACTCACCAAGCAGACGCAGATCTTCGCCACCAACATCGGCAGCTGGGCGCTGCCGGGCGCGCTGTGCGCGCTGATGTATCTCGCCATGTCGCTGCCGCTCGGCCACGCCGCCCGCCGGCTCGAAGCACGATGGAAGGCGCCGACCGAGTGAGCGAGATCCTGCGCGTCACCGGCCTCTGCCTCACCCGCGGCTCGCGGCAGATTCTTCGCGGCGTGGATCTGCATGCCGGGGAGGGGGAGATCGTCGCGCTGATGGGGCTCTCGGGCTCCGGCAAGACGACGATCCTGCGGGTGGTGGCGGGACTGGACACCTGCGAGTCGGGATCGGTGACGGCGGGGAAGGTGGGGATGGTGTTCCAGTCTCACTACCTCTTCGAACACCTCTCCGCGCGGGACAACGTCACGCTGGCGCCCATGCACGTGCAGCGCGCCGCCCGCGCCGAGGCCGAGACGCGCGCCGACGCGCTGCTGGCGCAACTGGGTGTGGGCCATCGCGCCGGCGCGTTGCCGCGGGAATTGTCGGGCGGCGAGGCCCAGCGCGTGGCCATCGCCCGCGCCCTGGCCGTCGATCCGCCGCTGCTGCTGCTGGATGAACCCACGGCGTCGCTCGACCCGGCGCGAAAGAGTGATCTGGGCGATGCCCTGAAGCAGTTGGCGGCCAGCGGCCGCGCACTGGTGATGACGTCGCACGATGCCGACTTCGTGCGCGACTATGCGACGCGGGTGGTGGTGCTGGCGGATGGGGCGGTGGTGGAGGCGGGAAACCCGCGCGAGGTGCTGGTTCGTCCCCAGCACCCCGCGACGAGAGAGTTCTTGCGGGTCGAGCGCGGCGCTATTTCTTGACCGCGGTGCCGTCCACCACGAACTGGCCGCCGGCGAAGTCGAAATTAGCCTTCCACTTTTCGCCGACCGGCACCAGCGTGATGATGGCGGGGATGGGCATGCCCTGGAAGTCCAATTCGTACTTCAGGACCAGCTTGTCGGTGTCGCGCGCGATGTCGGTGATGTTGGTCGTGCCGGGGACCGGACCGGCATCAGCCGTCAGCGTCGCGGCCACTTTGCCGGCGGCGTCGCTCAGCTTGAGCGCCATGGTCATCGAGCCTTGCGGTGTGTCGAGGCCGAGTTCCCAGTCGCCAATGAAGGCGCTGGCTTCGGCCGCCGCGAGCTGGGACTGGGCGAATGCCGGCGACGTGAACGAAACGACTGCGACGAGCGCTGCGGCTGCGGCCTTCTGCCTGAACGTCATGTGGGTTTCTCCAAGTCGGCCGCAGCTTTTGCATCCGCGGCGGTCAACGATTAGACACCACAATAGGAGGACGCAGCTCTGCTGTCAACGGAGATTCAAAAACGAGGGGCGGCGGTGATCGGCCTTGTTTAAAACAAGACTGAAATGGGCCGGGTGGGGATCGAACCCACGACCAATCGGTTAAAAGCCGAGTGCTCTACCACTGAGCTACCAGCCCAAACCGTATATTGTACACGCGAGGTTGCCGTGAACGACTATTTGAACCGTTGCTTCGAGATCATCGAGACGGCCACCGCCGGTGTGCCCGACGACCTGATCAAGGAGCGGGCCGACGGCCGCTGGTCGGTCCTCGAAATCATCGAGCACCTGCAGTTGGCGTACTCGGGCACGGCGAAAGGCTTCGACCGTTGCCTCGAAGCCGGCGCGCCGAGCGCGAAGCGATTCTCCTTCGCGGACAAGGTCCGCAAATTCGTCGTCGTCCGGGCCGGCTACTTTCCGCGCGGACGACAGGCGCCCAAGTTCATCCTGCCCAAGGGCGGTGTCGATCTGCCGACGGTCGTCGCGGGCGCCCGGCGCGATCTCGAGTGGCTGGACGCCAGCGCGACCCGCGCGCGCGAGCGCTTCGGCGCCGCAGACGTCCTCGACCATCCGCTCCTCGGCGCCTTCAGCGTGGACGAGTGGTTGCGCTTCCACTGGATACACACGAGGCACCACGAGAAGCAGATTCGTGCCAGAACTCGTAGGTAGGAGTCAGGTCTGTCGGTGGCGTCCCTCTAACGCACACTCCTGCGTGCGCTGTCTTACCAGTCGGCGCTGGCGTTGCCGGGGTTACTGGACGATAATCCAGATGTGGTTAGAGAAACATCGCCCGTCATCCTGGTCGTCGAAGACGACAGCGCCGTGCGCCAGCCGCTGGTGAAATTCCTCCAGATGCGGCAATACACGGTGGTGACGGCAGAGACCGCCGACGAGGGGCTTGATGCGATCAAGACCCATCGCCCCGACGCCGCGATCGTGGATCTCCGCCTGCGTCGCGGTTCCGGCCGCGAAGTCGTGGTGTCGGCGCCGCCCGGCGTGCCCGTGATTATCTTCTCGGGCCTGCGTTCCGAATCCGCGGACCTCGAAAACATCCGGCCCCTGACCCGGCTGGTTGAAAAGCCCTATTCGCTGGTGATGTTGATGGACACGCTCGAGGACATGCTCGAGCAGGCCAAAGGCAACCAGAGCGGCTTCGGCCGCCTCTCCGCGAACTAGTCTCTCCCGGATCCAGGCTCCCGACCTGCCCTGAGCGAAGTCGAAGGGCGACCAAGTTACAGAATCCGCTTGCCCAGCGCAGAGAGCGCGAGTTCGATGCCGAACTCCGCCGTCGTGTTGCGGATGTCCAACGTGGGATTGACCTCGACGAGGTCGAGCGACGTCAGGCGGCCCGATTCCGACACCATCTCCATCGCCACATGCGACTCGCGATAGCTGAGCCCGCCCTTCACCGGCGTGCCCACGCCGGGCGCCACCGTCGGATCGCAGGCGTCGAGGTCGAACGAGACGTGAAAGCCACCCGTGCCCCGGCACGCGAGCGCGATGGCGCGCTCCATCACTTCGGCCATCCCGAGCCGATCGATCTCCTTCATCGTGAACACGTGCACCTTGGCGGCGCGGACGATCTCTTTCTCGGTCTCATCAAGGTTGCGAATCCCGACGAGCACGGTGTGCTTGGGCAACACGGCCGGCGCTTCGCCGGCAAAGCGCGCCAGTTCGATCGGCTCGCGGCCGAGCAACGCCGCGAGCGGCATGCCGTGCACGTTGCCCGAGCCGCTCGACGCGGGCGTGTTCATGTCGCCGTGCGCATCCATCCAGATCAGTCCGAGCGCCTTGTGGCGCTGGCGCAGGTGCGCCGCCGCGGCCGCCACCGACCCGGCGGCGAGGCTGTGATCGCCGCCCAGGCACAACGGCAGCGCGCCTTCGTCGAGTGAAGCCAGCGACATCTGGTACAAGCGCTGGCAGACCTTCGCGATCTCCCGCACGTATTTCTTTTTCGAATCGCCCGGCCCCTTCGCTTCGGGAATTGGCGACGGGATGTCGCCCTTGTCGGTGACCGACAGCCCGAGCGCCGTCAGTTGCTCCGCCAGGCCGGCGATGCGAAACGCCGACGGCCCCATGTCGGTGCCGCGCCGATTCCCACCGAGGTCGAGCGGCACACCGATGATGTGGACAGCCTTCATGCGTCTAATGTTCCTGAATTGGTTATTGGTTATTGCTTATTGGTTATTGCTTATTGGTTATTGCTTATTGCTTATTGCTTATTTGTTTCGCCTCTTATACGTCATCGAAATCCCCTCAAACCCCGGCGAGACGATGGTGGTTTGCGCCTGCGGATGCGACTGGATGGCGGCAAGGAAATCGCCCATCTCGCTCTTCTTGTTGATCACGTTGTGCGCCAGGAACAAGCCGCCCGGGTTCACGCGGGGAAACACCAGGTCGAAGAATTTCTTGTAGTCCGGCTTCCACGCATCGAGAAACACCAGGTCGAACGTGCCCTCGACCTTCGGGATTTCCTTGAAGGCATCGCCCGGCACCACGCGGACGATATCGGAAAGGCCGGCCTTTTGGACGTTGGCCGCCGCTTCCCTGGCGCGCACGGGGTCGAACTCGATGGTGACGAGCCGTCCGCCAGTCTGCCGGAGGCCGAGGCCGATCCAAATGGCGCTGTAGCCGCTGGCCGCGCCAATCTCCAGCACCTGGCGAGCGTTGGTCGCCCCCACCAGTACCCGCAGAAAACGCCCATCGTCTTCAGAAACTGCCAACTGGCCCTTGTCGGCCGCCCGGATGGCCTCGAGCAGGCGGCCAATGGCGGGGTCGACACCCGCCACGGGTGCGGTCTTGGGCTGTGCGGCGACGCCTGCCGCCAAGCACAGCGCCATCAGAAGCGCGAAGGTACGCGAAAACATCCAACTATCTTATGCTTGCGTAGTGCTATAGTGGCGCGCGCAAAGTGAAATTTCCGGAGGAAAAGTGAGCCCGATTCTCACACGGCCCGTTCGCGAGCAACTTGAGCACGACCGTGTCATCCGCCTGCTGCAGGCCCGATACAAGCGCAAACACGACGTCATCATCAACCCCGGCGCCGAACAGAACCAGTCGGTGACCGTGGGCGAGTTGCAGGTATTTCCTGACCTGTTGCTGTTTACCGAGAAGGGCAAGAAGCTGGAGGGGACCGTCGAGGTCGAAACCGGCGAATCGGTCAACCAGCTGGAGGCCCTGGCCGAGTGGGGCGTGTTCAGCAAGCTCCGCGGGGTTCCCCTGCACCTCTACGTGCCGCCCTCGTCAGTGGATACCACGCGGCGTCTTTGCACTGAACTTCAAATCCCGGTCACCGAGATTTGGACGTTTGTTCTCCAGTTCGACCAGGCCCGTTTCACGATGGTCTACCGGGCGCCCGACGCCCCCGTGGCCAAGGCGAAGCCCGCGGCGCCGGCGGTCAGGATGGCCGTCAAGCCGAAGCCCGTCGCCAAGGCGGCCAAACCCGCCCCCAAGGCGCCGGCGGCGAAGCCGAAGCCGGCCGCCAAGGCCAAGCCCGCCGTCAAGCCGAAGCCCGCCGTCAAGCCGAAGCCCGCGGCCAAGGCGGCCAAGAAAGCGGCGCCCAAGGCCGCCGCCAAGAAGACCGCGAAGCCGGGAAAGCGGCGCTAAGGCCGCAGATGACGCAGATGACGCAGACACGCTGTTAGGGCCGGACCGTGCCATTTCTCCGCCTCACTCGAGACCGGCGTGGTTTCGAGAACACCTTCCTGCTCCACGCCGATCGTCCAGGCGAGCGCCCGCGGTTGCTCTACTGGTATCGCACGGCGCCCGGCATCGTGCTCGGCCGCCCACCTCTCGACGAAGACGCGATCCGCACCATCGAAGAGCAGCATCCGGAGGTGGATTTCGACTGGCCCGCGATCCTCGCCCTCGGCGAGGCGATGATCCACGAAGAAGAGGCAGCTACGCGGCCGCAGAAGCGCGGCCGGCCGGACCAACCGCGGCGTTCTCGCGATCAACAACGCGAGCCGCGTCCCGCCGAGGTCGAGGCGGTGGAGGAGTTGCCCTTATCCGAAGAGCTGTTGCCCGACGACGAGGCGGAAGAGATCACGCCGATTCACGCGCTCGAAGCGATGGCCGCCGAACCTCGCGCGCAGGAAACCCAGGCCGTCGAAGAACCCGAACCTCCGACGACACACGGGCTGCTGGAGGAACTGGTGGGCCGTGAGATCGCCACGCGATTGCGCGCGCGGCACGTGGAGATCTCGGCGCGCATCCACGAGAAGGAAGCCGAGCCCGGCACGCGCGCCTCGTGGCTGCGCCGGGCAGAGGCGCTCAACCCCGACACGTGGCTCACGCCGGAAGCCATCCTCGAGGGCGTGCGAAACGCGGATAAGCTGTTTGAGGCGTTGCGCCAGGAGTTGCTCGGCGAGGGCTAAAGCCCACGCCCTCCATCGGGTGGAGAGCGACGGCTTTAGCCGTCGCTACACCTCTTTCGTAAAACGCCCTTCGATCGCGTCGATCTTGGC
>JBDTMB010000179.1:0-11115 GCA_039934485.1 Vicinamibacterales bacterium
GCCTGCAAGCGGATCCGTTTCCGATGCCCGCGGAGAGCGGCATCCGCGTGCTGCTGATCAGCGGGGCAGAGACTGGCGGCGGCGCGAATCCTCACGCCGCGGGAACGGCAGGCGCGATCGCCACGGAGTCGCTACCGGCGGCCGCCCCGCCGGCGGTCGCGCCGTTGCCCATGGCGCCATCCACACCGGTTTCGACGGTCGGCGTGCGCGCCGTTCAAGCGGCCGTGGTGTCGCTCACGATTCTCGCGTTCGTGATCGTGGCCACGCAGCAATGGCGGCGACGCGGGCGGTGAGCCAGGACACCGCAGGGCTCCGCCCTTCCTCTCATGTCTTCGTGGGCAGGCGGAAGCCGATGCGGCGGCGGGGCGCGCGCGGCGGTGCCAGAATGCGGCGGAGCACATCGAAGACCTCCTTGAGCTCAACGTCGTGGCGCCCAAGCTTTCGCTCCATCACTTGCAGTTTCGCTAGCAACTCCGCGTGGCCGGCAGCCGCTTCTCGCAACCTGATGAACGCGCGAACGACGTAGATGCTCATGTCAATCGCGCGGCGGCTGTTGAGAACAGATGCCGCCATGATCGCACCGTGCTCGGTGAACACCCACGGACGAGATCGGCGGCCGCCGCGGCCGGCGTTTGAGATCACAGTTTGTGATCTCAAAGACTCGAACTCCTCGGACGACAATTGAAACGCGAATTCGACTGGGAAGCGAGATCGGTTGCGCTTGACAGCCTGATTCAGCGCACGCGTCGTCACACCATACAAAGCGGCCAACGCCAAGTCGAGCATCACCCTCCGTCCGCGAATGACCCGCACCTGCGATTCCATCGCGGTTTGAACCCGCGCGATTGCTGAGACCATCTGCTCCTCCCGGGACACGATGGAGCGAACGGCGTGCCAGCGACGACCGCGTGGTTTCCGGAAGGAATTCGAGGCTGGTGGGATTCTTGGTGGCGAAACATTCGATCTGGCCGCCGGTTCAGGCTCGCAGTTCCTGCGTACTTCATTCCCGCCAAAGGCGGTTCAGGATGCGAACAAGGCCGATGCCGCTGAATAGCCAGACCGCGCCCCAGACGGTCGCTTGCGTTGTCAATCCATAAAGCACGCTGCCGGCGCCGAAGAGCGTGGCATAAACGAACGTGCAGCCGAGGACCCAGCCGAGGAGTTGCGTCGAGATACTATCCGGCGATGCGCCTACGCCGGCCTTCGCGGGAATCGGGCCCCACCCGCTACCCGCGGGACGCACGAGGCGATAGAAACCGATCAGTGTCGCTTCGCTCTCCGGACTCGTCATCATCGTCGTCCCCACCCACGCCACCGTGGTCACGCCGACGGTGACGAGCAACACCACGTTGCCGCTGAAGCCATGACCCGCCTTGCCCGCGATGAAGAAGCCGACGGCGACGAAAAACGATACCGCCATCGCGGCGATCTCGCTCCACGCGTTGATGCGCCACCAATACCAGCGCAGCAGATAGAGCAGGCCGGAGCCGGCGCCGATCGAGAGGAGCAATTCGAAGCTCGCGCGAGCGGACTCGAGGAGGAACGTCATGCCGGCCGCCAGGAGCATCAGCAGCGCCGTGACGAGACGGCCCATCCAGACGTAGTGATGCTCGCTGGCATCGGGCCGCAGGAACCGGCGATAGAGATCGTGGACGAGATACGACGTGCCCCAGTTGAGATGCGTGGAAATCGTCGACACATAGGCGGCGAGGAGCCCGGCGACCATCAGGCCGAGAAAGCCCGATGGAAGGAATGTGAGCATCGCCGAATACGCCGTGTCGTGGCCGATCAGATGCTGATCGAGATACGGAAAGGCGCGCTGGATGTCCGAGATCTGCGGGAAGACCAGCATCGACGAGAGCGCCACGATGATCCACGGCCACGGGCGAAGGGCGTAGTGACAGACGTTGAAGAAGAGCGTGCCGCCGAGCGCATCGCGTTCGCTTTTCGAAGCGAGGATGCGCTGCGCGATGTAGCTGCCGCCGCCAGGCTCCGCGCCCGGATACCACACCGACCACCAGGAGATGGTGAGCGGGAGAACCAGGACGGAGAGCGTGAGCGTCCAGTCGCCGAAGTCGGGTAACAACTGCAGCGTGGATGGAGGGATCTTCGTGATCAGGCCCGAGAGCCCGCCCACCTCCGGTCGCGCGAGGGAGAAATACGCCGCGGAACCGGACGCCACCATCGCGATCACGAACTGGAATACGTCCGTGATCAGCACGCCCCACAGCCCCGCGATCGACGCGAAGGCGACGTTGATGATCGCGCAGATGCCGAGCGTCTGCCACATCGGCCAGCCGAGGAGCACGTTGGCAATCTTGGCCGCGGCGAGGTTCACCGTGGACATGATCATGATGTTGAAGAAGAGCCCGAGATAGACGGCGCGGAAGCCGCGCACGATCGCGGCGGGCCGGCCGGAGTAGCGGATCTCGTAGAACTCGAGGTCGGTGAGCACGCCCGATCGCCGCCACATGCGCGCGTAGAAAAACACCGTGCTCATGCCGGTGAGCAGAAACGCCCACCACACCCAGTTGTTCGACACGCCGTGCTCGCGCACGAGGTTGGTGACGAGGTTCGGCGTGTCGGTGCTGAAGGTGGTGGCCACCATCGAGCCGCCGATCAACCACCACGGCGCGGCACGGCCGGAGGTGAAGAACTCCGTGGTGCTCGACCCCGCCCGCCGCATCAGGAGGATCGCGGGCACGAACGAGAGCGTGAGCGAGACGACGACGATTACCCAATCAAGCGACGTCAGGTGCATGCGCGCCGATGATATCGTTGATTTGGAGGTCGTGATGACTCGACGCTTCTGTTTGTTGCTGGCTGCCCTCGTGATGTTCTCAGCGGACTGGGCGACCCTGAATGGTCGCCCCCGCAACTCCGTCGGCGCGCAGGCACCGGCCACGATCACCGCCGCGGACTTCACCGGCCTTCGCTTCCGCAACATCGGACCTGCCGCGATGTCGGGCCGCTTCGTCGACATGGATGTCGTCGAGTCGAACCCCTACACGATGTACGTGGCGTCAGCCACCGGCGGCGTGTTCCGCACGACCGATAACGGCGTCACCTGGACGCCGGTGTTCGAGAAGGAGGCGGTGCACTCGATCGGCGACATCGCCATCTTCCAGCCCGACCCCGCGATCATCTGGGTGGGCACCGGCGAACGCGCCAGCCGGCAAAGCGTGGGCTGGGGCGACGGCGTCTATAAGTCCACCGACGCCGGCCGCACGTGGAGCAACGTCGGCCTCAAGACCTCGATGCACATCGGGCGGATCGTCACGCATCCGTCAAATCCCAACATCGTTTACGTGGCCGCACAGGGTTCGGTCTGGGGTCCCGGCGGCGAGCGCGGACTCTATCGCACGATGGACGGCGGCAGGACATGGACACGGACGTTGTTCGTGGACGAGGACACGGGCGCGACTGACGTGGCGATGGACTGGAACGATCCGAACGTGCTCTACGCGTCGACCTATCAACGCCGGCGCAGCGCCTTCGGTTTCAACGGCGGCGGCCCCGGCAGCGCCCTCTGGAAGAGCACCGACGCGGGCGCCACGTGGCAGGAGCTCACCGGCAACGGCCTGCCGGAGGGTGATTACGGCCGCATCGGCATCGCGGTGTACCGCAAGGACCCACGCGTCGTCTATGCCAGCATCGAGCAGGGCACGCGCTACAACGCGTCCACCGCCTACATCAACCGCAAGGGCGGGCTCTATCGCAGCAACGACGCCGGCGTCACCTGGCGATTGATGTCCGACTGGAACCCGCGGCCGATGTACGCCAGCCAGCCCACCATCGATCCGCAGGACGACCGGCGCATCTACCAGTTGAACAGCTACTCGTTCTCCGACAACGGCGGCGAGACGTTCACGTCGCCGCGCACCGCCACGCATGGCGACGATCGATTCGTGTGGGTGGATCCGAAGGACTCGCGCCACCTGGTGAAGCTGGACGACGGCGGCATCGGGATTTCGTACGATCGCGGGCTGAAGTTCATCTACGTCTCGAACCTGCCGGTGTCGCAGTATTACCACGTGGCCGTTGACAACGCGGTGCCCTATAACATCTACGGCGGCCTGCAGGACAACGGCTGCTGGCGTGGACCGAGCGCGAGCTGGTCGAACGGCGGCATCCTCAACGAAGAATGGGATCGACTCTGCGGCGGCGACGGCTTCCACGCCATCCCCGATCCGACCAACCCACGGAACGTCTACTCCACTTCGCAGTTCCTCGGCCTTGGCCGCACCGACACCCGCACGTGGCAGACGCAGGAGATCCGCCCCGGCGATCCCACGGGCGCGATCGGCGACCGCCGCAACTGGAACACCTGGGGCATGCGCGTGCCGAATGAAGTGCTCGGCAACGCCATGCATCCCGCCAACTGGGACGCGGGCCTGCTGCTCTCGCCGCACGATCCGTCGACGATTTACGCCGGCGGCCAGCACCTGTTCCGCTCGCGCGACAAGGGCACGACATGGGAGGACCTCGGCGACATGACCACCGGCGTGGACCGCTCAACGTTGCCGTTGATGGGGAAGATGCCCGACGAGAACACGCTGTCGATTGACGACGGGGTGCCGTATTACCCGGGCGTCGTGTCGATCGCCGAGTCGCCGCGCAAGAAGGGCCTGCTCTACGTGGGGACCGACGATGGACGGTTGCGGGTGTCGGCCGATGACGGGAAGACGTGGACCGACCTGCAGGATCGGTTGCCGGGCTTGCCCAAGTCGTCGTGGTTCCAGGGCATCGAGGCGTCGCACCATGCGGACAGCACCGTGTATGTGGCGGTCGATAACCATCGCAGCAACGACGTGGCGAACTACGTCTACAAATCCGCCGATGGCGGCCGGACCTTCAGCTCGATCGCCGGCGACCTGCCGGCCTCGCGCGTGGTTCGCACCGTGCGCGAAGACACCAGGAACCCGAACGTGCTGTTTGCCGGCACCGAGTTCGGCCTCTTCTACACCTGGAACGGCGGCACCAACTGGGTGGAACTCAAGAACAACCTGCCGACGCTGGCCTTCAACGATCTCGTGATTCACCCGCGCGACAACGATCTCGTGCTCGGCTCGCACGGGCGGGGCGTCTGGATCCTGGACAAGATCAACGCGTTGCAGGAGCTCACGCCCGCGGTGGCGGCGAGTGACGCGCACTTGTTCTCGATCGCGCCGGCCTCCCAGATTCGATACACCAACCTCACGCCGCACACCGGCGACTTGTTCTACAGGGGAGAGAATCCGGCGAACGGCGCATTGATCGACTTCTGGGTGGCGAAGACCGACACGGTGGTTGGCCTCACGGTGCACGACGCGCAGGGTCAACTCGTCCAGACTCTGGCGCCAACGCAGGGGCGCGGGGTGATGCGCGGCATCAACCGCGTGGTATGGAACCTGCGCCATGCGGAACTGCCCATTCGCGGCGGCGGGTTCGGCGAAGACGATGACGCGCCGCGGGGCGGGAACATGGCCGGGCCCTATGTGACGCCGGGCACCTACACGGTGCGCCTGGTCGCCGGCGGGAAGACACTGGAGCAGAAGGTCGACGTGCGCGAAGACCCGCGGATTGACGTCACCGCCGCCGATCGCAAGGCGTGGGCCGACTTGCAGGGGCAGGTGGTGACGATCATCCGCGCCTACGCGCCGGTGAACGACCGCATCCAGAAGCTGCCCAACACCGCGGCGAATGCGACGGACCTCAAGCGCCAGTCGCGCGAACTGGTCTCGCGTCTCGGCGGACTCTACAGCCAGGTGGGCCGCTGGATTGGCGCGCCCACGAAGGACCAACTCTCCGAGCTGAAGTTCTACGGCGAGATGGCGCAGAAACTCACGACCGCGGCTCCCTAGAGGAACCTGTCTGCGTCATCGGCGTCATCTGCGGCGCGGCTCAGAACTCGATCAGCACGCCGGCCGATGGCAGGAACGGAAAGCCCTTCTCCACCAGGCCATTCACCAGGCCGGTGGCGAGGTTCAGTCCATAGTCCGCGGGCCCCATGTTGCGGTGGTTGAGGGTGTTGAGCACTTCCACAAACAGCGTGAGGCGGCGCTTTCGATAGGTGAACGCCCAGTCCGCGCGCAAGTCGAGGCGTGCGTAGACCGGCAGCCGCACGGTGTTCTTCTCCGTACCGACGTAATACGCGCCGTCGATCTCCTGGAAGTAGCCCTGGATGGGAAAATTCGATCCATACCGGAAGCGCGCCGACAGGCCGAGCTTGTTGGACGTCCGGTAGATCGCATACGCGTTGACCATGTGCCGCTGGTCGTAGTCGGCGGCAAATGTTTCCTGCGTCCGCGCATCGTCCATTTGCGCGTGGCCATAAGCGTAGGAGATCCACCCGGAGACGCCGTTGGTCACACGCCGATCGAGCGTGACTTCGGCGCCGCGCGCATCGCCGGTGAGCGCGTTTGCCCAGACCGGCACCGTCGCCAGGAGGAGGCGGCTGCGATCGGCCGCCAGGCGAACGTCGGAATTCTCGAAGCGAAGGCCGTCGCGGTCTCGACGATAGTAGCCGGTCACGCTGAGGCGCCACGATTCGCGAATGCGCCGCTCCACGCCGGCATCGAACATCGTCGCGGCCTCGGGCCCGACCGGAGGCGGCGTGCCGCCGGGAATGACGATGGCGGGCAAGGGCCGCAGCGTCTGGTCGAACGTCGGCGCCTGGTGGGCGCCGCCGGCGCTCGCGCGCAGCTTCGTGCCCGGCGTCACCTGCCATTCCGCCAGCAGCCACGGCGAGGCCGTGGTCTTGTCGACGAGGCCGAATCGCTCGACGCGGACGCCAGGAGAGATGAACACGCCGGATGGCGCGGTCCAGCGATAGTTCAGCCACGCCGCCTGCGCCGTATTACTGACTTGCGCATCGACGTTGGTGAAGGTGCCGCGCGTGGTGTAGCTGACGTCCTTGCGCTCGCCGCGAAGCCACTGACCTTGTCCGCCGAACTCGAGAAGATGGTGAGGGGCGGGCGCTGTGGCCCCCGCCGCAGATCCCATTACCAGGCTCGCCGTTGTCCGCCAGGTGATGTCGCGATCGAGCCCTTCCTCGCGCGTGCGGCCGTCGGTGACCGTGTTCTTGTAGCGGCCCTGGACGATGTAAGCCTGTTGCGTGAGGACGAACCGCGCCGACGGCGTGAACTGCCAGCGGAGATTGCCAATCGTGGTGTTGCTGCGTCCCTGGTCGAGCGAGTTGAGACCGGGGCTTTCATCTTCTTCGTTCAACAGCGATCGGCCGCCGATGATGGAGGCCTGGAGCGCGTGATGCGGCGAGGGGTTGAACACGAACTTGGCCTGGCCGTCGGTGAAACCGAAGGTGCCCTCGATGGTGGGATCGATCTTCTTGAGCAGCCAATCGATGTAGCTCTTGCGCGCGGCCACCATCCATCCGGCGCGCGAGCCGGCCGGGCCTTCCCACACCGTGGTCGCGGCGGTGCCGCTGACGAGGACGCGCGCGGTGAGCCGATCGCGCGCGGGCTCCCGCGTGGTGAACTCGAGGCGCGAGCCGAGATGTGATCCCATCATTTGTGGATACGCGCCGGAGAGCAGCGTTGCCGCATCGAGGATGTCGCTGTTGATGAGGGCCAGCGAGCCGGTGTCGCCGACGGCTCGCACGGTGTGGAACAGGAGCGGCGTATCGATGCCGTCGAGCGCGATGCCCACGTGCGCCGGACCATGTCCGCGCACGGCGAACTCGGCTTGAAAGTCGTCGCCGGTGGCCACCGTCGGCATCACCTGCACCGCACGAAATGGATCGTCGGCGATCACGCCGCGCAGCGCGAGCAGGTCGCGGCTGCCGAGCACCTGCTGCGAAGCGACACCGGCCTCGGCCTGGCGAAATCTCGACGCACCGACCTGGACCTCTTCGACATATCCACTCGCGCCCTCGGCGACGGGAATCGTGACGTCAACCGGTCGATCGGCCACCACCGCCACATCGCGGCGGACCAGGCCGTAGCCGACGACGGATACGAGCAGCGTCTGCGGACCGGCCGGCACGTCGGGAATCTCGAATCGCCCGTCGGCGTCCGAGAGCGCCTGCTGCCCGGTGGACTGCACCTTCACCAGCACAGCGGCAAGCGGCGCCCCCGTCCTCGCTTCGACGACGTGGCCGGTGACAGTGCCAGTAGGGTCTGACCCCAAAAGGGCTAAAACGATGCAGAAAATACCAATCATCAGTGATCAAATTTGTGACGAATGACCGTAAATGGTTCCCTGGCGGCCAGATACTAGTTTGTGTCGTCTGAACGACGCGGAGGGTTTGTTGTCCATCATCTCACTGTCGGTTAATCGCAAGCAGGTGGAAATGGACCTGGATCCGGAGACGCCGCTGCTCTGGGCGCTGCGGGATCACCTGAACCTGGTCGGCGCGAAGTTCGGCTGCGGCGGCGGCTTCTGCGGCGCGTGCACGGTGCACGTCGACGGCGTGGCTGCCAGGTCCTGCACGTTGCCGATCAAGGAAGCGGGCGGCAAGCAGATCACCACGATCGAAGGCCTGTCGCCGGACGGCACGCATCACGTCCAGCGCGCGTGGGAGGCCATCGATGTGCCGCAATGCGGCTACTGCCAGGCCGGGCAGATCATGACGGCGGTGGCGCTGCTGGTGAGGACGCCCGATCCCACGGACGCGCAGATCGATGCGGCGATGAACGGCAACCTCTGTCGCTGCGGCACCTACAAACGGATTCACGAGGCCGTGCGGCGCGCCGCGGAAATGAGTTCGCGACCCTTCGACTTCGCTGTGGGCTCGCCCAGCGCAGGGGGTGGCGAGTGAGGTCGCGACGGGATGTGCTTCGGGATAACAAACAGGGTGCTGGGGTGCTGGGTGCTGGGGTGCTGGGTGCTGGGGTGCAGGGTGCTGGGGTGCGACGACGTACGTTCATCAGCGTCTCGCTCGCTGCCACCGGCGGGCTGCTCGTCGCCATGCGCAGTGAAGGCGTACTGGGCGCGCAGGTGCCGGCGGCAACCGGCCCGGTGGGCTTCCCCACCGAGTACATCCAGATCGATCCCGACGATCGCGTGCTGATCTGGTCCGCGCAGCCGGACATGGGCGAAGGCACCAAGACGTCGCTGCCGATGATCGTCGCCGAGGAACTGGACGCCGACTGGTCGAAAGTCCGCGTCGATGACGCGCCGATGGATCCGCAGAAGTACGGTGGCCAGGGCGTCGGCGGGAGCGATGCGATCCGATCGGATTGGGACAACCTCCGCCGCGTCGGCGCCACCGCGCGCGCGCTGCTCGTCGCGGCCGCGGCTGCGGAATGGAACGTCGACGCGGCCGACTGCACCACCGACGTGCACGTCGTGCACCATCGCGCCAGCAACCGGCAATTGCGCTACGGCGCGCTGGCGGCGCGCGCGGCAACGATGAAGGTGCCGAGGGAAGTCGCGCTGAAGGATCGCGCGCACTATCGATTGATCGGCACGCGCGTCAACGGCGTCGACAATCACAAGATCGTCACCGGCCAGCCGCTCTACGGCCTCGACGTGAAGATTGCCGGGATGAAGTACGCCGCCGTGGCCAAGAGCCCGGTGTTCAACGGCCGGCCCGTGAAGATCGACACCACCAGGGCTCGCGCCGTCCCCGGCGTCCGCGACATCGTGGAGATCGCCGGCCTCGACAATCCCACGCAGCTGATGCCGGGCGTGGCGGTGGTGGCCGACTCCACGTGGGCGGCGTTCAAGGGCCGCGACGCGCTGGTGGTCCAGTGGGACGAGGGGCCGTTCGCCGGCGAGAGCAACGCGACCATCACCGACCAGTTCGAGAAGATCCTGGCGGCTCCGCCCGCGACCCTCCATAACTCGGGGCGCGTGGACGACGCGCTGGCGGCCGCGGCCCAACGCGTCGACAACTCCTACTCGTTCCCATTCGTGTCGCATGCGACGCTCGAGCCGCACAACTGCACCGCGGATTTCAGGAATGGGGAATGCTTCATTCGCGGTCCGCTGCAGATGCCAACCTCGGGCAGGGACGTCGTGGCCCGCGCGCTGGGCATACCGAGAGACAAGGTGCACGTGCAGTCCACGCGCATCGGCGGTGGCTTTGGCCGCCGCCTGCTGAGCGACTACGCTGCCGAGGCGGCGATCGTGTCGCGCGCGATCGGCGGGCCGGTGCAAGTCGTGGACAGCCGCCAAGGCGACCTGCAGCACGACTACTATCGCCCGGCCGCGGCGCAACGCATCCGCGCCGGCCTCGACGCGCAGGGCCGCATCGTCGCCTGGGACCACACCCTGGCGAGCGTCTCGCGCAACGTGTATCGGAAGGATCCGCGGCCGCCGCACTCGACCGAGGCCTACGGCACGTACATTGGACGGGTGCGGACGGTCGAGGAGATGGATCCGGACATGCAGCCGACGCGCATTCCCAACGTGCGCGTGCGCTACGGATCGCCGCTCACGGGCATCCCCACCGGCGCGTGGCGGGCGCCGTCGCACGTGGTCAACGCCTTTGCGATCGAAACGACGATCGACGAGCTGGCACGCCTCGCCAGGCGCAGCCCCGTGGACACCAGGCTCGAGCTGCTCGGCGAAGCCGGCGACATCCCGAAGGCCGCGGACGATCCTAGCCCGTACAACCCGGATCGGATGCGGCAGGTGTTGCTCGCCGCGGTGGAACGCAGCGGCTTCGGCACGCTCGAGGCCGACGGCCGCGCGCAAGGCCTCGCGATGCATCACACCTTCGGCGCCTATTGCGCCCACGTCGTCGAACTCTCGGTCGCCACCACCGGCTCGGGCGCCACGGCGCAGAAGCGCGTGACCATCCACCGCGTGGTGTCGGTCGCCGATGTCGGACAACCGGTGAATCTCTCGATGCTCGAAGCGCAGATGCAAGGCGGCATCATCGACGCGCTCGGCGCCGCCTTCTATGGCGAGGTCCACATCGAGCGCGGCCGCGCCGTGGAAAGCAACTTCGATCGTTACCGGATGATTCGCCATCGCGAAGCGCCGGCGAAGATCGAAGCGCATTTCATCCCCAGCCGCGAACGCCCGACCGGCTTCGGGGAACCGCCCGTGCCGCCGCTGGCCCCCGCGGTGGCCAATGCCATCGCCGCGCTCACGGGTGAGCGCATCCGGCAGATGCCGTTCTCGCGTGCTGGATACCTGCTGTCCTAGGCGAGGGCTAAAGCCCTC
>JBDTMB010000180.1:0-11109 GCA_039934485.1 Vicinamibacterales bacterium
CAGGCTCGGCAAGCGTCAGCCTGGCGACGTCTCGGCACTGCTGGCCACGCTCGACGCGCATATCGTCGCCGCGCGTGATACGAAGATGACGCGCGCGCAATGGTCAAAACGGGCGCCGCTCTACCGCCGCTACCGGCGCGCGATGAATCGTTCCTTCTCGACGTTCACCAAGGCGTCCGTCGGTCTCGAGCAGGTGCGAGCCATGTCGGGTCCGCTCACCGACGAGATTGGCCGGATCTCCAGGAAGCTGGCCGATGCGGAGCGCAAGGCCGCAAACATCCTGCCTCCCGGCGAATTGGCCTCGGGGCATGCGCTGCTGCGCAGCTCCTGGGAGCTGGCGCAAAACGCATTTCGCCTGCGGCTGCAGTCGGTGTCGACCAACAACCTCCTCGGCGCCCAACAGGCGTCCTCCGCGGCGGCCGGCGCGCTGATGCTTTACCGAAAGGCGCAGGCCGATCTGCAGGCGGTGATGGCGCAGCCGGCGCGCCAGTGATTACGCCTCGCCGCACGCGCCTGCTGCGGACGCCCGACCTCGCCGGCTTTCGCGAGCGGCTCGTCGAATGCGCGCGCGCGCTCGATCCGCTTCGCGCCGCGCACACGTTTGTCCTCGTGCCGACGCGCGGTTCCGGCGAGCAACTGCGCCGGACGATTGAAGACTGCGTGCTGAGGTCGGCGGGCGCCGCCTGTGTGCTGCCGATGATCGGCACGAGGGCGGACCTCTACGACACGCTGGCGTCGCGGCTGCGCGACCTGCCACGCGTGCTCAGCGGTTTCGAGCGCGAGGTGATGCTCGGCGCAGCCGCTCGCGACGCCGAAGACGCGGGCCTGCCGCCACCGTTCCACCTGCGTCCCGCCCTCCTGGCGGAACTGCTCTCGCTCTATGACCAGGTGCGGCGTCAAGGCCGCAGCGTGGACGATTTCGCCCGCCTGGTGACGACCGAGCTGGAGGCGGCAGCGGAGCTTGACCGCGGCGCATCGCAGTTGCTCGAGCAAACCCGGTTTGTCGTCGCCACCTTTCGCGGCTACGAGTCGCGGCTGGCGGACGCGGAGCTCAAGGACGAGCACCTCGTGCGGGAGGCGGTGCTCGGTGAAGCGGCCGGGCGTCCGCTGCGTCACGTCGTGATCACGGTCGGCGACCGGCTGTCGGATCCCGAGGGGCTGTGGCCCGCCGACGTGGCGATGCTCACGACGGTGGCGGGGCTCGAAGCGATCGACGTGATTTCGACCGATGCGCTGCTTGGCGCCGGTTATCTCGATCGCCTGCGCCTGGCGTTGGTCGGGATGGAAGAAGTCCAAGGTCAGGCGCCGGCCCGGTTGCCGGTGCTGGTGGTGCCGGGCAAACCTGAAGGTTTGCCCCCCCCAACTGGTTCACCAACTGGTTCGTCGCAGACCATCTTCGCCTACCGCGATCGCGAGGACGAGCTCGAGGGCGTCGCGCGCCGGCTCAAAGCGTTGCGCCGCGACGGTCGTCGAACTCGTCTTGACCGGCATGCACTCGTGGTGGCCCGCCCGTTGCCGTATCTCTACCTGGCGCGCGCGGTGCTCGGCGGCGCCGGCATCCCGTTCGAGACGCTCGACACCTTGCCGCTGGCGGCCGAGCCCTACGCGGCGGCGCTCGATCTCGTCATCGAGTTCGTGGCCACGGAGTTCACGCGCGGCGCGATGACGGCCCTCCTGCGGTCGCCGCATTTCCGGTTCACGTTCGATGGTCGCGAAATCACGCGCGCCGAGATCTGCCAGGCCGATGTCGCGCTGGCCGAGGGCCGCTACCTCGGCGGCTTCGATCGACTCGTGCGGATCGCCGGCGAAGCCGAGGCGCTTCCCGCCGTGCGCGCGGCCGGCGCTGCCGCGTCGCTGCTCGCGCCGCTCGAGCAGCGCCACCCGCTCGTCGATCAAGTCGAACGGCTGATCACGTTCCTGGTCACCCACGATCGCCCGCCGGCCGCTGAGGCGCCGGAGCGCGACCGGCGGCAGCGCGTGCAGGCCGCGGTGATGGGCGCCCTCAGCGGCCTGGCCGAGGCCTATCGCCGCCACGACCCGAGCGCCACCGGCTCGGTGGCCGATCTCGGCCCGGCCATTCGCCGCTGGCTGGGCGCGCAGACGTTTGCCGCCCGCACCGGCGAAGCCGGCCTGCAGATCGTCGACGCGCAAGCGGCGCGGTTTGGCGACTTTGACGACGTGCAGTTGATGGGGCTGGTGGACGGCGAATGGCCCGAGCGTCCGCGCCGGAACATCTTCTATCCGCCGTTACTCCTGTCGCAGCTCGAGCCGAACCGCCCGGAACAAGTGGACCTGCATCGGGAGCGCGACCTGTTGCGCGCCGGGCGCGCCGCCTTTCGCGATCTCGTCGGCCTCGCGCGCGCGCGAACCCTGGTCTCGACCTTTGCCCTCGAAGCCGACGCCGTGGTTGAACCATCGGTCCTGGCCGACGATCTGCCGACGTTCGGCCTCGCCACCGAGACATCGATAGTCGATCCCTCGGTGCGCGTGTTTGTCCACGAGGCGCTCGAAGTGGCGCCGCAGATTACCAGCAGCCTGGCCGCGCCGGCAGCGGAATGGGCGCGCCTGCGCATTGCAGATCCGGCGAGGGCTAAAGCCCTCGCCCTCCAATCTCCCCGCTTTCGGGGCGAGGCGGGTCCCTGGAACATGCCTCGCGTCAGCGTCAGCCGCCTCGAGACGTACCTCAAGTGCCCGTTTCAGTTCTATGCCAAGAACGTCCTTCGACTTGACGAGGAGCCCGAAGACGAGGTCACGCGCTCGCCGCTCGAGCGCGGGCGGTTCCTGCACGAGCTCTTCGAGACGTTCTTCCACGAGTGGCAATTGCGCGGGCACGGCCGGATCACGCCGGACACCATCGGCGAGGCGCGCGAGCTCTTCACCGAGGTCTGCCAGCCGGCGCTCGCCTCGCTCGGGGCCGCCGAGGCGGGGCTCGAACGCGCGCTGCTGCTCGGATCGGCCGTCGCGCCGGGCATCGCCGATCGCGTGTTTGCGATGGAGGCCGAGCGCCCGCTCGACATCCGCCGCCGGCTGATGGAGTACGCGCTCGACGACGCCTTCACGTTTGCCGCGGCGGACGGCAGCACGCGCACGGTGCGGCTGCGCGCCAAGATCGATCGCGTCGATCTGCTCGCGGACGGCACCTTCCGGCTGATCGACTACAAGACCAGCTACGTGATGGACAAGAAGATCGCGCTGCAGCTGCCGATCTACAGCGCCTGCGTGCGCGAGCGGCTGTCGAAAGAGGAAGGCCGCGAGTTTCCGGTGGTTGGCGAGGCGATGTACCTGTCGTTCGAAGGCCAGAAGAGCGTGGTCGCGCTCCAGGCGAAGGGCAAGACCACGGCCGAGCTGATCGCCGAAGCCGAGCACCGGCTGGTGGGCGCGCTCGACGACATTGCCGCCGGGCATTATCCGCCGCGGCCGATCCAGAAATCCCTCTGCAAGATGTGCGCGTTTGTCACCGTCTGCAGGACGCCGGGAGGGATTCAGGACCCGCCGGGAGCTGAGGCTCCGTCGGGAGGAGACGAAGACCTGTCGGGAATTGGCGATGAGTAGCCAGCCGCGCCTCGACTTCGACTCGCCGTCTCAATTGCCGGAAACCGCGGACGCGCGCGCGCGACGGCTCGCGGTGGATCCCAGCCGCAACGTCGCGCTCGAAGCCTCCGCCGGGACGGGCAAGACCCGCGTGCTCGTGGACCGTTACGTCGGGCTTCTCGAAGTGGGCGTGTCGCCGCGCCACATCCTCGCGATCACGTTCACGCGCAAGGCCGCCGCCGAAATGCGGCAGCGGGTGATGGCCACCCTGCGCGAGCGATACCAGCTCGGCGCCATCTCCGCAGAACGCTGGCGCGACATCCGCGAGGCGTTCAGCGACATCTCGATCATGACGATCGACGCGTTCTGCCTGGCGCTGCTGCACGAGTTTCCGCTCGAAGCCGGCGTCGACCCGGGCTTTGACCTCGCCGACGAAACCGAGACGCCGCGGCTGGTGGCGGGCTCGCTCGACAGCGCCCTTCGCATCGGCCGCGCCCTGTCGCTTGACGATCCCGACGTGGCGCTCGTCTTCGCCGAGCTCGGCGAGTTCCAGCTTCGCAAGGGACTGGCGCTGCTGCTGGATCGGCGCCTGGTCGCCTGGGACGCCTTGAACGGTTTCCTGCGCGGACGCGAGATGCACGTCGCCACCGCCTGCGAGCGGCTGTTACAGGCCCTTCGCGGCGGGTTGACTTCGATTCCCGGCGGCGCCCGGCGATTTATCGCCACCGGCCCGAAGGCGCCGCTCTTGGCGCTGGTCGCGCGCGATCTCGAGTTGCTGATGCGCGATCCAGGTCCGTCGCCGGCGCTGCTCCGCGGCGCCCTCGATCGCCTGGCGGGCTATGTGCTGACGCAGGCGGGCGAGCCGCGCAAGAAGCCGGCCCACAAGAAGGCGGAGTTTGGTTCCGCCGCCGACTACGCCGCTCATAAGGACCTGATCATCGGCCTCGCCCCTCACGTCGAGGCGGCGATCGCCGGCTTCCGCCGCGACATCAATCTCGTCCTCGCCCGCGGGGTCCGCCGCCTCTTCAAGATCGCGCAGGACGAATACCGGCGGACGCTCGACAAGCAGGGCGTGCTCGATTTTCCCGATCTGCTCGAGCACACGCTCAAGCTGCTGGGCCAGATGGAGGAATTCTCGCGCAGCCGCTACCGCCTCGAATCGCGCTACGAGCACGTGCTGGTCGATGAATTCCAGGACACCAGCCGCGCCCAGTGGAACCTCGTCCGCCAGCTGGTGCGTGCCTGGTCGGAAGGCGAGGGTCTCTCCCACGGTCCGATCCCTCCCTCCATCTTCATCGTCGGCGACCGCAAGCAGTCGATCTACGGCTTCCGCGACGCCGAGGTCACCGTGCTCGACGCCGCGGCGCGCTACATCGACGCGCTCCGGCCCGACACCCAGTCGCGCGCGGCGATCACGCGCAGCTATCGATCCGTCCACGAGCTGCTGGCGTTTGTGAACGACGTCTGCTCCTCGATCGCGACGGAGTCGTTGTCGTCGGCGTCATCGGCGGCCCGCCCGGATGCCTTCCGCTACGGAGAAGACGATGTGTTCCCGAGGATCGACGGGAGCCCGAGCGAGCCGGAGGCGATCGGCGTGGTGATGGCCGACAGCGACACGGCGCAGGCCGAAGCCGCCGCGGAGGAGATTGCCAGGCTCCTGACCGACGGCGCCGTGGTTCGCGATCGTGCGACCGGCGTGAGGCGGGCGATCACGCCGGGCGACATCGGCATCCTGTTCCGCACGCGCGACAGTCACGCGCTGTTCGAGGCGGCGCTCGGCAGCCGCGGCGTTCCGTACTACGTCTACAAGGGACTGGGCTTCTTTGACGCCGACGAAGTGAAGGACGTCCTGGCGCTCATCGCGTACTGCGCCGATCCCGCATCGAACCTTCGCGCGGCCGCGTTCCTGCGATCGGGATTTGTCGGCATCTCCGACGAAGGGCTCAAGCTGCTCGCGCCCCGCATCGCCGACGCGCTCTTGGACGGCTTTCCCCTCCCGACAAGAATTGCGTCCCGACAAGAGTCGCCTCCCGACAAGACGTGGCTCCCCGAGGGTTTTCCGGCAGACGATCTCGAACGTCTCACGCTGGCGCGCGCGAGCATCGGCGGATGGCTCGCGCTCGCCGATCAACTCCCGCCGGCCGAGCTTGTCGATCGCGTGCTCGCTGAATCCGCGTATGCCGCCGAGATCGCCGGCCCGGGACTGGCCCAGGCGAGGGAGAACCTCAAGAAGGTGCGCGGCCTGATCCGCCGCATCCAGAACCGCGGCTACGCCACGCTGGGGCGCCTCGTGGATTACTTTGCGGAACTCGTCGCCGGCGGCGACGAATCCAACGCGATCATCGATGCGGCTGACGCCGTCAACTTGATGACCGTGCACGCTGCCAAGGGCCTCGAATTTCCGGTGGTGTTTGTCGTCGGGCTCGGCAAGGGTAGCGGCGGCGGCCGCGATCCCATCCGCGTGGTGCCCGCGCCGTTCGCGGGCGAAGAAGCGGAAGACGAGATCGTGGCGTCGGTGGCGGTAGGGGATCACCTGAACGAAGCCGACCGCGACAACGAAGGGAAGGAGCACGAGGAAACCAAGCGCTTGCTGTACGTGGCGCTGACGCGCGCCCGCGATCGGCTCTATCTTGGCGCGACCCGCAGCGCCGGAAAATTTGCCCCGGCGCGCGGATCGCTCGGCCGCATCCTGCCCGATACGCTCAAGGCTGTGCTCTCGTCGCCCGACCTGGCGGCACCGTTGCAGTGGGCCGGCGAATCCACGATGCACGGGTTGCGTCCCGTGCCGCCGGCCGGGGAGAGCCGCCGCATGTGGCGACCGGCCGTGACCACGCGAGAACACGCGGATGATTTCGAGCCGCTCGCGCCGACCGGCGTCGTGCGGATCGCAGCCACGCAACTGGCGAGCCTCGGAGCGGTTGGGGCGCCTCGAGCGGCGGCCGCAGCGGCTTCGACGGCGCGGCTGGGATCGCTCGTGCACCGAGCGTTGCAGCGCGCGGCGCTCGATCCCACGTCGCTGGCGCGCGACCCGCTGCCGCCGGACGTCGTCCGGATCTGCGAAGGCCTGCTGTCGCAGCCCGGGTTGCAGGCGATCCTGGCCGCCGGCGCGCCGATTTTCGAGGTGCCGTTTTCCGTCCGCCATTCCGACGGCCACATCGTCCGCGGGAGCATCGATTGCCTGGTGATGGGCGACCGGGTCACGGTGGTGGAGTTCAAAACCGGCGGGCCACAGCCGCAGCACCAGCGCCAGCTGGAACTCTACGTGGAGGCCATCGGCGCCGTGCTGCCCGGGCGAAATGTCGAGGGGAGACTGGTTTACGCCGGCCCGGCCGCCTAGAAGGGGTCGATTTCCTTTGCTTCGGCCAGAGGCATCCCATACAATTTTGACGGTTTAAGGAGCCTATCTAACGTGGCATTGACGTGTCCAAACTGCGGGAATTCGAGCAAATTTCTCGTGAAAACGCTGCAAATGCACGTGGTGCAGCTCGATGACACCCGGGTTGAAGTTTCGGAAGAGAGCAAACCCGGCGTGATCGAAGTGCTGTGCGACGAGTGCGAAACGGCGCTCAACTTCGACGAAGTCGAGGACACACTCCGCCGCGAAGTGCTCCTCACGCTTGGCGCTCGCTAGTCCCTCGCCCTGAGCCCGAACGGGTGCGCCGCTACCCGGGCGGCTTAATCGGGCTATCGTCTTCCTCGAAGTAGTCGCATTCGGGACACACCCACTCGCGTACCACGCGCTTCACTTCCTGTGAAGTTCCGGGCACACGTGTCACGACCTCGCGCGTTTCAAGCTTCATGAACTCGGCGCACATCGGACATTCCTTCATTCGCGCATCCTAATCGCGCGGCTGGTTCTTGACAACCTGCCGGGGCGACCCTATCGTACGGCAAGGATGTTCTGGCCCCGTCGATCGAAGAGTTCGGGTCTCGCGCTCGAGACGCTCGTGCCGCACGAGCGCGCCTACCGCCGTTCGTTCGCCGACGAAGTGGCCATCGACTTTCCGTCCTCGTCGGCGGCGATCGAACTCTTCCGCCGCGACCATGTCGACCCCGAAGGCCCGGCGCGGTCGACGTTCGCCGAGATCACGATCTCCGCGTGCCAGGCCGGAACCGGGGCGATGATGCCGCTCGAGCTGCAGGTGCCGCGCACCTGCGCGATTTGCGGCGGCCGCGGCGAAGTGTGGAGCGAACCCTGCGAGCCGTGCGACGGCAAGGGGCAGGAGCTGCATCGCCTGCAGCTCACCGTGTCGGTGCCGCGCGGCGTCGTGCACGGCGATCGCTTCAGCTTCAACGTGTCCCCGCCCCGCGGCCCGCGCACTCGCGTGGACGTGCGTGTGGCGGTGACTGCATGAGGTGACGCCTGAAGCGGCACGTCGGCTTCCTGTCCACTTTGTATCTCACCTGGGGCGCCATCTTCATCGTGGTGGCGGTGGCCGGCTTCGCCCTGGCCGGGGGCGCCGCGGCGATTGCGCAATCATCCGGTCCGGTGGGCTCTGGCTCGGATATGGCGGCCCGCCTCACCGCTGTCACCATCGCCATCGTCGCGATCATCGCGCTGGCCTGGGGGGCGTTGCACGTGTGGGTCGGCCGATCCTTGCAGAGCCATCGCCCGTCGGCGCGCCTGCTGGCGATTGGGCTGGCGGTGGGCAACATGGTCCTGTTGCCGTTCGGCACGGCGCTCGGCGGTTACGCCTGTTGGGTGTTACTGAACGAAGAGGGGCGACGGATTTTCGAAGGCTAGCGCAAGGTGCATACGGCGCCAGTCGCGCGACCCGGGACTCCAGATCCGCTAAAACAGGCCAACTTACGCGGCTTCGCCGGATGATCCAGTTGCGGAAATCGTCCAACGCGGCGAGCCGCGCTCTGCCCGGGGCCGACCGTTACGTATTGACACATCAGATTCCATGTAAATACACTCGACCATGCCCAACGCCAGTGAGCGGAAGCGACCCATTCGCCGCGAAGAGCGGGTGTCCCGCACCTATCGCCTGCCTCTGTCGAAGTTGAAGGCGGCCCAGCGAGCGCTTGGCGCGGCCACGGCGACTGAAGCCATCGAGCGCGCGCTCGACCTCGCCGTGTTTCAGCGCGAGCTCGTCGACGGTACACGGGCCATGCTCGGCGTCGACATTACGTCTCCCGCCATCGAGCCGTGACTCGAGCGACGCGGAAGTACGCGCTCGACACACAGCTCTTCATCAATGCGTTCCGCGAGCCGGCCGCCAACGAGACTCTCCAGCGATTCCATCAAGCGTTCGCGCCGTTCGAGTATCTCAGCGTCGTCGTGGCTCAGGAGCTGCGGGCGGGTGTGAAACGGGACCAGGATCGGAAGGCGCTCGAACGCAACGTCCTCAGCGTCTTCGAGCGATCCGCGCGGACGTTCGCACCATCCGCCAACGCCTGGCATCGTTCGGGGGATCTGCTGTCGGCCATGGCAAGAAAGGAGGGGCTGGAGATCGGCCGCATCTCGAAGTCGTTCGCGAACGATGTCCTGCTTGCGCTGTCGTGCCTGGAGGCTGGTTGCGTGCTCGTCACCGACAACGAGCGCGACTTTCAGCGCATCCACCGGTACGCGCCGTTCGACTACGTCAAGCCATGGCCTGGCGGACTGGCGTCGTGAACGCATGCTGCTAGTGATGAGTGGTCTTCCCGGCGTTGGCAAGACGACGATCGCTCGTGAGTTGGCGCGTTCGTTGTCCGCCGTTCACGTGCGTATCGATTCGATCGAGCACGTGCTTCGCCAAGCCGGATTGGTCGTGGAGGGCGAGGGGTACGCCATTGCCTATGCCGTGGCCGCTGACAACCTGCGCGTTGGTCGTACTGTTGTTGCCGATAGCGTGAATCCGTGGCCGCTCACGCGCGACGAATGGCGGGCTGTTGCCGAACAGACAGGCGTGCCGGTGCTGGAGGTCGAGGTGGTCTGCACCGACGAAACCGAGCATCGCCGTCGCGTCGAATCGCGCGGCGCAGACATCGTCGGTCACCGAGTGCCAACGTGGCAGGAGGTCCTGGATCGAGACTACCGCCCATGGGACAGTCCGCGGCTTGTGATCGACGCCGCACGACGGACTGTGCAAGAGAGCGTGCAGGCGATCACTGCGCAACTGCCACAGCGGGAGTTGTCAGGTCCTCCGTGATTGGCCGTCTACGCCGCTTCACGGATGAGCCAGTTGCGGAAATCGTCCAGTGCGGCGAGCCAATCCTTTCAGTGAGTTAGCTCGCTCGCGTTCTCCGGTTTGTGAACAATTGTGAACAATCCCGATCCGATCTTCGCGGCGGCCATCCGGAGTGCCCCGTCCACCACCTGGGTGTACAGGTTTAGCGTCGTATCGACTTTGGCGTGTCCCATCAGTTGCGCGATCACCTTACCGGGTACGCCCTTCTCGTGCGCCCACGACGAATAGGTCCGCCGGAACGTCAACCACGTCGCCCGCTGCAGGCCCAGCGCTTGACACGCCGGGAAGATCTGCTGCCGCGCGACGTTGTTGGGCGAAATCGGCTTTCCCGTCCCCGTCGAGAACACGAGCGCATCCGGTTCGAGCCGCTTCGCGCGCGCTCGCCAGTCCGCGAGTAGCTGCAGCGCGGCGGCCCCGAGCGGGATCTGCCGCACCCCGGCCTGCGTCTTCGGAATATCGAACCGGCCCTCGTAGACCGCCTGACGCACCGTCAGGCACTCGTTGTCGGTATCTACGTCGCACCAGCGCAGGGCGAACAGCTCGCCCCGTCGCAGCCCCGACAGCATCGCCAGCCCCGCCATCGTCCGCCCCAGCGGCGGCAACGCGTCGAGCAGACGTGCAGCCTGTGGAACCGTGAGCACCCATTTCGGCCGAACGGTTCGTAGCGCGGGCAGATCCACGCCGCGTGCAGGATTCTCCCGGAGATGGCCCCACTTGACGGCCGTGCGCAGCAGCGCACTCAAAACGTCGTGCATGTGATCGATCGTCTTGGGCGCGTAGCCGGCCTGGTTCAAGTGGGCCACGTAGGCCTGGATCTCCTGCCGCGTGACCTCGACGATCGGCATGTCGCCGAATCGGGGCAGCAAGTGTTTCTCGAGGATGTGCCGATGGTTCTTCTGCGTCGAGTGCTTGTACATTGGCATCACGTGCGCCTGCCATTCTCTCGCGAACGTTCGAAACGCGACCCGCGATCGCACGGGTGCGCGGCTGCTGCCGGCGGCTGCGAGACGTTGCGCCAGGATGTCGGCCGCGTCTTTCCGCGACATCGGTCCCAGCGTTTCGTACCGCAGCGCCCGCCTGGCCGTGCCGTCGGGAGCGATCTCTTTCTCCCGCCAGCGAATCGCCCACCCCTTTCCCCGCTTGAGAAGACACCCGCTTCCGTACTGTCGTTTCATCCGAGCCATACGAGAACCCTTTCTTCTCGTTGGCTCTTCGTGCTGTCGCTCGTTGCCCATTGTAGCGGCCGGCAGGGAGCGCCTGTCACGCGAACTTCGATCGCTTCGTGATGAAGGCCCGGACAGCGGCCGGCTCAAACCGCACGTACTTGCCGAGTTTGAGGCACGGCAAGCGCTCCGAGCGAGGCACGCCGCGAGATCGCGCGTGTTCGTACACCCAGCTCTTG
>JBDTMB010000181.1:0-11106 GCA_039934485.1 Vicinamibacterales bacterium
CCATCAGTTGCTGGATGTCGTACTCGGTGGTCGCCACGCCGTCGCGCAGACGCCTGGTTACCGCCTCGAACGCCTGGTCCTTGATTCGATAGAGTTTGTCCGACGCCCGGCGATGCGTCGCGATCGCGGCGTCGTCCCAGCAGGCTTCAAACTGTTGAATGAGATCGCCGGACGAGATGACATCCACGCCAAGCGCGCGCACCAATTCAATCGTGCCGGCGTCGACACGCGACACGTACGGGATCGCGTTCTTCGGCGAATACTCCATCGCCACCCGCCTGGCGCCGCGGACGATTTCCTTGAGGCCGGCTTCCAGTTGCTCGCGGCCGGCGTACACCGTCTTGCTGCCCGGCAGGTGGTCCAGGTTGTGTTTCTCGATGGCGTGGACCAGGGCGCGCGGCTCGCCGGACGCGGGAATCAGGTAAAACCACCGGCGGGTTGCGAGTTTGCCCACCCGGGCCATCTCGGTGACGCTGTTGGCCACCGGGTTTGAGCCGTGAAAATCGTAGAGCAGCCAGCCATCGAGGCCGCCATTTTTCAGGGCTTTCTGGACGGCGGCGACATCGATGGGCATAGACACCCGATTATAACGGAGGGAAACCGGCGCCACCGGCAGGGCGTCTATAATTAGGACTGCCTGCCGCCGACAGCCGGCGCCCCATAAAAGGGGCGCCCTACAGAAGATTGCCATGACGAAACGATTGAGTTTGTTCGCCGTTCTGCTCACGATGGTCGCTGCCTCTGGTCCCGTGCGCGGCCAGGCGCCTGCCGCGGCGCCCCAGCAGCCGCCGATCACCTTCCGCGCGGAGGTGAACTACGTCGAGGTGGATGCGCGCGTGCTCGACGCGCAGGGCAAGTTCGTCGCCACGCTCGCGCCTGGCGACTTCCAGGTCTTCGAGGACGGCAAGCCGCAGGACGTGAAGCTGTTCTCGCTGGTCAACATCCCGGTGGAGCGCGCCGAGCGGCCGCTCTTTGCGTCGAAGCCGATCGAAGCCGACGTCCGCACCAACCTCGAAGGGGCCGACGGGCGCATCTACCTGATCGTGCTGGATGACCTGCACACCGCCGCGCTGCGCTCCAATCGCGTGCGGCAAGCCGCCCACACCTTCATCGAGAAGTACATTGGCGCCAACGACACCGCCGCCATCGTCTACACCGGCGGGCGCAGCGATGCCGCGCAGGACTTCACCAACAACCAGCGCCTGCTGCTGCGGTCGGTGGACATGTTCATGGGCCGCAAGGTGCGGTCGGCGACGATGAACAAGATCGACGAAGAGGCGCGCACCCGCGACACCCGCCAGCAGGGCGACAAGATCAACGATCCGGACGATTTCGAACGCGGCTACCAGGCGCGCCAGTCGCTCGACACCATCAAGAACCTGGCGGAATACCTCGGCAACATCCGCGGCCGCCGCAAGGCGCTGGTGCTCTTCAGCGAAGGCATCGACTACGACATCAACAACGTCTTCGACAACGCCGACGCCACCACCATCATGGACGCCACGCGCGACGTGCTGGCCGCCGCCACCCGCGCCAACGTCGCCGTCTACGGCGTCGATCCGCGCGGGCTGACCTCGATGGGCGACGACATGATCGAGGTGCAGTCGCTCCCCGACGACAACTCACTCGGGCTGGGCACGGGGGCGTTCTACAACGAATTGCGCCTCGCCCAAGACAGCCTGCGTGTGCTGTCGGACGAAACCGGCGGCTTCGCCGTGGTCAACCGCAACGACTTCGGCACCGCCTTCCAGCGAATCGTCGACGACAACAGCTCCTACTACGTGATGGGCTATTACTCCACCAACGACAAGCGCGACGGCCGCTACCGCAAGATCGACGTCAAGCTGGTGGGGAAGACCGGGCTGACGGTGCGCGCCCGCAAGGGCTATGCCGCGGCGCGCGGCAAGGTGCAGGAGCCGAAGACCACCAACAACGGCGCCTCGCTCGAGTTGCGCGAGGCGATTGAAAGTCCGCTGCCGCTGGCGGGATTGCCGATGTCGGTGACCGCGGCGGTCTTCAAGGGACCCTCGCCCAAGGGATCCGTCGTGGTGTCGACGCTGATCAACGGCTCCAGCCTGCCCTTTGTCGAGAAGGATGGCATGTTCCGCGACGACCTCGAGATGCTGATCGTCGCCTCGGACGACAAGGGCAAGTCGTACTCGACCGATCGCAACACCGTGAACCTGAACATGAAGCCCGACACGGCCAATCGCGTCAAGGCCACCGGCTTCCGCTACATCTCGTCGATCGACCTGCCGCCGGGCCGCTACCTGATTCGCGTCGCCGCTCGCGAGGCCAACGGCAAGAAGGCGGGATCGGTCACCTACGATCTGCAAGTGCCTGACTACGCGAAGGAGCCGCTCCTGTTGAGCGGCGTGGCGCTGACTTCCGCGCTCAGCGGCGGCGCGCCCACGGTGCGTCCCAAGGATCCGCTCGAGAAGCTCCTGCCCGGCCCGCTCTCGTCGTATCGCGAGTTTCCGCAGACCGACGAAGTGGCGTTCTTCGCGGAGGCCTACGACAACTCCGGCAAGCAGCCGCACAAGGTCGATCTGTCGGCGACGGTGAAGGCCGAAGGCGGCCAGACGGTGTTCGAAACCAAGGAAGAGCGCGACAGCTCGGAACTCAAGGGCTCCTCCGGCGGCTACGGCTTTGCCGGCCGCATCCCGCTCAAGCAAATCGCGCCCGGGCTGTATGTGCTCCGCGTCCAGGCGGTGTCGCGCCTGGGCGATCGGCCGACGGTGGCGCAGGAAATCGTGTTCAGGGTGCTGGCGCCGCCGGTCCCGAGGTAGTCGCAATGATGGAATTAATCCTGGGTGCCCTGATGATGCTCCAAACCGGATCACCCGGCGTGAAGACGATCGTCAACAGTTCGATGAGCAGCATCGAAGAGCCTCGCCAGATGGTGGCGCGCAACCAGACCGAATGGGCCGCGCTGTGGCGCGCACACGCCGGTGACAAGCCCGCGCCGAAGGTGGATTTCGACACCACCACCGTGGTGGCAGTGTTTCTCGGCAACCGGATGTCCGCCGGGTTCAGCGCGGAAATCACCGGCACGCATCCGCAGGGCGCGGCGCTGGTCGTGGAATGGGCCGAACGGCGTCCAGACCGCGACATGGTGACCGCGCAGGTCATCACCACCCCTGCCGCGATCGCGGCGATCCCGAAGTTCGCGGGCGAGATCCGGTTCGAGAAGGCCAAGCCGTGAATGAACCGACGAGCACGGGGGTCGACGCCCGGCTCGCCTCGGTCCTCTGCTACGCCGGCTGGTGGCTCACCGGGCTCGTGTTCCTGTTTGCCGAGCGCCAGCACCGCGGCGTGCGCTTCCACGCGGCGCAATCGGTGGTGATCTTCGGCGCGCTGTCGGTGGTGATGCTGGCGATGGGCGGTGTGAGCGCGCTGTCGTTGCTGGTTCCCGGCCGCACGTTTCAGACCCTGCAGGGCCTGGACAATCTCGTCTGGCTGGGCGCCGTCGTGCTGTGGGTGATTCTGCTGGCCAGGACCTGGCGAGGAGAAACCTGGCGCGTGCCCTTCGCCGCCGGCCTCGCGCAACGCATCTCCCGTTAAGCATGCCGCGCGAAAGCAAAAAGGGACAAGGCGCAAGCCCCGTCCCTTTTGTTTATTGGTTATTGTTTATTGGTTATTGATCTTACGTCGTTGGCGTCAGTTTCGGCACCGACTTCGGCTTGATCGTGCCGTTGGCGTGCGAGAACTGGTACTGGTTGGTCTTCATCTTGGGCGTCTTGGGCGTCTCCAACGTCACCGTGATGACGTCGCCCGGCATGAAGGGCTTGGTGTAGCGGAAGACATCGCCGCCGATCGCCGTGTTGCCGGCGTCGTACCAGTTTTCTTCAACCTTGAAGCCCGCGATGGGCGACGCAGACGTGTTCTTCACCATGATGACGGTGACGACGTCCGTGCCCTTGACCTTGGTGTCTGGCTTGGTGATCTCGACCGTGGCCTCACCACGCTGCGGCGAGATGAGCTTCTTCGGTGCGGCTGGTGCGGCAGGCGCCGCGGTCTGACCCGCAAAGGCAACTGGGGCCAAAAAAATTGCGCAGGCCGCAGCTAGTGCCACCGTCCGCTGGCTGAATTTCATTCGATAAACCCTCCGGGCGAGGATTATACCCCTACTTACATTTCCCCGTTCCAGTCCTCAGGCTCGGCAGCCGTCGACCGGAAGACTTCCAGGTGCCATTTGCCGCCGCCCCAGGGTTCGATGACCTCGGTCGCCACGACATCGACGAGCAACTCCGCAAAGGTGCGGCCTTCCGGATCCCCTTCGAGATGGTAGGCCGGGTCGTCCCACGCGAAATTGGGGTAAATGGTCATCGTCAGGAACAGGTCGTAGCCGTCGTCGACGACGATGATCTGGCCGATCGGGCGTTTTTGCGTGGAGTGATAGACGAGGTACTTCTCGGCGCTGTGGGCGCGGATGTAGCGCTTGAGCGCAAACTCGCGCGCCACGATCTCTTCGACCGCGATCTTCTTGTCCCAGCAGTCGCGGCAGTAGCGTTCCTCGCCGCGCGGTTCCGAGACTTCCTTGGCGCCGCAAAGGGCGCAGCCTTTCTTGTTGCCGATGGACTTGCGGGACATATCTAATCAATTCTATCAGGATGGCGAACGGGCCTTCATCCTGAATAACGAATAACGAATAACGAATAACCAAGGCGACGAGACGTGAAGAGCGTACAGATTTGCGTATTCCTGCTGTTGACGGCAGCGGCCAATGCATCGGCGCCGGCGCCACACCTGCCGCCGCTCGATCGGGCGCTGCCGCCGCGCGCGGAGGCGGCGTATGTTGCGCTGGCGCCGCGCGTGGATGCCGCGGTGGCCATGGACACGGTGGCGATGATGGGGCCGCTCTGGCGGCTGGCCGGCAACCCGGCCTTTGAGCAGTCCCAGCAATTTATCCAGGACCGGCTGGTGCGCGCGGGCATCGCGACCCACTACGAGAGTTTCGCGAACAGCGGCATGGCGTGGGAAATGGTCGCCGGCACGGTGCGGCTCAGTGGCCCGACCGGTGAAGTGCTGCTGTCGCGCGAGCAGGATCGCGTGGCGTTGGCGATCAATTCATTCAGCACACCGGTCGGAGGCGTCCTGTTGCGCGTGATTGATGTGGGTCGCGGCACCGATGCCGCGGCCTACGAAGGGAAGGACGTCAAGGACGCGCTGGTGCTGGCCGATGGCCCGCTTGGCGCGGTGTTCCAGCAGGCGGTCAAGACCCGCGGCGCCGCCGGCGTCGTCTCCGCCGACATCGCCGGCTACACGCGCCCCGGCGACACGCCGAACGTGCTGCAGTGGGGAAGCATTCCCTACGACGAGTCGCTGCATGCCTTTGGCTTCAAGGCCACGCCGCAGGCGGCGCGGCGGCTCCGCCTGGCGCTGCAGGCGGCGGCGCCGCTGACCGTGCACGTCGCGATCGACACCGTGTTTCATCGCCGGCCGAGCCGGACGCTCGTGGCCGAGATTCCCGGGCGAGAGAAACCCGCGCAGCGCGTGGTGCTGGTCGCGCATGTCCAGGAGCCGGGTGCCAACGACAATGCCAGCGGCTGTGGGACGTTGCTGGCCATCGCGCTGGCGATGCAGTCGGCGATCACCAGCGGCGCCCTGCCGCCGCCGGCGCGGACGCTGACGTTGCTCTGGGGCGACGAGATCCGCGCCAGCGACGAGTGGGTCAAGAACGACTCGGCGCGGGTCAAACTGGTGCTGGCGATGATGTCGATGGACATGACGGGTGAGGACACGGCGAAGACCGGCGGCACCTTCCTGATCGAGAAGAGCCCCGATCCGTCGGCGGTGTGGGCGCGGCCCTCGGATCCGCACACCGAGTGGGGCGCCAGCAAGGTCGATCGCGCGCTGGTGCGCGGCAACTTCCTGAATGACCTGCACCTGGCGATGACGCTGCGCCGCGCCCGCGACACCGGCTGGGTGGTGCGGACCAATCCCTACGAAGGCGGCAGCGATCACACGGTGTTCACGAAAGCGGGCGTGCCGGCGCTGCTCAACTGGCACTTCACCGATCGCTACTACCACACCAATCTCGACACGGTGGACAAGGTCAGCGCCACCGAGATGCAACACGTGGGCGTGGCAGTGGCGGCGACGGCGATGTTCCTCGCCACCGCGGACGCGAGTGACGTGGCGCCGATGACCAGACTACTGGAAGCCGCGCGCGACGCCCGGTTTGAGACCGAGAAGACCAACGACGCCACGGCGGAGATCATCGATGCCTGGCGTCAGTGGTACGTCGAAGCGATCGACAGCCTGGGACGATTCAAGTAGGCCGACCCGTGGCCTCCGCGACCCGTGGTCAGCGTTCGTGGCTAACGGTTAACTTTCGCGGCCGCCGCGGCAGGGCCGTACATCTCGGTGATGTACTGCTTGACCATCCGTCGCGTCGAGAACCGCGGGACATTCGAGCGCATCGCTTCGCGGACGACCTGGATCCATCGGCGCGGCAGTCCGCGTGGGTCGCGGTCGTAGAACGCCGGCACGATGTCGGCCTCCAGCAACCCGTACAGCGACTCCGCGTCGGCGGCGTCGGTGGCGGCCTGGTCGTCGGGGTTGGTGTGGCTTTCGATCAGCCATCCGTTCTTGCCGTTGAACCCTTCCGCCCACCAGCCATCGCCGATGCTCAGGTGCGGCACGCCGTTCATCGAGGCCTTCATGCCGCTGGTGCCGCTGGCTTCGAGGGGCTTGCGCGGGTTGTTCAGCCACACGTCGCAGCCGTGCACGAGATAGTGCGCCACGTGCATGTCGTAATCGTCGATGAAGGCAAGACGCCCGCCAAAGACGGGATCGAGCGCGCGCTTGAAGACCTGCTGCAGGTGATGCTTGGCCGGCTCGTCGGCCGGATGGGCCTTGCCGGCGAACACGATCTGCACCGGTCGATCGGTGGAGTTCAGGATCTTGCACAGCCGATCCGGATCGTGGAAGAGCAGCTCGGGACGCTTGTAAGCGGCGAACCGCCGCGCGTACCCGATGGTGAGCACGTCTGGATCCAGCATGCTGCCGCCGGCGACGATGCGGACGGAGTTGACGTGTTCGACGGACCAGCGCTGGCGCATCCGCTCGCGCATGAAGGCAAACAGGTCCGAGCGCAATTCCTGGCGCATCTCCCAGATTTCCGTGTCGGGCACGTCGTTCAGCCGCTCCCACAACGCCGGGTCGTCAACCTGGTCGAGCCAGCCGGGCCCCAGGTGCCGGTCCAGCATCTTTAACACGGCGCCGGCCATCCACGTCGGCACGTGCACGCCGTTGGTGATGCTGCGGATGGGGAGCTGGTCGGCGGGGGTGTCGGGCCACATCGGCCGCCACATCGATCGCGTCACCTCGCCGTGCAGCGCGCTCACGCCGTTGATGTGCGCCGCGGTGCGCAGCGCCAGCGCGGTCATGTTGAATTGCGAGCCGCTGGTGCCGTTGTCGTATTCGCCGAGCGCGAGAAAGTCCTGGCGATGCTGGCCGATCTCGCCCCACGAACCGGCGAGGTGCTTCTCCACCAGGTGGAAGGGGAACGCATCGTGACCGGCCGGCACCGGCGTGTGCGTGGTGAAGACGGTCGACTGACGCACCGTTTGCAGCGCGCCGGCGAAGCTCTCACCCTTCTCGAGCAATTCGCGAATGCGCTGCAGCGCCACGAACGCCGCGTGGCCTTCGTTGAGGTGCCAGACCGTGGGCTTGATGCCGAGCGCCCGCAGGGCGCGCACGCCGCCGATGCCGAGGATGATCTCCTGCTGGATGCGCGTCTCGCGATCGCCGCCGTACAAACGCGCCGAGAGCTCGCGGTCCCACGGCGCGTTCTCGGCGAGATCGGTATCGAGCAGGAACAAGCGGACGCGGCCCAGGCGCACGCGCCACACCGCCGCGAGCACCGCGCGGTCGCCGAGCGGCACCGCCGTGATGCACGGCTTGCCGTCGGGCGTGAGCGCGGCTTCGATCGGCGCGTCCTGCCAGCTGATGCGCTGGTATTGCTCCTCCTGCCAGCCGTCGTTGGTCATGCGCTGGTGGAAGTAGCCCTGCGGATACATGAAGCCGACGCCCACCAGCGGCACGCCGAGGTCGGCGGCTTCCTTGCAGTGATCGCCCGCCAGCACGCCGAGGCCGCCGGCGTAGATCGGCAGCGACTGGTGCAGGGCGAACTCCGCCGAGAAGTAGGCGATGCTGCCGCCGTTGACGAGCGCCGAGCGCTCCTTCCACCACGGATGCGCCAGCGTCCGCGCATCGTCGAGGCCGAAGATCGCCTGGTCGTAGGCTTCGAGGAAGTCCTGATCCGCGGCGGCCGCGCCCAGGCGCTCCGGCGTGATGGTCATCAGCATCTGCACCGGGTTGTGGGACGTCTCTCGCCACAACGGGTAGTCGAGGCGGCGGAAGACCTCGCGCGCCCGGTTATCCCAGCTCCACCACAGGTCGAGCGCGAGCTCGTGGAGGCGGTGAATCCGGTTGGGCAAGGCGGAGGCGGAGGCGAATCGCTCTTCTGACATTTGGTGACTTGGTGATCTCGTGATCTGGTGATTTAGTGAATGGTGCCGACGATTTGGCAGAACTTCGCGAGGTCGATGTTGCCGCCCGAGACGACGGCGACGATCTTGCCGGTGCCGGCGCGGCCGCTGAGCGCGGCGGCGACGGCGCAGGCGCCGGCCCCCTCGGCAATCACGTGCACGCGTTCCGCCGCCAGCCGCATCGCCCGGGCGATGTCGTCGAGCGGCATCACGATCGAGCCGGTGACCATCTCCTTCAGCAGCGGCCACATCGTGGGCAACACCGATCGTCCACCCGCGCCGTCCACGAATGACGGTTGCCACTGTTCGAAATAACTGGCTTCACCCTTGGCCAGCGAGGTCGCCAGCGGCGACGCCGTCTCGGGTTCGGCGGCATAAACCCGCACGCCCGGCTTGCGCGCGCGCATCACGGTGCCGATGCCGGACAGCAGGCCGCCGCCGCCTAGCGAGGCGACCACCGCGTCGACCTCCGGCAGGTCCTCGAGGATCTCGAGACCGGCGGTGCCATTGCCGGCGATGAATTGATCGTCATCGAACGGGTGCACGAAGTGGCCGTGCATGCGCGGTGAACCGTGGGCCTGCACCGTCTGCCAGCACTCATCGTAACTGGCCTTGACGATGGTGGAGCCGAGACTGGCAATCGACCGGAGCTTGGTCTCCGGTGCGGTGTCCATCACCATCACCGAACATTTCGCGCCGGCGCGCCGCGCCGCAAACGCCACGCCTTGTGCCGCGTTGCCCGCGCTCACCGTCCACACGCCGTCGCGCAATTGCGCGGGGGTCAACTGGCGCACCGCATTCCACGCGCCGCGAATCTTGAACGACCCGATCGGCTGCAGGCACTCGAGCTTGAGGTAGACCTCGGGGGCGTTGCCGTCGGCGGTAAACGGAAGGTCGAGCCTGACGAGCGGGGTCCGCACCGCCGCTTCGTAGACGTGGCGGGCGGCTTCGTCGATGGCGGCGATCGGGATTTGACGCATGTGGCCGAAGCGAAAATCGTATCATGGGCACCGGGCTGGGTGTCGGGTGCTGGGTGCTGGGTGCTGGGTGCTGGGTGCTGGGTGCTGGGTGCTGGGTGCCGGGTGCTGGGTGCTGATTATGAAATACCTCGCGTTGATCATTTCGCTCGGCGTGGTGCTCACGGCGCAAGAGGCGGCGCGGCCGAGGGCGCGTGACCTGGGTCTCGCGCCAGGCGTGTTCGAGCCGGGCCCGCTCAACGCGATTACCGACGTCGCGGGCGTCAGCGTGGGGCACGTCACGTTGATCGAAGGCGATAGCGTCCGCACCGGCGTGACCGTGATCGTGCCGCACGCCGGCAATGTCTTCCAGGACAAGGTGCCAGGCGCCGTGTTCGTCGGCAACGCGTTCGGCAAGCTCGCCGGATCGACGCAGGTCGATGAGCTCGGCACGATCGAAACCCCGGTGGCGCTCACCAACACGCTGAGCGTCGGCGCCGCGGTGCAGGGCCTCGTGCGATGGACACTGGATCAGCCGGGCAACGAGCAGGTGCGTTCGGTGAACGCGCTGGTAGGCGAGACCAACGATGGCGGGCTCAACGACATCCGCGGCCTGCACGTGCGGCCCGAACACATCGCCGCGGCGTTGCGTGCGGCGACGAGCGGCGCCGTGCAGGAGGGCAGCGTGGGCGCCGGCACGGGCACGCAAGCGTTCTCGTGGAAGGGCGGCATCGGCACCTCGTCGCGCCGCCTCGCGGCGCGCTACGGCGGCTACACGCTGGGCGTGTTGGTGCAGACCAATTACGGCGGCGTGTTGACGATGGGCGGCGCACCGGTGGGGAAGTTGCTGGGGAAGTATGCGTATCAGCCACCTGCAAAGGCAGAAGGCAGAAGGCAAAAGGCAGAAGGCAGAAGGCAAAAGGCAGAAGACGGTGACGGGTCGTGCATGATTGTCGTGGCCACCGATGCGCCCCTCGATGCGCGGGACCTGAAGCGCATCGCGGCGCGTGCGGTGTTCGGCCTGGCACGCACCGGCTCGTCGTTCAGCAACGGCAGCGGCGAATTCGCGATCGCTTTTTCGACCGCGCCCGGCTTGCGCACCAAGTTCGGCTCGGCCGCCACCCAGTCCCGGACGCTGCTGCCCACTGACGGGATTTCGCCCTTGTTCGAGGCCGCTCTTGAGGCCACCGAGGAGGCCGTCTACAACTCGATGTTGAAGGCCACGACCGTGACCAGCCGGTTCGGCACCGCCGAGGCCCTGGCCATCGACAAGGTCAGGGAAATCCTGAAGAAGTATCCACAGCCTTGACCGGGCGCGCCTCTGGGCTTAAACTCTCACACGTGAGCGCTTTCTTCGTTCCCGCGCGTGTGGTGACCAGCGTTGCTCTGGGGCTTTGGCTCCTTGCGGGCCTTATTAGCCTTCGACCAACACTTGCCAGCGGGATGATGTAGCCAACCTCACACAGGGATTTGTCAAGGGCCATCACCCGCAGGGGTGGTGGCCCTTTTGCTTTTGTCCACCAGATCGGCTGTCTCAATTTCCGCCTGACTAGCGTTGGCATTTACGTTTAGAAATTCGTATAAGGTCTGGTTCGCGGTATCCATGCGATTCCGTAAAGAGATGCGCTTCGCTCACGCGGCGGCTCTCGCGG
>JBDTMB010000182.1:0-10906 GCA_039934485.1 Vicinamibacterales bacterium
AACGTAGGGCACCCCTTTAACGTAGGGCACCCCTTTAACGTAGGGCACCCCTTTAGGGGTGCCGGCGCCGACGTCCCGGCCATCGGCCGCGAACGCTGGGTCATCAACAAGCTGCGCGCGCTCTGCACCTGGTACACCAAGGGTTTCGAAGGCGGCTCGCAGTTCCGCATCGGCGTGAATTCCGCGAAGTCGATCGCGGAGCTCGAAGAATTGATCGACAAATTCTTCCTCGTCGGCACCTCCAGCACGCGCTGAGAGGTATCTCCCGGCGCTCGCGATCTCGCTCGGCGGTCAAATGCCGCTCGGCGCACCGGGCTCTCCGGCCAACTCGCGCGGCTGCGCTGCGCTCAAACAAGGCCCTGTGCCGGCCTCTGCGGCATTTGTCGGATCTCAGCGTCGCCTCGCTCCACGCTCGCGCCGGGAGACACCTCTCATCGCGTGCGCGGGTTGGGAGCCCACGTGGCGAGGGGTCCTTTTGAAAGAAGAAGGTCCAGAGACGGTGCGCTTCATGAGCAGGGCTCAACTTCTTGCTTTCAAAAGGACCTCTCGCCACGTGGGCGACTGAGCCGTCTTTGGACTCACCGTGTAGAATCACCTCGCGTGGCTGCCGCGGACCTCCCGACGACGATCGGCCGATACGAAGTGGTCTCCCGCCTTGGCCAGGGCGGGATGGGGTCCCTCTACCTTGCCAAGGACCCCAAGATCGGCCGCCTCGTGGCGATCAAGCTGGTGCGGCAGGAATTCGACTCCCCCGAGGCCCGCCAGCGGTTCGCCCGCGAAGCGCAGTCCGCCGGCACCCTCCGCCACCAGAACATCGTCACCATCTTCGACGTGGACGAGCACGAGGGCCTGCCGTTCATCGCGATGGAGTACATCGACGGCGAGACGCTGGGCGAGATCGTCAAGCGCAAGGCGCTGCTGCCGATCCCGCGCCGCCTGCAGTGGGTGGAAGACCTGTGCAGCGGCCTGGCCTACGCGCACCGCCAGGGCGTGATTCACCGGGACATCAAGCCCGCCAACCTGATGGTCGACACCGAAGGCACGCTGAAGATCCTCGACTTCGGCCTGGCCCGTCGCGACGCCTCGAAGTTCACGCAGTCGCACGTCATCATCGGCACGCCCAACTACATGTCGCCGGAGCAGATCCGCGGCAGCAACCTCGACAACCGCAGCGACATCTTCTCCGTCGGCGCGCTGATGTACGAAATCCTCACCTACAAGGAGGCCTTTCCCGGCGCCGTGCATCAAACGATGCACAAGATCCTCCACGAGGAACCGGAGCCGATCGAACAGATCTTGCCGGGCATCGATCCGGGCGTCGTCAAGGTCATGGCGCGCGCGATGCAAAAGGATCGCGACGGGCGCTACGCCGACCTGACGGCGATGAAGAACGACATCGCCGAAGTGCGCGCGCGGATCGAGAAAGCCGACGCCGACGACTCGGCGACGATGCCGGTGCAGAAGACGGATCGGTTCAAGGCGCCCGGCAGCGACCCCGCGGCGCGCCGCGGCACGCCGGCGCCGTCCTCCGGCCGCAGCGGATCGTCACAGGCCGGTCAATCCAAGCGGACCGCCACCAACCGGCAGTCGCTGCAGCGGCGGCGTTCCGAGCAGATCACCGCGTTCCTGGACGAGGCGCGGAAAAAGTTCGAGGCCGGCGAGCTGGACAAGGCGCGCGAGGCGTGCGACCAGGCGTTGATGTTCGACCCGGACCATCCGGGCGCGCTGCAGTTGATGGACGACATCGCGGCGGAGGCCGATCGGCGGCAGGTGGCGGCGATCATCGCCGACGCGCGCGCCGAGATGCAGAAGGGCCAGCTCGATCGGGCCGAGGCGCTGGTGGCCGACGCGCGGGCGCTGGCGCCCGAGTCCACCGACGTCCAGCAGCTGCAGGATGCGATCGACACCACGCGCCGGGAGATCGAGCGCACGCGCCAGATCCAGGAAGCGATGCGCCGCGCGCGGGCGCGGTTTGCCGAGGGCAATTTCGAGGCCGGCATTCGCGCCGCCAGCGAGGCGCTGGCGATCGATCCGGAGAATGCGGCGGCGAAAGATCTGCAGACGCGCGCGCAGGAGGCGATCGACGCGCGCAATACCCGGGCGGAGCGCGACAAGGCCGCGAATGCCGCCGTGGCCGCGGCGCGCGCGCAGTACGAGAAGGGCGATCAGGCCGGAGCGGTGGCGGCGCTCGAGGCGTTTACGCCGAAGCACGACCTGGTCTCCGCGTTTCTCGCGTCACTCAAAGGTGAGGCCCCACCGGAACCAATCGAGCCCGTGGCGCCCCACGTCGGAGGGGAGACCGCGCACATCCTGCGTGGCGCGCGCGGCGAGTCCGAAAACCTCCCGGCGCGCCGCAACATGCTGATTGCGGTGGGCACGTTCAGCGTGCTCGTGATCGCGGCGCTCCTTGTTTACCGCCCCTGGGAAAACGCCCCGGTGGAAGTGTCGAACAACACCACGCCGTCGTTTGACAACGCCACGGCCGCGGCGCCGCCGGCGGCTCCGGCGCCCGCGCCAGAACCCGTGACGCCGCCGGCCGCGCTCGTGGCCACACCGCCCACGGATGTGAACGGCAAGGATCTGATGGAAGCGTACCGGTTGCTCGGGACCAACCAGCGCGACCAGGCGCAAACGCTCGCCACGCGCATCGCGCGGCGCGACAAGGCGTATGCGTCGCAGAAGGATTACAAGGATCTGATCGCGGCGATAGAGCTGCATCGCGCGAACGAGGAGAAGCAGAAGCTCGCCACGGCCGAGGCTGTTGCCGCCGCCACGCCGCCGCCGCCACCCAAGCCGTCGCCCGCGGAGCTCAAGGATCCGGAATCCCCCGCGCCGGTGGCGACCGTGCTGCCCGGCGGGGGGTTTGCCGCGGAGAGTGCGCCGGCATCGCCGCTGTTGATCGGCCAGGTGGAGCGCCCCGCCGTTGAGCGGCTCGCGCAGCAATGGGCGGCCGCGCTCGCCACCCGCAATATCGCCACCATCAGCAAAGTGCGAGCGTTGACCGCGACCGAAGCGAAGAACTGGCAGAACATCTTCGGTTCGCTCAAAGCCTACAAGTTGAACGTGCGGCTGCTCAGCGATCCCGAGGTGAAGGACAACGAGGCCACGGTGCCGGTGGAAGAGATTGCGGTCTATACGCAGAAGAACGGCATCGACATCACCCAGCAACCGGTGAAGACCACCTACCGCATGCGCAAGATTGGCGGCGAGTGGCGGATGCTCCCTCCGCAGTAGGCTCAGGGATCAGGGATCAGGGATCAGGGATCGGGCTGGCGCAGACAGGTGGAGGCAACCCTTTAGGGTTGCCTGTTCACGTTGTGCGTGGCCGTATACTGAGCGACGTGAACTTCGAAGCGGCCAGGCAAGTGCTCGCGGCCTTCGAACGCGAGAGCGTGCGCTACGCCGTGTTTGGCGCGGCCGCGCTCAACCTGCACGGGCTTGCCCGGTTCACGGAAGATCTGGATCTTTTCATTGCGCCCACGGCCGACAACATCGAGCGGCTCAAACGTGCACTCAACAGTGTCTTTGACGATCCGCAGATCGACACCATCACCGCGGCCGACATGCTCGGTGACTATCCGGCGATCAAGTATGTTCCGCCTGCCGGCACGTTCCATCTCGACTTGCTGACGCGGTTGGGCGAGGCGTTTACGTTCGACGACCTGGAGGTCGTGCGTATGGCGTTCGACGATCTCACCGTCAGCGTGGTGAGCCCACGGACGCTTTATGAAATGAAGAAAGACACGGTGCGATTGAAAGACCGGGCTGACGCCGCGATGCTCAAGGATCGGTTTAGAATTGGCGAAGAGCGCTGATGCCGGTCTTCAAGTTCCGCTCGGTCGAGGCGATGAACCAGCCGCACTGGCGGACGCCGGGTGATCCGGCACTCTTTGCGGCGATCGCCGAGCTGTGGTCCTCAGGCGCGCGCATGCAGAATCGCCGCTTTCCTCCCGGGGTGCATCGTTACCGCAGCATCGAAGAGCTCGACGCACAGGTGGAAGCCTGGCACCGCGCGCACGTTGACAAGCGCGCCGCCGAGCGAGACGAACGCTAATCCCGAAACCCACTTGAGTTGCCGGTCGCCGCCTCCGCGGATGCCGGGCAACGCCGGACGCGTTGCCGCCATCCTCAGAGGGACGCGGGAAATCGCACCTCGCTCGCCGGATTGCGCTGTCGTAGGGCACCGCTTTAGCGGTGCCGAACGATGAGACGCGCGATTTCGATTCGAGGACGAGGCGAAGGCGAAATCCCGCGTGCAATCCGTCTCGCTCGGCACGATTTCGGTGACACCCGAGTCCGCGTCCCTCTTAGGAGGCCGCGACCGGCAATTCAAGTGGGCTCCGGGATTAGGCACCTGGCTGGTTCCACGGATCGATCACCGTCAACCCATCGATATCAGAGAAATCCTTGACGTTCCGCGTGGCGAGCGTCAGGCCGACAGCTCGGGCGATCGCGGCAATTTGTGCATCCTGAAAACTGATCGGGCGACCGAGTTTTCGTCGCTTCGCCGCGATAGCGGCGTACTCCGTGGCTGCGATCGAGTCAAACGAAGCGCAGGTCTTGGAGAACACATCAATGGTCTGAGCGGCACGGGCCATGAGATTGGTTTTGCGGTTGCCGTCGGGCATCGTCGCGAGCCCGAGAAGCATTTCGGCGATCGTGATCGAGCAGATCCACAGCGACGATGAATCGATGCCCGCGAGCCATTTCAAGACGCGCTCATTTGGCGTGGGTTTCGTGAGCTCCGAGATCACGTTGGTATCGAGCAGGACCATCAGTCGTCGCCTTCATCACCGAAGTCAACCCGCCGAGGCATTTCGGTTCGTGGCGGGACCGGAAGTCCGTCTTCAAGTCCTGAGTCGGCCCAGATTTTTCTGAGGCGCGTCCCAAGGCCGCCGTGTTCCAACGAGCGATCGCGCCTCAGCTCCAAGCCAAGGATCAGCCTTGCCTCTTCCTCCATCGACCGCCCGTTTTCGGCGGCGCGCCGGCGGAGGGCTTTCTTGACAGAGTCGTCCAGGTTCCTGATGGTGATGCTCGCCATAGAGGAAGCCTACCATAAGTGATATCAATGATATCAATGATTGCAAACATGGCCCGATCACATATATCTTTGGGGCTTGGAGGGAAATCGCCGGGCTCGGCCTCAGCGGGTCCTCCCGACGGAGTTTTTGACCCCCCGGCAGGTTTGTTCTTGACTGCACGTTCCCGAAGATCGACACTACGACCGATACTGTACGTTGCGGGGAGGAGTGTTTCTTCCCTGGGAGAGCGACGGCTTTAGCCGTCGCTGGAGATTGTTTATGAAGAAGCTCTTAGCTTCACTGCTTTGTGCGGTCATGGCGATTGGCTTGGCTCCGATCTCGCTCGACGCTGCGGCTCGCCAGAACGTGGGCCAGATTGCCGGTCACGCCACCAAGGACGGCAAGCCCCTTTCGAATTACAAGGTGCAGCTCAGAAACGTCGACACCAAGCAACTGGTTGGGTCGATGCAGAGTGATGCGGCCGGCGCCTTCAACTTCACCGGCCTCCCTGCAGGCAACTTCGTGGTCGAGACGATTGACGCGGCCGGCAACATCGTCGCCACGAGCACTGTGATTGGCCTGACGGCTGGAGCGATGATTGCGGCCAATGTTGGCGTAGGCACGAGCGCGGCCCTTGCGGGCGCCGGTGCGGGTGCTGCGGCAGCGGGCGCAGGCGCGGCTGGTGCCGCGGGCGGAGGCCTCGGCGCCACCACCCTCCTCATCACGGGCGGCGCGATCCTGGCCGGAACCGGGTTGGCGGTAGTGGCGGTCAAGAACAACGCGAGCCCGAGCGGTAGCTAGTTAAGAGCTTAGAGTTAAGAGTTCAGAGTCTTGCGAATGGCCGGTTCCGAACAGGGGCCGGCCATTTTCGTTTAAGCCCTTAACCCAAACGCTAGAAGCAGTGCCCAAGCACATCCATTGAGAGTCTTATTCCTCCTGGTCGCCTGTGTAATTGCGGGCTGTGATTCGCCGCCGGACGTGCGGCGTACGAACTTTCGCGTGGACAAGCCGGGAATCTCCGTTCAGTACGACAAGGACACCGGCCACCTGAAGAAGATCGAGATCGACCAGAACAAGAACGGTCGCATGGACACCTGGAGCTATTGGGATGCCACGCGCCTCTACCGGATCGAGATCGACAAAGACGAAGACGGCAGGATCGAGCGCTGGGAGCATTTTGGGGCGGCGAGCAACACCGTCATCGAGAGGCTCGGCTCGTCCAGCCGCGACGATGGGATCGAGGACACGTGGACCTATCCCGATCCCGCCAGTCCCCTGCTGATTGCCAAGGTGGAGACCGACACCGATCGCGACGGACAGATCGACAAGCGGGAGATTCTCGCTGCGCCACCGGGTGACCCCGGCCGCCGCGTGCTGTCGGTCGTCGAGCTGGACCTGGACAAGGCTGGCCAGCCGGCCAGGCGCCTTTACTACAACGCCGACGGAAGTTTCGATCGGATGGAAGCCCTCAGGCCGTGAAACGACTGGAACTGGGCCCTTGACACGGCGCCGGAGGCAGAGCAGAGTTAGTGCAGTGTAGGTAGTTGGGAGAAGTGTCTCGCCTTCGCGCCTTTAGCGCTTCGGCGAGCAGGCTCCCCAGAGAGAATACTTATGAAGAAGCTACTTGCTTCACTGCTTTCCGCCGCGATGATCGTCGCCGCGGTTCCGACCGCGACCTTTGCGGCGACCAGAATGCAGACCAACGGCGAAATCGGGGGGATGGCGGTCGTCGAGGGCAAGCCTCTCGCGAGTATCACTGTCCGACTGCGTAACGTCGACAGCGGTCGGCTCGTGGGCACGACGACGACCAACGCGGCGGGGGAGTTCAAATTCCAGTCACTGCCTGTCGGCAACTACGTCGTTGAAACGATTGCGCCGAACGGCACCACCATCCTCGGCACGAGTCCCAGGATCGCGCTCGTCGCCGGTGCCATGGTGGCGACCGGCCTAACAGTATCGACGAGTGCCGCCGCTGCGGCGGCGGCTGGCCTCACCGGTGCCGCCGGTGCGGCAGGTGCCGCGGGCGGCGCGGCGGGCGCTGGCGCAGCGGGTGCGGGTGCCGCGGGTGGGGCGGCAGGCGCGGCCGCAGCAGGCGGCGCTTTCTTCGCGACCACAGCCGGAATCATCACTGCTGTTGCGGTGGGCGCAGGCGTCACCGCTGCGGTTGTGGCGACGACCAATAACGCCAGCGCTTCGGGTGGTTAATAGACCTTGCGGGCCCAGAGCCCGCGCCTTCGACGAATTCCAAAGTGGCCGGTCCTGAATAGGGGCCGGCCATTTTTCCTTTCCCTCTCTTGTCAGGATCCGACCATGAAGGGCTTGAGACTTGGCGCTTGCATGCCCGCCCTGGCCTTGGCTATGGCGGGGCGCTTGGGCGCGTTCATCGTCATCGCGGCCACGACGCTGCCGGCCTGCGAAGCTCCGCCCGATCCGAGGCGCACCAACTTCAAGATCGAAAAGCCCGGAATGATGGCGCAATACGACGAGAAGACCGGCCGTCTGAAGAAGATAAACATCGATCAGAACAAGAACGGGCGCATCGACACCTGGAGTTACTGGGACGCCACCAAGGTGATACTCATCGAGATCGACAAGGACGAAGACGGGAAGGTCGAACGGTGGGAGCACTACGACGGCGCCGGCAACACCCTGACCCGGGTCGGAAGCTCGAGCAAGGGCGACGGCGTCGAAGACACGTGGACGTATCCGGATGAATCCGGACAGTTGTCCCGAGTAGAAACCGACACCGACCGGGACGGCAGCGTTGACAAGCGCGAGACCTATGTTGCCGGACCAGGCGGGCGCGTCATTTCAATGGTCGAGCTTGAGATCGACAAGTCCGGTGTGGCCGCGCGGCGTCTTTACTACCGGCCCGACGGCAGCTTCGACCGTTCCGAAGTGAGAAAAGAGAGGTGAGTTGTCTCCTTTTAGTCAGCGGCCTCTCGATCAATCGTGCTAAACGTGACATATCGAGACAGGAGCAGGTTAGAATCTGCCTTGCACCACTACCGTCTCCTCCCCGGCGGGCCGAAATACTCTGTGCAACCCCACCAGAACCCTGCCGGGAGACTGGCTTACCGGCGGTCCTTGAGCCACCTTCAGGGCCCAACCTGTAAGTCACGGGGCGAAGCTCTATCCGCTCCGGGCTGGCCGAGGTGGTCAAGTAAGGCGCCTGGAGGGACGGGACTTTAGTCCCGTCCAAGGCTAGAATCACGGGATCCACAGTCGAATGAAAGTTGCGGTCCTTGTAGTTGTGATGGCCTTACTTTCCGTCCAACCGGCGTTCGCGCAACAGATGCCAGCTGTCCCCACCGACGATCCCGTGGCGTCGGCACCGGTGCGCATTGGCGTCCTTGGCCTCAAGCCGCGCGTTGGCCTTACCAACTTCGGTTGGGACACCAACGTGTTCAACGAGGTGAACGACCCGAAGAGGGATTTCACCTTCGCCGTGAAGCCCGGCACCGAGCTGTGGCTGCGCACCGGTAAGGGGTTACTCAGTTTCGAGGGGGACCTCGAGCTTGTGTACTTCAACCAGTATTCAACCGAACGAGCGATCAACAGCAACGCGAAGGGGCAGTACGAACTCCGCTTCAATCGCATCCGGCCCTACGCCTCGGCCAGCACCCTCAACACCAAGCAGCGGCCGGGATACGAAATCGACGCGCGGGCGCGCCACTACGAAACCGACTTTCACGTGGGGAACGATCTGAAGGTGGCCTCCAAGAGCACCGTGCGCCTGGACTTTCAGCACCTGGACTACAGCTTCGCCGGCGACGAGGTCTTCAATGGCCGGCCGCTCAACCAGCAGCTTAATCGCACGCTCCAGGGGGTGAGTCTCGGGTGGCGGCAACGCCTCACGGCGCTCACCACGTGGATCACGACGATGTCGCGGGAGTCGGAGCGATTCGAGTTCGAGGACCTGCGCAACAACGACAGCTTCCGGTTGTCGAGCGGTTTCGAGCTGGGCCGATTCGCACTGATTCGCGGCAGGGCATTTATGGGTTACCGGAAACTGACTGCGGCGGATGGCGGTCTGCTGCCGGAGTTCTCCGGCGTCACCGCCAATGCCGACGTGGCCTACACCGCTCCGACGCAAACACGCCTCGGCGCGATCGTCAGCCGCGACATCCAGTATTCCTACGAAAACCGCACGCCGTACTACGTCCAGACCAGTTGGACGGCCACGCTCACCCAGAGCGTGACCGGCCGCTGGGATGCCCAGCTTACCGGCGGCCGCGACCGGCTGGCGTATCAGTTCATCGTGACCAGCGCCGATGCGCGCACGGATTTTGTCGGCCGCTTCGGCGGCGGCATCGGCTACTCGCTTGGCGATCAGACGCGCGTCAGTTTCGACGTCACCTCGTTCTATCGAACTTCGCAGATACCGGGACGCGAATACGGCAGCATTCGCGCCGGTCTGTCCGTGACCTATGGATACTAACTGGAGGGCTTGGGGGCTTGTGGGCTTGAGGGCCTGGCTCGTGGTCCTTTGCAGCGTCATTTCGCTCCATGGGCAAACCGCGCAGCCGACCAACTACGTCGTGGGACCGCAGGACATCCTCACCGTCACGTCATTCGACCAGGAAGACCTGAGCGGCAAGTATCCGGTGGATTCAGACGGTACGTTCACCTTCCCGCTGATTGGCCGCGTCAAGGCCGGCGGACTGACGCTTCGCGAGCTCGAGGCCGAACTGAAGTCAATGCTGAAGGACGGGTTTTTCAAGGACCCGCAGCTCTCCGTCGGCGTGGAGCAGTACAGGAGCCAGAAGATTCACATTGTGGGTGAGGTTCGAAACCCGGGCACGTATCCACTGACCGGCGACATGAACCTGATCGAAGCCATCGCCAGGGCCGGCTCGACGATGCCGACGGCGTCAGGCGAAGCCCTTATCGTTCGCGCCAAGCCCGGCAAGCCCACACAGGGTCCGATCCTGCCGAATGGCGACGATACCGAAGTCACAACGGTCGACCTCAAGGCACTGCAGAGCGGCGCGCTCAGCCAGAACTTGGCCCTGCGAGACGGCGACATGATCTTTGTGCCGCGAGCTGAATCGGTTTACGTCTTCGGCCAGGTCAAGAATCCAGGCGCGTATGCCATTCAGAAGAGCACCACGGTCTTGCAGGCGCTGTCGCTTGCGGGCGGAGTGAATGAGCGCGGTGCCACGAACCGGATCAAGATCGTCCGGATCGAGCAGGGCAAGACCGTGGAAGTGAAGGTCAAGCTCACCGACCTGGTCCGGCCCGGCGACACGATCATGGTTCCCGAAAGGTTCTTCTGATGCCCGAGCAGCCGGTCGATCCCAAGCGCGACAAGATGCGGCTCGACCTGGACGCCGCGTCGCTCGCACCTCCTGGGGCCGACGCCCGTACCGCACGTGGCGCCGAACCTCCAGGTTCGGCGAACGACCCCCGTTTTGCCGACCCTGTGCCACAGCCGCTGGGCACTACGGCGCCCGGCTACGGTGGATATGGTCCCGGGTATGGGCAGGCCGTTACCAGCGACGAGGTGCATCTTGTTGACTACCTGCGCGTGCTGCACAAGCGCCGTTGGACGGCGATCACGGCCTTCTTGATCGTGGTCGGATCAGTAACTGTCTACACCTTTACCGCGACGCCCATCTTCAGCGCGCGCGCGCAGATCCTGATCGAGAACGAAAACCCGAACGTGGTGAAGTTCGAGGAAGTCTACGAACAGAACAAGGCGCTCGACTACTACCAGACCCAGTACCGCTTGCTGCAGAGCCGCGCGCTGGCCAGGCGGACGCTCGAGGCGGAACAGCTTTGGGAGGATCCGCTCTTTGCCGGTAGCGCCACATCGTCCGGCTTTACGCTCAACCCCATCGCCTGGGCCGGTGCCGGCGCGCGTTGGGTTGGTGGGCTCTTCG
>JBDTMB010000183.1:0-10875 GCA_039934485.1 Vicinamibacterales bacterium
GCCCAATAGGCCCGCCGCACGGCGACGAAGAACCGCTCCTCCTCGAGGTCTTCCTCGAGCATGTCGAAGGCCTCGGCCAGAATGCCCACGGCCTCGTCCTGATCCGGGCGCGCCTCCAGCGTCTTCAGCATGAGCGGCGTGTTTCGCAACCCCACCAGGCCGAGCGCCAGGGTCACCGGGGCGCGCACCGGATCCTGGGACGGGATCCCGACGTCGAACAACGTCGTCAGCGTCTCGGCGTTGCCCTTGGTGGAGATGGCGCCCAGGCCGGCGGCCGCACCGCGCAACAGATCCTGGTAGCCGGGAATGTTCTCCGCGTACTTCAGCGATTTTTCGAGATAGCCGACATGCGACGAACAGTTGGTGCCCAGCAGGCAAATCGCGGCGGCGATCGCCGGCTGAATGTCCTGTGGCGCCTTTTGCTGCATCTCGGCCAACACCGGCAGGGCGCGGGCATCGCCAATCTTTCCCAGCGCGGTCGCCGCATCGTCCTGGAGCGGACCCTCGATCTTCGCGATCTCGATGAGCTTCGGCACGGCGGCGGCGATCTTGTAGTCGCCGAGCGCCTCGATCACGGTGCTGCGGAAGAAGTCGATGCCACGCCCGGCGTCGCGGATCAAGGCCGCGGACACGCGCGGGTCCTTGCCGAGCGCGGCAAGGGCGCGGACCAAGGCGGGGCGGACAAACTCGCCGGTCTCCTTGTCGAGCGCGATCAACATCCTGTCGACCATGCGCGGGTCGGGATGTTGTTCGAAGTAGCCGTACGCCACTTCGCGGAGGCGATCGTTCGGCGAGGTCACGGCTTCATCCATGGTGTCGAGCGTGCGCGGATCGTTGAAGCCGGTGAGCAGGACCAGGGCCCGAAAGCGGATGAAGCCGTCGGCGTGTTCGGTGATGGCCTGCAGCAGCACGGTCACGGCCTGCGCCGGCTGCGCGCGGCGGATGGTCCGGCCCGCCGCCATGCGCGTGGCATAGTCGAGATCGCCGAGCTTGTTGACGGCCTGGCGCAACTGGTCGACCGGAATCGCCGCCGGTCCGCGCTCCTGTGCGGCAAGCGCGACGCCGCACATGAAGACGAGTGACGCGGCGGCCAGGACGACGCTAGCCGACCGTTTCTGGCTCTTCTTCTGGCAGCGGTTGAGAGACATCGGCTTTCAGGGTGAGCTGGAGGTAGCCACTGTGGTCCCGCGGGAACGCCACCGGATACTTTCCGGTGTAGCACGATGTGCAATACGACGTGCCCCGGCCGTTCACGGACTTGAGCAGGCCGTCGAGACTCAAGTAGCCCAGCGAATCAGCGGCGACGTACTTGCGGATCTCTTCGAGCGAGTGCGTCGCGGCGATCAGCTCCTGCCGGCGCGGCGTGTCGACGCCGTAAAAACACGGCGACACGGTGGGCGGGCAACTGATCCGCAGGTGCACTTCCGCGGCGCCGCAGGCACGCACCATCTTCACAATCTTCCGGCTCGTGGTCCCGCGCACCAGCGAGTCGTCGATCAACACCACGCGCTTGCCGGCCAGGATGCTCTTGACGGGATTGAGCTTCACCTTGACGCCAAAATGGCGGATCGACTGCGCCGGCTCGATGAAGGTGCGGCCCACGTAGTGATTGCGGATCAAGCCGAAGCGCAGCGGGATCCTGGCTTCTTCCGAATAGCCGATGGCGGCGCAGACGCCCGAGTCGGGAATCGGGATGATCACGTCGGCCGGCACGCCGGTTTCGCGCGCCAGCTCGCGGCCCAGGTTGGTGCGCACTTCATTGACGCTCTGGCCGAACACCTCGCTGTCGGGCCGCGCGAAATAAACGTGCTCGAAGATGCAGTGCGACAGCGGTGACGCCGGGAAGGGCTTGACCGAGCGCATACCGTCGGGGCCAATCATCAGCACCTCGCCCGGCTCGACGTCGCGGACGTAAGTGGCGCCGATCAGATCGAGCGCGCAGGTTTCGGAGCACACCACCCACGCGTCGCCCAGCCGCCCCAGCGCGAGCGGGCGGAAGCCGTGCGGATCGCGCACCGCGATCAAATGGTCCCTGGTGATCAGCGCAAACGAGAAGGCGCCGGTGAGCTGGGTCACCGACTCGACGATCGCGTCCTGCACCGAGTCCGCCTGCGATCGCGCATACAGGTGCAGCACCACTTCGGTGTCGCTGTTGGTCTGGAAAATCGATCCGGCGCGGACCAGCCGCTCGCGGATTTCATCCGCGTTGACAATGTTGCCGTTGTGGCAGAGCCCGATCTGGCCGTGGACGCAGTCGATCAGGATCGGCTGCGCGTTCGAGAGCTTGCTCTCGCCGGCGGTGGAATAACGGGTGTGACCAATCGCAATCGGCCCGGTGAGCGTGGCGAGGGTGGCTTCGTCGAAGATGTCGTTGACGTAGCCCATCTGCCGGACGGGGCGGACGAGCCGCACCCGTTCGCCATCGGCCGTGACGATGCCCGCGCTTTCCTGTCCGCGATGCTGCAGCGCGTAGAGGCCCAGGTAGGCCAGCTTCGCCGCTTCCGAGTGTCCATAGATCCCGAAGACACCGCATTCGTCGCGGAATTTATCGAACATTGTCTCCCCCGGCAATTCGGCACCCCTGAAGGGGTGCCCTACTGCTTTGCCTTCATGCGCGTTGCAATCGCCGTCGCCCACGCCTGCTCGGCGCCGGACACTGGTCGATCGATCGCCACCTGGCCACCCACCGAGAGCCGGATGCGATCGCCGCCGCTCTTCCCAATCACGGCGGCCGCTATGCCCGCGGCCTTCGCGGCGGCCAGCAAGGCCGCCAGCGTCTCATCGGTCGTCGACACCACGATGCGCGAGGCGGATTCGCCGAACAGGGTCGCGCTGACGTCACCGGCCACCGGGACCTCCACGGTGACGCCCAGCCCGCCGCTATCGAAGGTGCACTCGGCCAGCGTGACCGCCAGGCCGCCGTCGGAACAATCGTGCGCGGACTCCACCAGGCCCTCGCGAATCGCCCGGACGATCAGTTTCTGAAGGGCCGCCTCGCGCGCCAGGTCGAGGACCGGCGGCACACCGCACACCTGGCCGTGCATCACCGCCAGGTACTCGCTGCCGCCGATCTCGCCTAGATTATCGCCCAGCAGGACTACCGGCGCGGCGGCTCGTTTGAACATCCGGGTGCACACTTTCGAGGCATCCTCGAGCAATCCGACCACGCCAAGCACGGGCGTGGGGAAGATCGCGCGCCCTTCGGTTTCGTTGTACAAGCTGACGTTGCCGCCGGTGATGGGAATTTCGAGCGCGCGGCACGCATCGCCGATGCCGCGAACAGCCTCGCCGAGCTGCCACATGATCTCGGGCCGTTCGGGATTGCCGAAGTTGAGGTTGTTGGTGCCGCCAATCGCCTCGCCGCCGGCGCAGGCGACGTTGCGCGAGGCTTCGGCCACCGCGAGCATGGCGCCGCGATACGGATGCAGATAACAGAACCGTCCGTTGCCGTCGACCGAGACGGCGAGGCCGCGCGAGGTTTCCTTGACGCGCACGACGGCCGCCGACAGGCCGGGCTGCGCAATCGTGTTGGTGCCCACCGTGTGGTCGTACTGGTTGTAGGCCCAGCGCTTGCTGGCGATGGTGGGTGACGCGATCAGGCGATCGAAAGCGTCCGCCGGGTCAATGACCGCCAGCTTGCCGACGTCCAGTCGCTGCACGTCCTGCTGCCACGCGGGTTCCTGCATCGGCCGCCGATACACGGGCGCTTCATCGGTCAGCGCCCGATTGGGCAGATCCGCCACCAGCTTGCCGCGCTCGTGGATCTTGAGGCGGCTGCCTTCGGTGACTTCGCCGACCTGCACTGCGTGCAGGTCCCATTTCTCGAAGACGTCCTCGACTTCGCGCTCGCGGCCCTTCTCGACCACCAGCAGCATGCGCTCCTGGGACTCGGAGAGCATGATTTCGTACGGCACCATGCCGGTTTCCCGCTGCGGCACGTGCATCACGTCGATGCTCATCCCGCAGCCGCCGCGCGAGCCCATCTCCGACGTCGCGCACGACAGGCCGGCCGCGCCCATGTCCTGGATGCCGACGACGGCGCCGGTCTTCAACACCTCGAGGCAGGCCTCGAGCAGGAGCTTTTCCATGAACGGATCGCCAACCTGGACGGCCGGGCGTTTCTCCGCCGACCGCTCGTCGAACTCCGCCGACGCCATCGTCGCGCCGTGGATGCCGTCGCGTCCCGTCTTCGCGCCGACGTAGAACACCGGATTACCAGGGCCCTTCGCCGCGCCCTTGACGATGTCGTCGATGCGGCAGATGCCGAGGCACAGCACGTTGACCAGCGGGTTGCCGGCGTACCTCGCGTCGAAGACGATCTCGCCGCCCACGGTGGGGATGCCGATGCTGTTGCCGTAGCCACCCACGCCCGCCACCACGCCCTCGAAAATCCGCCGCGCCAGCGCGGTGTCGAGCGATCCGAATCGCAGCGCGTTCAGCAGCGCGATCGGCCGGGCGCCCATCGTGAAGATGTCGCGAATGATGCCGCCGACGCCGGTGGCGGCGCCCTGGTACGGCTCGATGAACGACGGGTGGTTGTGGGATTCGATCTTGAAGACGGCACACCAGCCGCCGCCGATGTCGACGGCGCCGGCGTTCTCGCCGGGCCCCTGCACGACCCGGGGTCCAGTGGTCGGCAACGTCTTGAGGTGGACTCTCGAGCTCTTGTAGCTGCAGTGCTCCGACCACATCACGGAGAAGAGCCCGAGCTCGAGCAGGTTGGGCTCGCGGCCCATCAGTTCAACGATGCGATCGTATTCATCCGGCTTGATGCCGTGGCGTTCGAGGACGGTCGCGTCGATCACGCTCATGCGAGGGACCTGAGGGCCTGGGGGCTTGAGGCCTTGAGGGCTTGAACTGCCTTTACCACCGACGCCATCACCACGCGGCCGTCGGCGCTGCCGAGCGCGATTTCCGCCGCGCGTTCGGGATGCGGCATCAAGCCGACGACGTTGCGCCGGGGATTGCAGATGCCGGCAATGTTGTTGAGCGAGCCGTTCGGATTGCTGGCCGCGGTGATCTCGCCGGCCGCGTTGGTGTAGCGGAAGATCACCTGTCGATTGGCTTCGAGCTCGGCCAGCACCTCGGGCTCGGCAAAGTAGTTGCCCTCGCCGTGGGCGATCGGCAGCAGCAGCACCTGGTTGGGCGTGCAGGCGGCGGTAAACGGCGTGTCGGTCTGCTCCACTCGCACGTGCACGTGCTTCGACGTGAACTTGATGCCGCGGTTGCGGACCATCGCACCGGGCAGCAGGCCGGCCTCGAGCAGGACCTGGAAGCCGTTGCAGATGCCGATCACCGGGCCGCCGCGGTCGGCAAACGCCCTGACCGCACCCATGATCGGCGAAAAGCGGGCGATCGCGCCCGTCCGCAGGTAATCGCCATGGGCGAAGCCGCCGGGCAGCACCACCGCCTCGGCGCCGCCGAGGTCGGTGTCCTTGTGCCACACCAGCGAGGCCTCCTGGCCCAGCACGTGGGACGCGGCGTAAAACGCGTCGCGATCCGAATTCGATCCGGGAAAGACGACGACCGCGAACTTCACGGCAGGACCTCGACGCGGTAGCTTTCGATCACGGGATTGGCGAGCAGCTTGTCGGCCATCTCGGTGACGCGCGTCTTCGCGGCGGCGGCATCCTTGCCGTCGATTTCCACCTCGAAGAACTTGCCCTGCCGCACGTCCTTCACATCCTGGTAGCCCAGCGTGACGAGGGCGTCGGCGACGACGCGGCCTTGAGGATCAAAGACGGACGGTTTCAGCGTTACATAGACTCGCGCGCGCATTGATTTCTCCTGGCGAGGGCTGAAGCCCTCGCCCTCCATCTTCTCCTGGCGAGGGCTGAAGCCCTCGCCCTCCACTGTCTCCCTGGCGAGGGCTAAAGCCCTCTCCCTCCAGTTCAGAACACCCGGGCAAATACCGTGTCGACATTTCGCAACTGCTCTTTGAGATCAAACGCCTTCTCGATCTCGGCCGCCGGCAACACCCTGGTGATGTCCGCGTCGGCGAGGAGCAGCGGCTTGAAGTCCGTCTTGTCGTGGAACGACTGCATGGCGTTTCGCTGCACCCACTCGTAGGCCTGCTCGCGCGACACGCCGCGGCGCGCCAGCTCCAGCAGGACCTGGCCGGAGAACACCACGCCGCGCGAGCGGTTCAGGTTCTCGAGCATGCGATCGGGGTAGACCACCATGCCGGCGACGATTCTCGTGAACCGGCGCAGCATGTGGTCGAGGGCGATGAAGCTGTCGGGAATGATCACGCGCTCCACCGACGAGTGCGAGATGTCCCGCTCGTGCCACAACGCGACGTTCTCCATCGCCGCCATCGCATTGGCGCGCAGCAGGCGGGCCAGGCCGACGATTTGCTCGCAGCCGATCGGGTTGCGCTTGTGCGGCATCGCCGAGGAACCCTTCTGGCCCTTGGCGAACGGCTCCTCGACTTCACCGATCTCGGTCTTCTGCAGGCCGCGGATTTCGAGCGCGAACTTTTCGAGCGAGGCGGCGGTGATCGCCAGCGCGCTCACCAGCTCGGCGTGGCGGTCGCGTTGGATCACCTGCGACGACACCGCGTCGGCCTCGAGACCGAGCCGCTTGCACACCGCCTCCTCGATCGCCGGATCGAGGTGGGCGAAGGTGCCGACGGCGCCCGAAATCATCCCGACGCGGACACCCTCGCGGGCGCGGCGCACGCGCTCGATGCTGCGCGCCAGGTCGGCGTACCACAGCGCCAGCTTGAGCCCGAAGGTCATCACCTCGGCGTGCACCCCGTGGGTGCGGCCGATCATCGGCGTCTGGCGATGCTCCGCCGCGCGCGCCTTGATCGCGTCGGCGAGCGCCGACATGTTCCGGAGGATGAGGTCGCAGGCCTCGACCATCTGCAGCGCCTGCGCGGTGTCGACGACATCCGACGAGGTGAGGCCGAAGTGGAGCCAGCGGGCCGACGGCCCCACCTTCTCCGCCACCGAGGTGGTGAAGGCGATCACGTCGTGCTGGGTGACCTTCTCGATTTCGTCGATGCGGGCGATGTCGAAGGCGCCCTTGGCGCGCAGGTCGCGCGCCGCCTCGGCGGGCACGATGCCGGCGTCAGCCATGGCTTCGGCGGCGGCAATTTCCACCTGGAGCCAGGTCTCGTACTTTCGCTGCTCGCTCCAGATCCGGCCCATCTCGGGGTTGGTGTACCGAGCAATCACAGCGCCAGTTGCTCCTCCGAGACCGTCAGGCCATTCACGTCGCCGAGCACCGTGACGCCGAGCGAGCCGGTGCTGAAGAACAGGTCGGTCAGCCGCTGCACGTCGGGAATGGTCACCCGTTCGATCGCGGCGAGCATCTCGTCGAGGCCGTCGGTGCGATCGCGATACATCTCCTGGCGGGCCAGGTGCGACATCCGGCTCGAGGTGCTTTCGAGGCCGAGCATCAGCGACCCCTTCAGGTGATCCTTCGCGCGCCTGAGCTCGATGTCGGTGAGTCCGCCGGACTTCAACTGCCGAATCTCGGCGACGACCACATCGATCAGCTCGGCCACCGCGTCGTTGCCGCAGCCGGCGTAGATGCTCAACGCGCCGGCGTCCTGGTAGGCGGAAAGGCCGGAAAACACCGAGTAGGCGAGGCCGCGTTTTTCCCGCACGTTCTGGAACAGCCGTGAACTCATCGAGCCGCCGAGCGTGGTGTTGAGGACGTAGCCCGCATAGCGATCCGGATGATGCTGCGGCAGCGCCGAGGTCCCGAAGCAGACGTGGCTTTGCTCGAGGTCCTTCTGGCGGACCTGGACGACCGAGGCGATCACCGGGGCGAACTGTTCGACGTCGGCGCCCAGGCGCGGCGCTTTCTCCAGCGCCCGCTCGAGCAGGCCCTGCACGTGATCGTGTTCGAGGTTGCCGACGGCAACGACGACGAAGTTCGAGGCGACGTAGGTGCTTTGGAAATATTGCGAGAGGGTGTCCCGATCGAGCGCCGACACCGTGGCCGGCGTGCCGAGGATCGGGCGTCCCAGGGCATGGCCGCCCCAGAACCCTTCCGCGAAGATCTCGTGGACGAGATCGTCGGGCGTATCCTCGACCATCTTGATCTCCTCGAGGATGACCTTCTTCTCGCGCTCGATGTCCTCGGCGGCAAACAGCGGGTTGGAGATCAGGTCGGCGAGGATGTCCACCGCCAGCGGCAGGTGCTCGTCGAGCACCTTGAGGTAATACCCGGCGTATTCCTTCGAGGTGAACGCGTCGATCTGGCCGCCAATCGAGTCGACTTGCTGCGCGATTTCTTCCGCGCTTCGCGTCGGCGTGCCCTTGAAGAGCATGTGCTCCACGAAATGGGCGATGCCGGTGCGGTCGGATGGTTCGTGGCGCGAGCCGCGCGTCAGCCAGATGCCGATTGCCACCGACCGGACGTGCGGCATTCGCTCGGTGGCAAGACGGACACCGTTGGCAAGCACGGCGCGGCGGATATTTGACTCGGGCACTGGGACCGCGCTGCTTCTAAATGCTTGCAGCGCAAGGAAAAACCAAGTTTATCACTCGGCTGCGGTGGCGCGCAAGGCAGGCCACGTGAGCCGATCGCGCCAGGTTCTGCACATCAGGGGTACAGAGGAGAACCACGATGGCATCCGGTGTCCACGTTCGAAAGCATGACAGTCTGCTGGCGGTCTCGGAAAAGCGCGCGCTCATCTGGATGGCGGAGCGCCTGCCCAGCTGGATCAACTCGGATCACCTGTCGGCCTTGGGCCTTGCCTCGATGGGCGGCGCCGGGCTTGCCTTCTGGTACGTCCAGCTGAACCCGGTCGCCGGTGCGGCGCTGGTCGTCCTGGCCCTGGTGCTCAACTGGTTCGGCGACAGCCTAGATGGCACGCTCGCCCGGGTCCGTAACCAGCTACGGCCGCGCTACGGTTACTACGTTGACCATGTGATCGACCTGGCCGGCACCGCCCTGCTCTTCGCCGGGCTCGCCGCGTCGGGATTCATGACACCGATGATCGCCGTGCTCGTCGTCGCGGCCTTCTTCCTGGTCTCGGCCGAGGCCTACCTCGCTACGTATGCCCGTGGGGTGTTCACCATGGCGTTCATGGGCGTCGGCCCCACCGAGTTGCGCATCCTGCTGGCCATGGGCGCGGTTGCGCTCATCAGCACACCGGTCGTCAATCCGTTGGGTCTCGGCGAAGTGCGCCTCTTCGACCTCGGCGGCACCATCGGCGCCATCGGCATGGTGGGGGCATTCCTGATCACGTCGACCGCGAACATCCGGGCGCTCTACCTCGAGGAGACGCGGCGATGATCAGCGCACGCGTATTGTCCCGGTGCGGCCGCTTCATGATCGCCGGCGCACCCGGATTCGTCGTCCAGATCGTCACGGTCGCGGCGCTCACGCACCTGGCCGGCGTGCACTACCTCGTGGCGACCGCGCTCGGCGTCGAAGCGGCGATTCTCTGTAACTTCTTCTGGCACGAGCGCTGGACCTGGCGCGAGCGTCCGGCGGCCAATGCCAGGGAACGCGCCTCGCGCCTCTTGCGCTTCAACCTGCTCACCGGAGCCACGTCGATCTTTGGCACCGTGGCGATCGCCGCGGTCATCGTCGAGCATGCCACGCTGCCGCCGATCGTCGCGAACGTTGGCGCCGTCGTCATTCTCGGCCTGCTGAACTTCGCGGCCGCCGACACCCTGGTGTTCCGTGCGGCGGCCATCCTGGTGTTCGCCGCTTTCACCTCCGACGCGGGCGCGGCAACGCTGCAGTCGAAGACGGTGGAAGGCTTCGCGAAATATGCGGCCGCGGTCGAAGCGCGATCGGCAGGAGAGCTGCGGGCGGGCCTGCCGCTCATCGCGATCGAACGGCAGCCGCCGGCGCTGGCGGCGGCGGCACGACGGGCCCTGAAGCAGGGTGCGATCCTGGTGGATCGCGGCAATACGTCGTCGGCCGACGGGACTAACCTCGAAGTATCGGGCGGGATCATCAATCACTGGCGGGGCACCATCTTCATTCCCAACCTCGCGCTCGACACCCTGCTGCAGACGCTGAAGAATCCCGGGCCCGAGCTTCAGCGACAAGAGGATGTCGTGCGCTCGCGCGTCGTGTCGCGGCGCGGTGCTGACGAGTTGACGCTCTACCTGCGCCTGAAGCGGAGCACGGTCGTGACGGTGGTGTACGACACGGAGCACGACGTGCGGTATCGCGTGGTCGGCCCTGGGCGCGCCGTCAGCTCGAGCATCGCGACGCGCATCGTCGAGGTGGAAGGGGCTGAAACGCCTGGCGAGCGAAGCCTCCCGGCCGGGAAAGACCAGGGCTTTCTCTGGCGGCTGAATTCCTACTGGCGCTACCAACAGGCCGATGGCGGGGTCCTGGTCGAGTTGGAGTCGCTCACGCTGAGCCGCGACATTCCGTCGGTTTTCAAGCCCATCGTCCTGCCGATCATCGACCGCGTGGCGCGCGAATCGATGACGCGGACGCTGGCGGCGCTGCGCGCGTTCTTCACGTCGTAGGCGCTGGAAAGGTGGGTACGGCTGCCCGTTCTTCGGGGTATGTTGTGTGACAAAGCGATGAGCAGCGGCGTGTGGTTAGCAGTGTTGGCGGCCGCGGCGATGACCCTGGAGGACACGGTCCTCCAGCCGAAAACCGCCGAAAGCTTTGCCAGGTACGCCGCCGCCGTCGAGGCGCGGATCAACTCCGAGCTCAACCCGGACGGCCCCTTTCTCACCATCGATCGCCAGGCCCCGGGCCCGGCCGCCGCGGCGCGCGCGGCGATACGGCGCGGCGAGGTGGTGATCGACCGCCCGACGGCGCGCAACCAGGCGGGCAAGGAGATCGCGATCGACGGCGGCCTGATCAACCACTGGCGCGGCTCGGTGTTCGTACCCAAGGTATCGCTCGACGAGCTGCTTGCCAACCTGCGCGAACCCGGCA
>JBDTMB010000184.1:0-10825 GCA_039934485.1 Vicinamibacterales bacterium
TGGTCCGCGCGCGCGGTCATCCACGCCTCGTCCTGCCACGCGTAGGCGTCGCTGTTCCAGACGATCGATGCGGTGCGCGGCGGCGTCTCGAAATACCGGCCCCACGGATCCGCCTTGAGCACGCGCTGGCCATCGGCGCCGACCACTTCGAACTTGTAGGGGTCGCCCTGGCCCAGGTCGGGCAGGAAGATTTCCCAATAGCCGCCTGGACGAATCGCGCGCATCGGGTGCACGCGCCCATCCCAGGCGTTGAAGTCGCCGACGACGCTCACCCGCCGCGCATTGGGCGCCCACACCGCAAAGTGGACGCCGGCGCGGATGCCGTGCGTGATCGGACGGGCACCGAGCTTGTCGAAAGCCTGGAAGTGCGTGCCCTCGCCAAGCAGGTGCAGATCGAAGTCGGTGAGGACCGGGCCGTAGCGGTACGGATCGTCGATGTCGCTGGTGGCGCCATCGGCCCAGGAGATATGGAGGCGATAGTCGAAGCCTTCGCGCGTCGCACCGGGGATAGTGATCTCGAAGAGACCTTCCGGATGGATCCGCTCACACTCGTAGGGCACCGCTTTAGCGGTGCCTGAGCCGATCACCGCAATCGCCCTCGCGTGCGGGCAGAACACGCGAATCACCAGCCCATCAGGACTTTCGTGCGGACCGAGCACGGCAAACGGATCCGCGTGCAGCCCCCGCGCAAGCGCGTCGATGTCGCGGGCCGGCAGGGTCGAAGGCATGGCGCTGCCCTGATTCTATCCCGTGCAAGCCGCCTGCTGAGTTCTGCTAGACTCCCCGCACGTTGCGCCGTCGGCGCGGCCGCCGTTCGGCGAGCGTTGTGGAAGGAGCCTCACAATGCGTCCACGTAATCCATCACTGGTAGTGCTGACAGCCGTCACGATTGTCGCGACAGCCGTGCTCGCGCAGGAAAAAGGCGGGCAAGAGGAGTTCGGGCCCTACGAGTTCGTCGAGAACTGGCCGCAGCCGTTGGCCGACGGTCCCGACGGCGTGAAGCACGAGGGTTGGACCTGGGGATCGGTAGGCGCGGTGTACGCGGAGACGCCCGACCGCATCTGGATCGCGCAACGCGGCGAGTTGCCGTTGCCGGCGGGGGCGAAGCCGTGGACCCCCTACGCGCTGCTCAATCCCTCGCGCGGCAACGCCACCGGCAACGCCGACGGCCTGAGCGCCACCTGCGAAACCGTGGCCAAGCGCGGATGGGAGCGCCGCTGGCATCACTCCGTCTTCGTGGTGAATCGTGACGGCAAGCTGGTGCAGGACTGGCCGTTCATGGAGAAGATGCTCGCGCAGGACCCGTGCGGCCGGGGCCCCCACAAGATCAAGATGAACCCATACGATCCCGAGAAGCACGTCTGGATCATCGACGACCAGCAGCACGTGATCTGGAAGTTCACCTACGACGGCAAGCTGGTGATGACGCTTGGCACGGTGGGCAAGCGGGGCCGCCAGGCCGGCGTGCTCTTCGACCGCCCGACCGACATCGACTGGTTGCCCGACGGCACGTTCTTCATCAGCGACGGTTACGGCGGCACCCGCGTGGCGAAGTTCGACAAGGACGGCAAGTTCATCAAGGATTGGGGCGGGCCGCCCAAGGACCCGCGCAACCCGGGCCCGAACGAATTCAACACCGTGCACAGCATTCAAATCAGCAAGGACCGGAAGCTCTACGTGGTGGACCGCGGACACCGCCGGATCCAGGTCTTCGACGAGAACGGCAAGTTCCTCGACATGTGGTCCACGGGCATGCGCTCGCAGCCCTATGCCCACATCATCACCACCGATCAGTCCCTGTGGATCTCCGACGGCGGCACCAACCGCATCGTCAAGTACGACCTGAACGGCAAGTACGTATACGGGTGGGGCGCGCCCGGCGGACTCCCCGGGCAATTCGCTGGACCGCATTCGATCACCGTCGACCAGGAGGGCAACCTTTACCTGGCCGAGGTCTTCAACGGCCGCGTGCAGAAGTTCCGGCCGAAGAAGGGCGCCGACCCGGCCAAGGTTGTCGGACAGGAACACCGCTATAGCCCGTCCGGACGCTGAATTTTTGGTAGTGTGTCTGTCACCGTATGAACAGACGACACTTCTTTTCCACTCTTCTCGCCGCGAGCGCCGCCGCACCGGCGCTCGCGCAACGGGGCGGCCCGGCCGGCCCCCAGCGCATCGACAAGCTTCGCCTCGACGCCGCCGAGAGCATCTTCGGCGTGGACTTCACTGAGGCGGAAGAACAGATGGCGCTCGGCAGCGTCAATCGCAACCTCGAGAGCTTCGAGGAGTTGCGGAAGCTGAACGTGCCCACGGGCACCGAGCCCGCCCTCATCTTTCATCCCTACCTGCCAGGCAAGCAGCCCACCGGCAAGTCGACGCGGAACGCGAAACTCCGCGTCAGCAAGCCCGTAGTACCCGCGGGGCTCACACCGGAGCAGATCGCATTCCTCCCGGTCACCTCGCTCGCGGTGCTGATCGAAAGCAAGCGCCTCACCTCAACCGACCTGACGAAGATCTATCTCGATCGGCTGAAGAAATACGGCGACACGCTCAAGTGCGTGGTCTCGCTCACCGAAGAGCTCGCGATGAAGCAGGCCGCGGACGCGGATGCGGAAATCAAGGCCGGCAAGTATCGGGGACCGCTGCATGGGATTCCGTGGGGCGCGAAGGATCTGCTCGCCGCCAGGGGCTACAAGACCACCTGGGGCGCCACGCCCTACAAGGATCAAGTCATTGACCTCGACGCCACCGTCGTCGAGCGCCTGCGCGAGGCCGGCGCGGTGCTGGTGGCCAAGCTGTCGATGGGCGCGCTGGCGCAGGGCGGCGTGTGGTTCGGCGGCTCGACGCACAACCCCTGGAACATCGAGCGCAGCTCGAGCGGATCGTCCGCGGGACCAGGCGCCGCGACGGCCGCGGGCCTGGTCGGTTTCTCGATCGGCACCGAAACACTCGGCTCGATCATCTCGCCGGCCTCGACCAACGGCGTCACGGGACTGCGTCCCACCTATGGACGGGTGAGTCGCTACGGCGCGATGGCGCTCAGCTGGTCGATGGACAAGATCGGCCCGATGTGCCGTGGCGTGGAGGATTGCGTGCTGGTGTTGAACGCGATCTACGGCACCGATGGCCGCGACGACACCGTCACCGACGCGCCGCTCGACTGGAACCCGGACCGTCCGTTGTCGGCGATGCGCATCGGCTTCATCCAGCGGGAGTTCGAGCAGGGGCCGCAGAACCCGAATGCCACCGACCAACAGAAAGCCGCGGCCGGCACGCGCAACGCCGCGTATGCCGAGGCGCTGGACGCCTTCCGCAAGGCCGGCGCGAAGCTCGAACCGATCACGATGCCCGACTTCCCGACCCAATCGATCAGCTTCGTGCTGAGCGCCGAGGCCGCCGCGGCCTTCGACGACCTGACCAGGAACAAGGAACAACTCGCGTCGCTCACCGGTCAATCGCCAGGCGACTGGCCCAACACCTTCCGCAGCTCCCGCTTTATTCCCGCGGTGGAATACATCCGCGCCATGCAGGCCCGCCGGTTGCTGATGCAGGAGATGGACAAGCTGATGTCGCAGTACGACGCGTTCCTGAGCCCGGCGCCGGGCAGCGGGAGCCTCACCATCACCAATCTCACCGGGCATCCCGCGATGGCGCTCAAGTGCGGCTTTGTGGACCAGCTGCCAATCGCCATCATGGTGACGGGCAAGCTGTACGACGAGGGTACGGTCGCCCGCGTGGCGTTGGCCTACGAGCAGGCCACGGAATGGCATAAGAGGAACCCAACACTGATATCTTGAGGAGATGCAGTCCCTCCTCAAGAAGCTCCAGATTGTCGCGCTCAACCCAGGCGCGTGCGTGGGACCCGACGGGTGGATCTCGGAACCCGACGGCCACCAGCTGACCTCGTTCAACCCATCAACCGGCGAGCCAATCGCCACAGTGATGCTCGCCGGCGCCGATGCCTACGACCGCGTGGCGGCCGCGGCGGCGACGGCGTTTCACAGCTGGCGGGAAGTCCCGGCGCCCAAGCGTGGCGACCTCGTGCGCGACCTCGGCCAGGCCCTCCGCGAGTTCAAGGAGCCGCTCGGCGATCTCGTGTCGCTCGAGATGGGCAAGATCCGCGCCGAGGGCCACGGCGAAGTGCAGGAGATGATCGACATCTGCGACTTCGCGACGGGGCTGTCGCGGCAGCTCTACGGCTTGACGATCGCGTCGGAGCGTCCCGGTCATCGCATGATGGAACAGTGGCATCCGCTGGGACCGGTCGGCGTGATCAGCGCCTTCAACTTTCCCGTCGCGGTGTGGTCCTGGAACGCCGCGATCGCGGCGGTGTGCGGCGATCCGGTGATCTGGAAGCCGGCCGAGCCCGCGCCGCTCACCGCGATCGCCGTGCAGCACATCGCCAACCGGGTGATGGCGGATCACCACGTCTCCGGCATCTTCAATCTCACGGTCGGCTCCGGCCGAATCGTCGGTGAAGCGATGCTGAAGGATCCGCGCCTGCCGCTCATCTCCTTCACCGGATCGACGCCGATCGGCCGCCACGTGTCGGAAGTCGTGGCCGGGCGTTTCGGCAAGACCATCCTCGAGCTCGGCGGCAACAACGCCATCGTCGTCACCGAGGACGCCAACCTCGAGATGGCGGTGCGCGCGATCCTGTTTGGCGCGGTCGGCACCGCGGGGCAGCGCTGCACCTCGACGCGCCGGATCATCGCCCACAAGGACATCCTGCCGGCGCTCACCGATCGCCTGCTGAAGGCGTATCAACAAGTCCGCATCGGCAATCCGCTCGACTCAACCACGCTGATGGGTCCGCTGGTCACGGCGCTGGCGGTGACACAGATGGAAGAGGCCATCACCAAGGCGGTGGCGGAGGGCGGCCGGGTGTTGTGCGGCGGCAAGCGGCGGCCCGACCTGGGCGCGCAGTTTGTGGAACCAACGATCGTCCGCATGCCCGCGCAGACCGCGATCGTCGAGCACGAAACCTTCGCGCCGATTCTCTACCTGATGGAATACGACCGCTTCGAAGACGCGCTGGCGATGCACAACGCCGTGCCGCAAGGGCTATCGAGCGCGATCTTCACCGAGAGCGTGCGACGCGCCGAAGAGTTCCTCTCCGCCCGCGGATCTGATTGCGGCATCGCCAACGTGAACATCGGCACCTCGGGCGCCGAGATCGGCGGCGCGTTCGGCGGTGAAAAGGAAACCGGCGGCGGCCGCGAATCGGGCTCGGACGCGTGGAAGGCTTACATGCGCCGGCAAACCAACACGGTCAACTGGTCCGACTCGCTACCGCTCGCGCAAGGAATTACCTTCGGATCTTGAGCCACAGATAATCACAGATAAGACACTGACCAGGGCCGCAGATGACGCAGAGACAGATGTTGGATCGGACTGGCAGGCACTCGTGACGCGCGAGTCGCGCGGAAGGCCGGGACGAATGATGACCATGAATCGAGTTGCCGTGGTGAGCATGCGGGTTCAGCTTCTTTGCGGGCGTCAGATCCTTGATCGCCGGCGACGTTGGCAATGACGGCCGGCTTGTGGTCACCCAAGTGCGGGCCCACTCGCGAGCTGAGGCCTGACGATCGAATCATTGATTATTTGAAATCGTTGGATAAACCATCTGCGAACGGCGTTCCCGGTTTACGGGGCGCCGAAGTCGCGCGCCGACGGCCGTTTTGAGCTGGAACGGTGGAATAGCCAACGCTACCGCTTGACCGTTGGTCAAAGCTTCAATCCGGACGCCAACGTAGAGTTCATCGCCGGCGCCAAGACGCTTGAGATCGTGACGGGAAACAAATAAGCATCCGGTTTTTTTCTGTGGCCGGGCTCATGATGACGCAGACCCGGAAAGACCAACGGTGGCGGGCCACCTTATTCCGAATCGCTTTAATCCGTGAAATCGGTGGATGTATTTTCTCTAGCGTAACTTCGGGCCCGGCCGAACGGTCTGGCTGGACGGAGGCACGGTGCCCTTCTCCACCCATCGGACAAGAAGATCAAAAGCCTCGCGAACGGTCGGTAGATATGACGGGCCATCGGCCATCGCGTCCGCAACATCCTTTGGCAGCTTCATCCGCGATTCGGCGATGTACTCGAAAGACGCCACGCCGTCGTCATCGCCCGACATGTGCCACACGCCTTCGACCTGGTACAGGCGATGCATCGCCTGCGGCTGCACGCGTTTCGCGTAGGCGCGTAGTTCGCGGATCATCAGGTCGTCCCAGGTCCCGACCACTTCAATGGTCGGCACCTTGACGATGCCGCTCGAATTGTCGCCTGGCGCCTGCTGGCGCGCCGCGGCGGCGGCAGCGCCTGAACCGGAATACGGCCAGAGCCGGCGGGCTTCGACGGGTGTGCCGATCGCCTCCGCGTACGCGCGCACGTTCGGGTCGGTTGCCGGCAGGCCCGGATGCACGCGCGGATCGATCAGCGGCCACAGCGCGGCCATCTTCGCGGCCTTGTCGAGACGCGTCGGCACGTCGCCACCGGCGCCGGCGATGATCACTGCGCCGTCAAACATCCTGCGATCGTCTTCAATGGCCATGCGCGTGATGCCGCCACCGGCTGACAGGCCGACGATGTAGGTGTGAGACGGAGCGCGTCGCATCCGCTTCTCCACCTCCGCTTTCGCGATCGCGGTGAAGGCGTAGGTGAGGGCCAGGCCGTCGCGACCTCCAGTGCCGTCGCGATCGACGCTCGCGTAGGCGAAGGCGCGGCCCAGCGAATACCGCCCCACCACGTCGTCCAGCGCGGTCTCGTCGGTGCCGATGACCCTGCCGGTGCGGTCGTAGTCGTCGCCGCCACCGCCGCCATGCGCGCCAATCACCAACGACCCGGTCCAACGCTTCACATCGTTTGGCACGCGGATGACGAACCGCTTCGTCAACGGCTTCCCCGCCACCTCGAGGGTGACCAGGCCCTTGAACTGGAGACCGGCGTCGACCGGGGTCTCGGTGGTCGATGAGAAGGTCTGGGCCTGAGCGGGTGACGACAGCAGGGCCATCAGGGCAAGGGCGCGGAGAATCATGACGGGGATTCTAGCCGGGAAGGAACTTCGTGCCGTCGGGAACTCCAAGTGCCGCCCGCCGGTTTATGATGGTTCCATGACCACTGCGACATTCAAGACCTCCGAAGGCACGTTCAAGGTAAAGCTGTTCGACGACAAGGCGCCGAAGACGGTGGCCAACTTCGTGGGGCTGGCTGACGGCACCAAGGAATGGACCGATCCGAAGACGCGGTCGAAGGTGAAGCGGCCCTTCTACAACGGCCTGATCTTTCACCGTGTGATCGACGGCTTCATGATCCAGGGCGGCTGCCCGATGGGCAACGGCATGGGCGGCCCCGGCTACCAGTTTGCCGACGAGTTCGGCCCCGGCCTCAAGCACGACAAGGACGGCATCCTCTCGATGGCCAATTCCGGCCCTAACAGCAATGGCAGCCAGTTCTTCATCACGCTGGCGCCGACGCCGTGGCTCGACAACAAGCACGCGATTTTCGGCGAAGTGGTCGAAGGCATCGACGTCATCCGCGCCATCGGCAAGACGCGGATCGGCGCGCAGGATCGGCCGGTGAAGGAGATCACCGTCGAATCGGTGACGATCGAGAAGACTGCGTGAACGAGAAGGCCGTCGCCGAGCTGATGCCGCTGGTCTACGACGAGCTGCGGCGGCTCGCGGCGGGCTACCTGCGCCACGAACGGCCGGGCCAGACGCTGCAGGCCACGGCCCTCGTGCACGAAGCGTTCGTACGGCTCAGCGCCGAGCGCGGCCGGCCGTGGCAGAACCGCACGCACTTCCTGGCGATTGCGGCTTTGTCGATGCGGCAGATCCTGGTGCAGCGCGCCCGCGCGCGCCGGGCGGAAAAACGCGGCGGCGATCCCGAGCGCATCACGCTGGACGACAACCTCCTTGCCGATCATGGCGGTGACGGCCTTGACGTGATCGAGCTCGACTCGGCCCTCGAGCGGCTCGCCGCCTTCGACGCCCAGCAGGCGAAACTCGTCGAGCTCCGCTATTTCGGCGGCCTCACCGTGGAAGAAACCGCAGACGCCCTCGGGATCTCGCCGGCCACCGTGAAACGGCACTGGACCCTCGCCCGCGCCTGGTTGCGGCGCGAACTTGATGGTTCAGATCCTGTCCACCGTCGCCCGGGTGACAAGCCGGGCGAAGGTGAATGACGCCCGAACGCTGGCAGCGAATCGGTGAGCTCTTCGATCGCGCCCTGCAAGAGCCCGCCGCGGTGCGCGAGCGCTTCGTGCGCGCCGCCACGGCACCTGCCGACGTGCAGGAAGAGGTGCTGACGCTGGTTCGCGCGCACGAGACCGGCGGCGGCTTTCTCGAGCCGGCGTCGCTGCTCGACAGCGGCGCCGCAGTCGGGCCCTATCGCATCATCAGCGTGATCGGCCGCGGCGGCATGGGCGTGGTGTACCTGGCGGAAGATTCGCGTTTGCATCGGCGCGTGGCGCTCAAGGCCTTGCCGCCGCACATGGTCCGCGACGAGAACTTCCGGGCGCGGCTGCGCCAGGAGGCCCGGGCCGCGGCGGCGCTGTCGCATCCGTCGATCGCCACCGTCTACGCGCTCGAGGAGATCGACGGCCAGGTCTTCATCGCCGCGGAGTATCTCGAGGGCCGCACCTTGCGCGACGTGCTGGCCGGCGGACCGCTGCCGATCGCTCGCGCGCGGGAAGTCGGCGCCAGCCTCGCCGATGCCCTGGCGGCCGCGCATGCCCGCGGCATCGTGCATCGCGACCTGAAGCCGGAGAACATCGTCCAGCTCCCGAATGGCGCCGTGAAGATTCTCGACTTCGGCCTGGCGCAAATCGACACCTCGGCCGAGGAGATGGCCGTGGTGTCGCGTCTCACCGACTCCGGGACGCTGGCCGGCACACCGCTCTACATGTCGCCTGAGCAGCTGCTGGCGCAACCGACCGACGCGCGCACCGATCAGTTCGCCTTCGGCGTGCTGCTCTACGAACTAATCACCGGCCGGCTTCCCTTCGGCGGCGGTTCCCTGCCCTCGACGATTGCCCGCGTCCTGACCGGCGATCCGGACGTTCCCACGGAGATGCCGGACGCCACCTGGCAGGTCATCCGCCGCTGCCTGCAGCGGTCACCAGGTGATCGTTTCGCGACCACCCGCGACCTCGCGAACGCGCTGACTGGCAGTGCGGACCCGAGTCACCTTCCCGACAAGAGTCCTCTTCCCGACAAGCCTCAACTTCCCGACCAGCATGTCGCTGCCGAGGGGAACCGCAAGAGTCTGGCGGTCGCCACCGGCTGGTGGGTCACACACCAGCTCGTCGTCTCTGGCGCATACTGGGTCATGGTCTGGCCCGCGTGGCACGTCCACCGCTGGACCGGCCGTTACGGCGTGCTCACCTTTCTCGCCACGCTGGTCGCGGTCATCGTGGCCGGCAACCTGCGCCTGCACCTGTGGTTCACCGCGCGCACTTATCCCGGTGAGCTCGCCGCGCTGCGCGGCCATGTCGGCCGCCTGGTCCGCGCCGCCGATTTCGCATTCGCGCTGATCATGATGGCCACCGGGCTGGTGATCGCCGATACCCACACCGGCTGGAGCGCCCTCTTGGTGTCGATGGGCCTTGGCGCCGCGATTGCGTTTCTCTTCATCGAGCCCACCACGGCCAGGGCGGCCTTCGGCCGCGAGAATGACCAATGAACAATAACGAATAACCAATAACCAATAACCAATAACGAATGCGAAGGTTTTCTTAATTCGTTATTCTTAATTGGTTATTCCTGATGATTTGGGACGAGGAAGCGCAACTGACCCGCGAGGTGCCCGAGTGGACCCTGGGTGGGCACGTGCTGCTCTGGCCCGATGGCTCACTCGCGCACGTCCAGCAGGAACCCTTCAGGTATGTCGGCAAGGGCTGGGATGCCGCGGCGCGCTCTATCTGAAGTAGACGGGAGTCACTTCCCGTCGGAAATCACCTTCTTCTCTTCCACGGCCGGCAGTTGCGGCAGCCCGCTCGACGCCGGCGGCGCGAGCAGGCCGGCCTTCGAGTAAATCAGCAACTTCTCGCGCGTATCGACAATGTCGAGGTTGCGCATCGTCAGCTGGCCGATGCGGTCCTGCGGCGTGAAGAACACTTCCTCGCCCTTCTCCATCGTCAAACGCTCAGGCTTGTAAGTGAGGTTGGGACTCACCGTGTCGAGGATTGAATAATCGTTCCCGCGTCGCAACTCCAGGGTCACTTCACCGGTGATCGCGCGCGCGACCCAGCGTTGCGCCGTTTCGCGGAGCATCAGTGACTGCGAATCGAACCAGCGGCCTTGGTACAGCAGGCGACCAAGACGACGACCGTTGTTGCGGTATTGCTCAATCGTGTCTTCGTTGTGGATGCCGGTGATCAAGCGCTCGTAGGCGATAAACAGCAACGCCAGGCCCGGCGCCTCGTAAATGCCGCGGCTCTTCGCCTCGATGATGCGGTTCTCGATCTGATCGCACATGCCGAGGCCGTGGCGCCCGCCGATCGCGTTGGCCTCGAGAAACATCGCGAGCGGGGTCGCAAACGACTTGCCGTTGAGCGCCACCGGTTGCCCCTCTTCGAACCGGATCGACACGGTCTCGTTCGTCACCACGACATCCTCGCGCCAGAACGCGGTGCCCATGATCGGCTGGACGATGGTGATGCCCTTGTTGAGGAACTCCAGATCCTTCGCTTCGTGCGTGGCCCCCAGGATGTTGGAGTCGGTCGAGTAGGCCTTCTCGACGCTCATCTTGTACTGGAAGCCGTGCGCGGTCATGTACTCCGACATCTCCTTGCGGCCGCCGAGCTCGTCGATGAACTGCTGATCGAGCC
>JBDTMB010000185.1:0-10753 GCA_039934485.1 Vicinamibacterales bacterium
CGGCCATGTGAACGCCCTCGCATCTGCGTTCATCTGCGTTCATCTGCGTTCATCTGTGGCATCTGTGGCCAAGCAAGCGGCCGCGCCGGCTTCAAGACAACTTGGAAATTCTCTAGGGCAAGACAGCGGTCGCTTCGATCTCGACCTTATATTCGAGCGCGGCGAGCCGCGTGACACCCACCAGCGTGCTGGCCGGTGGATTCGCGCCGAAGTACTTGGCGCGGACCGCGGCGGCGTCGGGGGCGCGGATCGCGTCGACGTCGGTGGTGTAGATCGTAATCCGGGTCACGTGCGAGAAATCCGCGCCCTGCGACTTGAGCGCGATCTGCAGGTTCTTGAGCACTTGTTCGAGTTGCTCCACCATCCCCGGCCCGGCGATCTTCCCTTGCTCATCGGATCCCACCTGACCGGCAATGTAGATCGTCTTCCCGGCCCGCACGATGTGCGAATAGGTGGCGGGCTTGCTCAGCCCGGGCGGATTGATGCGCTGAATTCCCTGTGCGGAGATGTCGGCCATAGTGACCACCAGTAAGATCGCGATCCCGACTCCCGACCTGCGCTGGGCGAAGGCCAAGGACGCCCGGATGATCCCGACAAAGTTCGTTATTGCCATGCGAGCCTCACTCCCACCCTCACCGTGCGCGGCCAGCCGATGTTGCGGAGCGGCGTGCGCGCGGTGTCGAATTCCTGGTCGAGAATATTTTCCACGGCGACAAACGACGTCAGGCCGCGCGTCAGGATGCGGCTGACCTGCGCGTCCCACACGCCGTAGGCGCCCAGGACAAACAGGTTCAGGTCGTCATCGAACTGCTCGCCGCTCAGGCGCACTTGCGTGGCGACGGTCGCCCATTTCGGGTCGGCCCAGGTCAGCCCGAAGCCCCCCTGCACCGTCGGCACCTGCGGCACGGTGTTGCCTTCGACCGCCGGCGTCGCCACCGAGCCGCGGAAATGGCTGGAGGTGATCACCAGCTGGCCATTGAGGCTGAGGGCCGGCGTCAGCCGCGCGTCGCCCTCGAACTCCACGCCGTTGGCGCGGATGGTGTCGGAATTCTGCCGCTGGCGCGTGATCTGCGCCGCGGTGGCCGTCAGCGTGATGTTGGCGATGGCGCCATCGAGGTTGTTGAAGAACGCCGTCGTCCTCGCCGAGAACCGTCCCATCGAGACGAGCACGCCGCCTTCGACGCCGGTGAGGGTCTCGGGCTCGAGCAGCGGGTTGGGGTTGGTGACGACGTTGCCGGCGCGGAACCCGCGATGCAGCTCGTTCAAGCTCGGGGTGCGGGCGGCATGATAGACCGCGCCCTGGATGGAGTAACGGCCCTGGCGCCAGGCCACCGACGCGCGCGGGCTGAAGAAATTCACGTCCTTCGTGGGCAGCGCCGGATCCTCCGGCGTCGAGACCCACCAGTCGCCGCGGCCGCCGAGTTCGAACGTGAGCGCATCGGTGGCGTTGAGGGTGGCGCGCGCATACGCCGCCTTCACTTCCTCCTTGCCGCCCGCGAAGAACGGCCCCGTCTTCGCGTTGGTGACCGAATAGCGGAACTCGGTGACCGTCGAATCGGTGCGGTGGTAATCCCCGCCGGCCACCAGCGTGACCCGGCGGAACGCGCGCGCCCACTGCGCATTGACCAGCCGGTGTGACGTGCCGGTGGCCTGCTCGGTGGTGAGGCGCTCGCTGTTGCGATCGGCGGCGACGGCGCTGAACGTCTGGTAATAGTCCTGGCTGGCGCCGGCGAACTGGACCTGCAGCGCGCCGCCGCCGACGATGCCGCCGAGGTCCGCGGAGATCTGTTTCCAGCGGGTGGTGTTGATCTGGACCGGCGTGCCGTTGCCGCGGTCTTCCTTGTAGCCGGCGCCGCGCACCTGGGCGTGGAACCGGTTGTTCCGCACGCCGAGCGCGCCGAATCCGGTTTGATAGTCGCTGTCGGATTGCGTGTCGACGCTGCCGCGCGAGACTTCAGGGACGATGTAGGCGCCGTCGGTGCGCACGCCTTCATAGGCGCCGGCCCCGGACCATCCGTTGCGCTGGGCCGCCGCGAACAACGAGCCCCGGAAGGTGTCGTGGGATCCACCGTCGATGGTGGCACGGGCGCGGGTGCGATCGGGCTGCAGGGTCAGCAACTGGACCACGCCGCCGAGCGCGCCGGCGCCGTATAGATCGCCGGTGGCGCCGCGGACCACTTCGACGCGATCGATCGCCGCCTGCGGCACGCGGTTCCAGTAGACCCAGTTGCCAAATGGATCGTTCAACGGCACGCCGTCGGCCAGCACCAGCGTGCGGCTGGCCCCCGACCCCGACACGCCGCGCAGCGTCACGCCCTGCGTGGTGGGATTCGAGGCGCGCGACGAGGAGCGGCGGAACAACGTGAACCCCGGCGTCGACCGCAGCGCGTCATCGAGGGCGCCGGCCGCCATGTTGTTCAATTCCGCCGACGTGATCACCGTCGCGCTCGCCGCGCTCGGCAGCCGCTCGGCGCTGCGCGCCGCGGTCACCACCACCGAGTCGGCAAAGTTCGCGGGACGCAGCACGACATAGAGCGGCTCGTCGCCGGCCGGCACCGCCAAGTCCACCGGTTCAAAGCCCTCGGACGCGACGTGAATGCGATCGGCGGGAAATTCGATCTCGAAGTTGCCGAAGGCGTCGGACTTGGCCGCACGGGTCCGCCCATCCCTGGCCTTCACGGTAATGTCCGCGGCGGGAATGGGCGCTCCAGACACATCGATGATCGATCCCTTCACCGACGTGGGCTGGGCCGCGGCGAGTGCAGGCCACGTCAGCACCAGCACGATCAATCCGTGGAGGAGATACGAGCGCGCCTGTGGGAACATCGAGGTAGACTTTACACTATCCTCCCTATGCCCGAACCCGAACGCTTGTTCCTCGAAGGCCCGCAATCACGCCTTCAGGAATTCATCCAGCTGTTCTCGTTCGGCCGCGATTTCATCCACGGCATTCGCGCGCTGCATTTCGTCGGCCCGTGCGTCACGGTGTTCGGATCGGCGCGGTTCAAGGAGGACCATCCCTACTACCAGATCGCCCGGCAGGTCGGCAGCGCCGTGGCGGGCCTGGGCTTTACGGTGATGACCGGCGGTGGGCCCGGGGTGATGGAAGCCGCCAACCGCGGCGCGCGCGAAGCCGGCGGCCCCTCGGTCGGCTGCAACATCGAGTTGGACTTCGAGCAGCACCCCAATCCGTATCTGGATCGCTGGGTCACCTGCCGCTACTTCTTCGTCCGCAAGACGCTGTTGATGAAGTACTCGTACGCCTTCGTCGTGCTGCCGGGCGGTTTCGGCACGCTCGATGAGCTCACCGAGGCGCTCACGCTGATCCAGACGCGGAAGATCCTGCAATTCCCCATCGTGCTGATGGGCCAGGACTACTGGGCGCCGTTCATGGCGATGTTGCGCACCATGATCGACGCCGGCACCATCGCCGCCGCGGACCTGGACCTGATGCTCGTCACCGATTCGATCCCCGACGCGATGAAGCATCTCGAGCAGCACGCGGTGCAGCATTTCGGGCTGAAGCGCAAGAAGGTGCCGAAGCCCTCGAAGTGGCTCGGCGAGAACGCCCTCCTGCGGTGACGGCCGCCGCGCACTTCTAGTAAGCTGATTCCATGCGCCTCGCCAAACTGGCCGTCGCCAGTGTCAGCCCCACGGTGGGTGCCGTCAGGTCCAACGTTTCGCGCCTGATCGACATTGCCCGCGAGATGGCCGAAGCCGATGTCACGATCGGCGCGTTTCCCGAACAAGTGGTCGGCGGCTACCCGCCCGAAGACCTCGTGCAGTGGCGCGGCTTCCTCGATGGCCAGCGCCGCGAGCTGAACCGCTTCGCCAGCGAAACGGCCAACGCACCGACGGTGTTCTGTCTGGGACTGGCGGTCTCGGTGGGCGGACAACTTTTCAACACGGCGGCGATCGTCCATCGCGGCCAAGTCCTCGGGCTGGTCCCGAAGGAAAAACTCCCGACCTACAACGTGTTCTATGAAGGCCGCACGTTTTCGCGCGGCGGCGCCGGCCTGGCGCTCGACGCCGCCGGCGTGCCGCTCGGCGACTATCTCTTCGCCTTCGACTTCGGGCGGGTGGCGGTGGAGGTGTGCGAAGACGCCTGGTCGCCGGACGGCCCGATGCGCCGCCGCTGCTCCTCGGGCGCCGAGATCGTGGTCAACGTCTCCTCGTCTCCGTATCGCATGGGCATCGACGCCACGCGGCGCGAAATGCTGGCAACCCGCGCCGCCGACAACCAGGCGGTGCTGATGTACGCCAACGCGGTCGGCGGGCAGGACGGCCTGATCTACGACGGCGGCGGGTTCGTGTTCCAGAACGGACGGCTGGTCGATGAGGCGCCGCGCTTCACCGCCGGCTGGTGGGCCACCGTCGTCGACCTGGATCGCACGCTGCGCCTGCGGATGGAAAACACCACGTGGCGGAGCGATTGCGAGGCCTTCCGCCTGCAGCGCGAGACCGTGCCGACGGTGACCAGCTCGGGCGCGACCGCGGATCGCAGCAAGCTCCAATACCCGGCGCCGGAGGGCGGCAACTTCTTCCTGCCCGCCAGCCGCCAGCCCGCACCGGACCCGCGCGAGCGCGCGCTCGACGACCTCTTCGAAGCGCTCGCCACCGGGGTGAAGAACTATTACGAAAAGACCGCCGCCTTCAAGTCCCTCGGCATCGCCCTTTCGGGTGGCCGCGACTCGATGCTCACGCTCCTGGTCGCCTGGCGCGCCGCGCAGCTCGTCGACGGCGGCACCACGATTGCGGCGTTCTACATGCCCAGCCGCCATTCGCAGGCCGATACCAGGAACGCCGCGCAGCAACTCGCCGCCGATCTCGGCCTCACCTTGCAGACCGTGCCGATCGATGACGCCAGCGATCGCGAGGCTGAAGTGACCCGGCAGATGCTCGGCGGCCAGGCGCCCACCGAGATGACGCGCCAGAACATCCAGGCCCGGGTGCGCGGCCTGCGGATGTGGAACTGGGCCAACTCGTCGGGCGCGCTGTTCCTGCAGACCGGGGACATGAGCGAAAAAGCCGTCGGCTACACCACCATCGGCGGCGACCTCGAGGGCGCCCTCTCGGTGATCGCCAACGTGCCCAAGACGGTGGTGATCGCGCTGCTCGAACGCCTCCACCAGCGGTTCGCCTTCAAGGGGATTGCGGCCACGCTGGCCACCGATCCCGGCCCCGAGCTCGCCGATGCGCAAGTCGCCGAGCACGAGTTGATGCCCTTCCCGATTCTCGACGCCTGCCTGCACCTCTACGCCGGCGAGAAGATGTCGCCGGGCGAGATGACCACGGCGCTGGCGTCGCTGTTCCCCGAGGTGTCGCCCGACAAGCTCGAGAAATGGACGTTCCGCTTCACGACGCTCTTCTCGCAGTCGATCTACAAGTGGGTGCAATCGCCGCTGTCGTTGCACGTCGGCTCTCTCGATCTCGATCGCGAACGAGCCCTCCAGATGCCTGTCGTCCAGAAGAACGAGTGGAACGAGTAAAACAGGAGACCAGAAGATCAGTGGACAATTCTCTTCTGATCGCCTTATCTCCTGTTTAGTTTTGAGTGACGGGCTCCGTAGACGAAGTACAGCAACAACCCCAGCCCCATCCAGATAATCAACCGCTCCCAGGTCGCCACCGGGAGCGCCGCCATCAGGGCCAGCGAGACGACCACTGACGCGATGGGGAGCGCGGGCACCCACGGCGTGCGGAAGGGGCGCTCGAGATCCGGCCTGGTCCGCCGCAACACGATCACCCCAATCGAGACGATCACAAACGCGAACAGCGTGCCGATGCTCACCAGTTCGCCGAGCACGCCGATCGAGGTGAAGCCCGAGGCCGCCGCCACGATGCCGCCCGTGATCATCGTCGTGATGTGCGGCGTGCGGAAGCGCGGGTGGATGGTGGCGGCCCACGCCGGCAGCAAGCCATCGTTGGCCATCGAGAAGAAGATGCGCGGCTGCGCCATCATCTGGACGATGATCGTCGACGACAGGCCGAGGATCGCGCCGAGCTTCACGACAAAGGGCATCAGGTCCAGCAGCGGTTGCCAGGACGAGCCCGCCGCCTTGACCCTCGCCGCATCCACCGCGATCGCCATCGGCGCCGGCACGCCAAGTTGCTGGTACGGCACGAGCCCCACCATCACGCCTGACACCAGCACGTAGAGGATGGTGCAGATCACCAGCGAACCGATGATGCCGCGCGGCATGTCGCGCTGCGGGTTCTTCGACTCCTGCGCCGCGGTGGAGACGGCGTCGAAGCCGATATACGCGAAGAAGATCACGCCGGCGCCGCGCGCCACGCCACTCCACCCGAACTCGCCAAAGCCGCCCAGGTTGGGAGGGATGAACGGGTGCCAGTTCTCCCTCGAGACGAACATCCCGCCGAGGCCGATGATCAGGATCACGACGGCGACCTTGATCGCCACGATCACACTGTTGACGCGGGCGGACTCGCGGATCCCCAGCACGAGCAACGCTGTGGCGGCGATCGCAATCAAGATCGCCGGGAGGTTGATGATCGCCGACGCCGCGGATCCATCGGCCAGGATGACGGCCGTGCCCGGTGCGGCGCTGAGGAGCGGCGGGAACGTGATGCCGAGGTCCGACAGGAAGGAAATGACGTAGCCCGACCATCCCACTGCCACGGTGGCGGCGCCGAGCGCGTACTCGAGGATGAGATCCCAGCCGATAATCCACGCCACCAGCTCGCCGAGCGTGGCGTAGCCGTAGGTGTAGGCCGAGCCCGCCACCGGCACCGACGAGGCGAATTCGGCGTAGCAGAGCGCGGCGAGCGTGCTGGCCACGCCGGCGACGATCATCGACAGCACCACCGCGGGCCCGGCGTGCATCGCGGCCGCCTGGCCCGTTAGCACGAAGATGCCGGTGCCGATGATGGCGCCAATGCCGAGCATGGTGAGATCGACGGGACCCAGTACCCGCCTGAGCGGCGTGCCGTGCTGAAGGGAGTCGTCCAGGTCGGCGATGGGCTTGGTTCGAAAGAGGGACATGAGGGCTAGAATGAGCGGCAGGCGTCCGCCAAGTCCTGAACATGACCGCAAGAAACACGGAAACCGTCCGGTTTGGCCCGTTTCGCTTCATCCCCGGCGACGGGTTGTGGCGCGAAGGTGGTGGCAACCCTCCCGGGTTGCCCACCGAAGTGCCACTGCCGCCGCGGGCGCTCGGCGTGCTCACGACACTGCTGGCACAGCCCGGACTCGTGGTCTCGAAGCAGGAGCTGATGGACGCCGTCTGGCCCGACGCGTTCGTGACCGAATCGTCGTTGCTCGAAGCCGTCGGCGTGCTTCGCACCGCCTTGGGCGACGATCGTCGCCGACCCACTTACATCCAGACCGTGCATCGCCGCGGCTATCGCTTTATCGGGATCAAGGGCGAAGGCGAAAAGGAGATCGGGACTAATTTCTTCGTCGCGGTGGGAACGGACAGGAAGGGCCGTTCGGAAACGAGATCGGGTTTCTTTTCCGGGCCCGAATGGCGACCGATTTACGCGGCCTGCATCGCTTCCGTCCTGGCAACTTTTGGCATGGCGGCAATTTTTGCGATCTTTGGCCAACACCCGATCTCTCCTCGGGCGGGCCGCTTCTCCATCTCGCTGCCCACCGATGCGCCGGTCGACCCGCTGCGCGGATCGGTGGCCGTATCTCCCGACGGCTCGCGCCTGGTCTACGTTGCCGGCTCGCAGCTATTTCTGCGGACGGTGGATCGCGACGAGCCGGCGCCCATCGCCGGCTCGGAAGGCGCCAGCGGGCCGTTCTTTTCTCCCGACGGCGCCTGGATCGGCTTCTTCTCGCACGGCAGCCTCCACAAGATTCCTGCCGCCGGCGGACTCCCCATCGTGTTGTGCGCGGCGCGCGCCGGGGCCGGGGCGGCCTGGGACACCGACGGCACGATCGTCTTCGGCGGCGGACCCGGCGGCGGACTCGCCCGCGTCTCGGCGGCCAGCGGCGATCCCGTGGTGCTCGCGTCTCCCGCGGCCGGCTCGCGCGAGATCAGGTACGGCTGGCCCGACATCCTTCCCGGCAACCGTGGCATCCTTTACACCGCGATCAGCGTGGCCGGCAGCGACCTCGCCGTGCTCGATCCCCGCACCGGCGCGCGCACCACGATTGCGTCGGACGCGGCGTTTGGCCGCTACTCGCCCACCGGTCATGTCGTGTTCGAGCGCCAAGGCCGCCTCGAGGCCGCCCCGTTCTCGCTCGCCGGCCTGGCGTTGATCGACACGTCGCGCCCGATCGTCTCCGGCGTGTCGCGCGCGGGCGTGCTCGACGGCCCGCGCTTCGCCTTTTCGCGCACGGGCGCCCTTGTCTATGTGCCACGGGCGTCCGATGAAGACGACGCCCCTCAGCATTGGCTCGATGCCCGCGGCGAGTTGCGGCCCAACGGTCTCGAGATTGCGTTTGCGTACAGCAAGGTCGGGCCGTTCAATATGTTCATCAAGCCGGTGTACGGCCAGGACGAGGCCGAAGCGCTCATCACGAGCCCGTGGAACCAATTTCCCACCTCGTGGGCGCCCGACGACCGTCACCTCGCCTTCACGGAAGTCCAACCGCTCACCGGCGCCGACATCTGGGTGCTCGACGTCGACACGCGCCAGCGGCGGCCGCTCGTGCGCACCTTGTTCGACGAGACCGGCGCGCGGTTCTCGCCCGACGGCCGGCGGATTACCTATATGTCGAACGAGTCCGGCCGCTGGGAGATCTACACCCGCGAGGTGGACGGCGAGCAACCGCCGCTGCGGATCTCACGCGCCGGCGGGGTCTGGCCGCACTGGGCGCCCGACGGCCGCGTGGTGTATGTCAACCCGAACGGCCCGCCGCGCCGCGAACTTCGCGTCGTCCTCGACTGGTTTGCCGACTTGACGCGACTGATGCAGGCAGGCTGATCGCCTTGCCGACACTGCTTGCGATCGAATCGCTCGACGACCCGCGCGTCGCCGACTATCGTTTCCTCGCCGACCCGCAATACCTGCTTGCGCACGGCCTCTTCGTCGCCGAGGGCCGGCTGGTCCTGCGCCAGTTGCTCAAGTCCTTCCGGTTCGAGACCCGCTCGATTCTCGTCACGCCCGCCGCGGTCGAAAACCTCGGCGCCGCCCTCAACCAGACACAGGCGCCGATCTACGTGGCGCCGCAGGCGCTGATGAACGAGGTCGCCGGCTTCAACATCCATCGCGGTTGCCTGGCCCTTGGCGTACGGCCCGCGGCCGGTGGACTCGAGAACGACGTCCTCGATCGGGCGACCCGGATCGTTGTGCTCGAAGGCGTCAGCAATCCGGACAACGTCGGCGGCCTGTTTCGCAGCGCGGCAGCGTTCGGCGTCGACCTGGTCGTGCTCGGTCCAGACTGCGGCGACCCGCTCTACCGCAAGGCGATCCGCACGTCGATGGCCGCCACCCTCGAGGTGCCGTACGCCTCGGCGGGCGCCTGGCCCGAGGCGATTACGCAGCTGCGCCAACAGGGCTGCGAGGTCCTGGCGCTGACGCCGGCGGCGTCGGCGCCGCCGCTTGCCGGCTTTCGGCCCGCGAGCAACCGCCTGGCCCTGCTCGTCGGCTCCGAGGGCGACGGCCTCACCGCGGCCGCGCTCGAACTCGCCAGCGCGCAGGCGCGGATCCCGATGAGCGGCGCCGTTGACTCGCTCAACGTGACCACGGCCGGTTCCATCGCGATGTACTTCCTTTTCTCCTAAACTGGAGGTATGCCGCTCGTCGAAGACGCCCTCACCTTTCTCACTCAACGCATGCAGATCGACGCGGAGTGGGCCGTGCAGGAGGAGTCGGCGTTCACCTGGTGGCCCTCGTCGCTCGCGCAGCGGGTGTGGGTGGCGCCGCCACGGGAGTTCCAGGGCGTCGAGCTCCGGACCCTGCATATCGAGACTGATCTGCTGAGCGGCATCAATATCGACGCCACCACGTGGGCCCGTCTCGCCAGCGTCAACCGCTTCGCCTCGCTCAGCGCGTATGTCGCCGACACCGCCACGGGCGCGGTGAAGCTGCACGCGTCGGTCTCGCTCACCGAAGACAACTGGCTGCTGGCGCGTGCGGTGGCGCTTCACGCGATGGCTTTGCAGATGTGCGACGCGCATGCCGAGTCGGGCCCCCTTGCGGACGCGTTTGGCGCCCAAGTCGCCCACTCGTCGCATCCGCGCCGCGGCGCGCGGTCAACGCCGGATGAAATGATCGGGATCGCCGAGATCTATCAGCAACGCGGCGAGGGCGACTCCCCCTTCACGCCGGAAGAACTCGCGCAACTCGTGCATCTCGATCCGCGGCCGTGGGTGCTGGCCGCCAACGAGTTGAATCGGATCGACGCGGACCTGGAATTTGCGCCCGACCTGCCGTCGCGCCTGGAACTGGACGCCGCCGAGCGCCATGCGTCGCTCGGCTCCGGATTGCAGATGCGGCTGTTGTTGCCGGTCGAACCGGATCCGGCGGTGGCACAGAAGCTGAACGCGAACGAACGCCTCGAGCCCGACTCGCATCAACTGGGCGCGTGGTGCGTGGATGAGGAGCGCGGCCTGATGTTCACCGGCTTCATGCCGGCCGCCGCCTACATGCCCGGCCTGGCGCGCGCCCTGATCTATCACCTCGCCGCGCGGAATGACTGGGCCCGCGCCCTGCTATTTCCTTCGGCGTAGCGACTCCTGGAGGGCGAGGGCTGTAGCCCTCGCCGCCCAGCGACGGCTAAAGCCGTCGCTCTCCATCGTGCCGTCGCTCTCCATCGTGCCGTCGCTATTGGAGGGCGAGG
>JBDTMB010000186.1:0-10701 GCA_039934485.1 Vicinamibacterales bacterium
CCAGGGCCGCAGACGCAGACGCTGCCCGGGTTGCGGAAGCTGTCAGGGCCGCAGATGACGCAGACGCTGCGCGGGTTGCGGAAGCTGCCCGTGCCGCAGAGGACGCAGAAGCTGCGCGGGTGGCGGACGTTGCCCGTGCCGCAGAGGAAGCAGAAGCTGCGCGGGTTGCGGAAGCTGCCAGGGCCGCAGACGCAGACGCTGCCCGGGTTGCGGAAGCTGTCAGGGCCGCAGACGCAGACGCTGCCCGGGTTGCGGAAGTGGCCAGGGCCGCAGATGACGCAGAAGCTGCGCGGGTTGCGGACGTTGCCCGTGCCGCCGATGACGCAGAAGCTGCGCGGGTGGCGGACGTTGCCCGTGCCGCAGCTGACGCAGAGGCTACCCGAGTTGCGGACGTTGCCCGTGCCGCGGTTGACGCAGAAGCTGCCGCGGCGAGAGCCGCCGAAGCCGCACGCGTTGCAGACGCGGAAGAAGCGGCGAGAGCCGCCGAAGCCGCACGGGTTGCAGACGCGGAAGAAGCGGCGAGAGTCGCCGAAGCCGCACGCGTTGCAGACGCCGAAGAAGCGGCGAGAGTCGCCGAAGCCGCACGCGTTGCAGACGCGGAAGAAGCGGCGAGAGCCGCCGAAGCTGCACGCGTTGCAGAAGCGGAAGAAGCGGCGAGAGTCGCCGAAGCCGCACGCGTTGCAGAAGCTGCAGAGACCACACGGCTCGCGGAAGCCCTGGAAGCCGCGCGCATTGCTGAAGCCGCCGAAGAAGCGGCCAGAGCGGCCGAAGCTGCACGCGCTGCGGAAGCGGAGGCAGCGGCGAGAGTCGCCGAAGCCGAACGGCTTGCGAAAGCCCTCGACGCCGCACGCATTGCGGCAGCCGTAGAAGCTGCTCGGGCCGCCGAAGCGGCGCGCGCGGAAGAAGCCGCGAGTGTTGCCGAAGCCGCACGGGCTGCGGACGCTGAGGCGGCCGCCATGCGCGTCGAACCGGCGATCATCGAGGCACACGCGAACCTTGCCGTGCCCGCGTTCGTGGCGACGGCTCCTTCCGAGCCGCCCCTGGTGCAGGCTTCCTTACCGCCGGTCCTGCTGCCCCAGGCTTCTGTGCCACCGGACGCGCCGCCCTCGCTGCACGCGCTGGACTCCGTCGTCCTGCCGATGACGCGGACGGTCCGCATCGAGGTGCCTCCACGCATGCCGTCGGCGCGGATCGCGGGCGTCGAGCGCTTGCTTCGCCTCGCGGCCGCGCGCGGCGCGTCGGCACTCTACCTGACCTCGGAATCGAAACCCTACCTCCGCGTCGAGGGCGACATCCGAGGGCTCGACGACGAGGGCGTGCTGACGAAGGCCGACGTCGAAGCGGCGGCGCTCGAGATCGGTCCCGAAGACGCGCAGGAACTCGTCAAGAAGAGCGAGGCCACCGAGTGGATCGCCGAGTTGCCGGAACTGGGCCGCATCCGCTGCACCAGCTTCCAGGATCATCACGGCCCCGGCGTGCTCTTCCGCATGATCGCCACCCGGGCGGCCACGGCGGAACAGCTCGGCCTCTCTCGCGAAGTGCAGGCGCTGGCCACCGAGGCCGAGGGCCTCGTGCTGGTCGCCGGTTCACGCGGCAGCGGCAAGTCCACGCTGATGTCGGCGCTCGTCGACCTGGTCAACCGCCAGCGCGCCGATCACGTGATCACGCTCGAACGCCAGATCCGTCTCGTGCACGACAACCGCGCCGCGCTCGTCAGCCAGCGGGAAATCCGCGGCGGCGCCGACGAGGCGCTGGCGGCGGCCCGCGCGGCGCTGCGGGAAAACCCGGACGTGCTGGTCGTCGACGACCTGAGCTCGGCGCACATGGTGCCGCTGCTGCTGGAAGCCGCGGGCCAGGGGCTGCTGGTGCTGGTCTCGATCACGGCGCCGTCGACGTCGGAAGCGGTCGCCCGCGTCATCGACCTGGCGCCGGCCGGGATGCGCGCCGCCGTCCAGGCGGCGGTCAGCGAGATGTTCCGCGGCGCCGTGGCGCAGGTGTTATTGAAGAAGACCGGCGGTGGCCGCGTCACCGCGCGGGAAGTGCTGCTCGGCACCGCCTCGGTGACCCGCCTGATTGCCGACGGCCAGCTCGCGCAACTGCCGCTGGCGCTCGAAAGCGGCCGCAAGCACGGCATGATGCCGATGACCGACGCGCTGCTGTCCTACGTGCAAACGGGGGTGGTGGATGCGCGCGAAGCGTTCCGCAAGGCCCACGACCGGGATCGCCTGATCGCCGGCCTCAAGCGCGAGGGCATTGATACGAGTGCCGTCGAGAGACTCGCCTGAAGCCCGCAGCCCCCGCAGCCCGCAGCCTGTAGTCCGCAGGCTGCTCTTTACCCCAGCCACGGCCGCAGTTCTTCCAACAGCATCTCGATCACATCGTCTTCGGAGAGCTGCTGCATCGGCACCGAGCCCTTGATGCGGCGTTCGTGACGCAGGCTTCGGCTGCCGCGCGTTCGCGTGACGGTGACGAGCGGTTCGGGCGGATCGACGCTGCTATCGAGCTCGAGGCTGATGCCGTCGTCCCGCTGCCGCTCCGACACCATCATCACCCCGCCCGACGGCGTCATGGTCTCAAACTTTACGCCCTCCGCGGTGAGGACGTTGGCGACCATGCGAAAGGCTGGCACGGCGGTGTTGAGGAAGAGTTCGTAAGCACGGCCGGCTTCCTGCGCGCGCGCCCGCCGTTCCGATTGCACGCGCCGCTCGTGTTCGATTTCCGCCTTGACGCGCTTGCGAACGAGTCCGACATCAGCCATTTGATCGATTGTATCCGCCTTCGCGGCCAGGGGCCGCTTCGGCGAGACGGGTCCGCCTTCGCGGCCTGCGGCCGCTTCGGCGGGACCGGGGCCGTTAGACCACTTTGTTGCGGCGCAGGTCGGAGATGGCGCTGGCCGAATAGCCGAGTTCACCCAGCACGGCGTCGGTGTGCTGGCCCAGCACGGGAGGCGGTGTGCGCAGGCTGGCCGGCGTGTCGGAGAGCTTGATCGGCGCGCCGATCACCCGGGTGGCGCCGATGGTGGGATGCAGCATCGTGGCGATCATGTCGCGCGCGGCGAGTTGGGGATCGACCAGCATCTGGCCGATGTCGCGCACCTCGCCGTTGGCGACGTTGCCGGCGTTGAGCCGTCGCACCCATTCCACGTTGGTGGCGGTGCGAAACGCGCGATCGATGGCCGGCCGCATCTGGTCGTAGTTCGCCATCCGGTCCTTGTTCGTCAGGAACCGCGGATCGGTGGCCATCTCGGGCACGCCGATGACCTGGCAGAAGCGCTTCCAGATCTCATCGTTGCCGACGGCGATCACGATCTCGCCGTCGAGGGTCGTAAAGGTTTCGTACGGTGCAATGGTGGCGTGACGGTTGCCCTTGCGCAGCGGTGTCTGGCCGGTGGCGAACCAGTTGGCGGCCTGGTAGGTGAGCAAGGCCGCGGTGGTGTCAAGCATGCCGATGTCCACGCGCTGTCCGTGTCCGCTGCGCTCTCGCGCCAGGAGGGCGGCGGTGATGCCCTGCGCCGCGTAGAGGCCGGCCACCATGTCGGTGATCGCCACCCCCAGGCGATAGCCGGGCCGATCGGCGTCGCCGGTGACGCTCATCAAGCCACCTTCGGCCTGCATCACCGCGTCGTAGCCGGCTTCTTCCGTCCGTGGTCCGGTTTGCCCGTAGCCGGAGATCGAGGCGTAGACCAGCCGCGGGAAGCGCGCGTGCACGGCCTCCCACCCGAAACCGGCGCGCGTCAAGGTGCCGGGCCGGAAGTTCTCGACGAACACATCGGCCACGCCGATCAGCTTCTCGAGCAGGGCACGCCCCGCCGCCGGCTTGAAGTCGAGCGTCACGCTCTCCTTGTTGCGATTGATGCTGAGAAAATACGCGCTCTCGTCGCCGATGAACGGCGGTCCCCACGCGCGGGTGTCGTCGCCCTTGCCCGGCTGCTCGACCTTGATGACACGCGCGCCCAGGTCGCCCAGCACCATCGTGCAGTAGGGACCGGACAGCACCCGGGTGAGATCGAGGATGGTGAATCCCGACAGCGGTCCGTCAGTCTGAGGTCTCTGCGGTGTCTGCGGCATCGGCGGCTTATATCTCGCGAAGGCGCTGGCTGATCCGCGCCAGGTCGGTGAGCAGGGCATATGCCGTTTGGGTGAGCCCGCCCGCACGCTGGACGATGCCCACCTGCCCGAGGAGGTCGGTGTTCAGGTAGAGCGCATTCTCGAGATCCTCGAGGGCATAGAGCGGGTCATGGCGATCGACCACTTCGGGCTCGACCATCGCCTTGACCTTGCCGCCCTGGCGAGACGCGGACGCCACCAGCCGGATCCGCCGGCTGCGCCCGATCGCCTCGCGCACGTCGCTGCCGGTGACGTCGGTGATGCCGGTCCGCCGCACGTGGTGCGGCGTAATCGCGCTACCCATCAACACGTTGACGAGCGCCGCCGTCTTGGCGGCGGCGTCCCAGCCATCGACGTCGAAGGAGGGATTGGCCTCGGCGATGCCGCGCGCCTGCATTTCGGCCAGGGCCTGGTCGAACTCCTTGCCGCGCTCGAGCTCGGAGAGGATGTAGTTGGTCGTGCTGTTGATGACGCCGCGGAACCCTTCGATAACGATCGCCGGCATCGTGTCGCGCACGAGATTGAAGACCGGCACGCCGTCCATCACTGCGCCTTCGAAGAAGAAGATGCGATCGACCGATTCGGCCAGCGCCTCGAGCTCGTGATAGGCAAACGCCGCCGGCCCCTTGTTGGCGGTGACGACATGGGCCTGGCCTTCGAGCGCGGCGCGGACGTGCGACACGCCGGGCTCGCCGCGATCGATGTCGAGCACGGTGGTCTCGACGCACACCAGCCGCCCCTCGGCGGCCTCGTCGGCCAGGGCGTCGCACACCTGGCGGATCACATCGATGCCGCTGCGCTCGCGCGGCGCCGGATCCAGGCGATCCAGCGACTGCGAGGCTTCCACCGTCGACAACGCGCGTCCGATATCGATGCCGTCGACGTCGATGGCGCTGCCGTGATGCCGGGTGGAGATCGCCACGAAGCGCCACGTGAACTCGAGCCGGTCGGCGACCTCGTCCAGCAGCCGCACGAAGCGGCGCGAGACGTGGCCGAACCCGATCAGGGCGAGCGACAGCTCGGGACGGATCATGCCAGCGATGCGGCCTGTTGATCGCTGGGCAGCGACGCCAGCAGATCACGCACGCGGGCGAGGCCGGCGTTGATGTAATCGGGTGACTCGCCAAACCCCAGGCGGAGATAGCCGTCCATGCCGAAGTGATCGCCCGGCACGATCAGCACGCTCTTTTCCGTGCGCAGCCGGTTGACCAGCTCGGTCGAGTTGATCTTGTGGCGGTAGCGGACATACAGGATGGCGCCCGCCTCGGGTGCGATCCACTCGAAGCCGCCGTTGGCGCGCAACCAGCCTTCGACGAGCGGCAGGTTGGCGCGCAGGATCTCGCGCGTGCGATCGAAGAGGCGGGCGCGGCGTGCGGGCACCAGCGCCACCCGCGCGAGGCGATCGCTGAGCGCGCCCGGCGCGATCGTGACGTAGTCGTGGTACGACCACAACGACGCGATGAGCGACGGCGGCGCCGCAATCCAGCCGATGCGCAGGCCGGGCAAGCCGTAGGCTTTCGACAACCCGTTGGTGACGATCACCCGCTCGGAGCGGCCCCACATCGACGCGGTTTCCTGGCCGTCCAGTTCGGCGCCGCGGTAGACCTCATCGGACAACACCCACGCGCCGTGTCGATCGGCGAGGCGCGCGATGCCGTCGAGATCGCTCGCGGTGAGCCGCGCGCCCGTGGGGTTGTTGGGATTGCAGATCACGATCATCCTCGTGCGCGCCGACACCAGGCCCTCGAGGGCGTCCAGGTCCGGGCGCCAGCGGCCGGCCGCGCGGTCCTCCACCAGGCGCCATTCCCTGACGGTGGCGCCAAAGGCGCGGGCCAGGCCCCAGGTCTGCATGTAGTTGGGGAGGAGCATCACCACTTCATCGCCCGGCTCGATGAGCCGGAACAGGCTGACGAAGTTGGCTTCCGAGCCGCCGTTGGTCACCTCGATGTGATCCACCCCGGCGCCGGGATAGTGGGCGGCAATGGCGGCCCGCAGTTCGAGGGTCCCGTTGGACTGGGTATACACCAGGGGCAGGTCCAGCAGCCCATCGAGTCCGGCGGTGTCTTCCACCAGTTCCCGGGCCGAGAGGGGGCGGACGCCGCTCTCCGACAGGTTGAATTCCACCAGGTTTTCGTAAGTGGACTGCATTCGCTCCATCGCGAACTGTTCGACTCTCATGCCGGGCAGTATACTTTTAGCGGCTGATTGGATGCGCGAGGACCCCATTCCCCGCTTCGTTCGTATTCCCGGTGGCGAGTTCTCAATGGGTTCTGACGAGGGCGACGACGACGAACGTCCTTCCCATACGGTTCATGTCGACGCGTTCTACGTTTCGACCCATTCCGTCACCGTCGAACAGTACGGCGAATTCACCAAGGAGACCGGGCATGGTGTGCCGGCCGTCCGGGACTTGCCGCTGGTGGTGACGCCTGCGCACGAAGCCGTGTTCCGTGAACTGGCCGCGCCGTACGTGTGGCGCGGCGGCGACCCGCCGCGCGAACGCGCCCGGCATCCGGTGACCCTGGTCACGCACGGCGACGCCACGGCGTATTGCCGGTGGTTGAGCGGCCGCATCGGCCGCCTCGTCCGGCTGCCGACCGAAGCTGAATGGGAACGCGCCGCGCGTGGAGGGCTCAACGCCCAGCGCTACCCGTGGGGCGATGACGTCGATGCCTCCCGCGCCAATTTTCTTCCCGACCCGGCGTTGAAGCGCCACCGCGGCACGCGGCCCGTCGGGTGTTATCCCCCCAATGCCCTCGAGCTCTACGACATGTCGGGCAACGTGTGGGAATGGGTGGCCGACTGGTATCGCGCCGATGCGTATCGCAACGCCGACGATCGCAACCCGCGCGGTCCCGGCAGCGGCACGCTCCGCCTGGTCCGTGGCGGGTCGTGGGTCACCCATGATGTGCAACAGCTGCGCTGCGCGCATCGCCACAAGGTGCCGCCCGACACCTACGCCTACAGCATCGGCTTCCGCGTGGTCTATTCGGACGATGGCTCGGATGCATAACCGTTAGCATGAGGGTATGAAGATCTTACTAGCCGGACTGTTGATCCTGGCGACGGCGCAGCTCGCGCCCGCGCAGAACCTCGCCACGGATCCGCCCGTCGTGGTGGTGTCGGGCGAAGGCGTGGTGACGGTGGCGCCCGATCAGGCGTGGGTGCGCATCGGCGCAGAAACGCGATCGAAGAACCCCAAGGATGCGCAGGCGCAAAACGCCGCCGCGATGAGCGCGGTGCAGCAGCGGATTGCGGCCGCGGGCATTCCGAAAGACGCCGTCCGCACCGTCGCCGTCGATCTCCAGATGGAATACGACTACGTCAACGGCAAGCAGACGCTCAAGGGCTACGTCGCGCGCAATTCGATCGAAGTGCGCGTCGACGATCTGGCCAAGGTCGGTGATGTGGTTGATGCGTCGGTGGGATCGGGAGCCACGTCGCTGTCCGGCCTGCGGTTCGATTTGAAGCGCCGCGACACGCTCGAACGGGAAGCGCTGCAGCGCGCCGTTGCGGATGCGGCCGCGCGCGCCGAAGCGGCGGCGGCCGGCGCCAAGCGCACGATCGATCGCGTGATCAGGATTCAAGAATCAGGACAGCGCCTTCCGTATGCGCCGCAGCCGATGGCGATGCGGGGAGTGTCTGAGCAGGTCGCGGTGACGCCCGTCTCGCCCGGCGAGATCGAAATCCGCGCGCAAGTGACGCTGACGGCGACGCTCAAGTAGAACTTTCAACTTTCAACTTTCTTCCAGGCTTGCCCACAGATACCACGCGGCGACGGAGCGGTAGGGCCGCCACGGTTCGCCGAGCTTGCGTAACTGGTCCGGCGTGGGCCGCTTGCGCAGTCCGTAGACGCGGTGGGCAGCGTTCATCAATCCCAGATCATCGGCCGGAAGGACGTCCGGCCGCCCCAGCCTGAACATCAGGAAGATTTCCGCCGTCCAGCGGCCGATGCCCTTGACGGCCACCAGCTGCTGCATCACTTCTTCATCGGAGTGCTTGCGCAACCGCTTCAGATCGAGGCGGCCGTCGAGCACCCGCTCCGCGAGGTCCCGGATATACCCGACCTTGGGACGGCTGAATCCGGTGGCGCGTATCTGATCGTCGGTCAGCGTCATCACAACGGCGGGGACGGGCTTGCGCTTCGGGAAGAGGTCACAGAAGCGGCCGAAGATCGTGTCCGCGGCCTTGGTGGATAGCTGTTGGGACGCGATGGACCGGGTCAGCGTCTCGAAGGGATCCCGCGGCCCCGCGGCATGCAGCTCGCAGGCCCCCAGCTTCTTGATGATGGCGCCCAGCTTGGGGTCGGCACGCATCAGGTGGCGGCGTGCCATTCTGTAATCCATCATAGGCAGGAAAGTGTAATCCCACTTGCGCCGGGGCTTGGCCCGGGACCAAAATGAGACCTAACCAGTCGGACATGGAAACACCTGCGGAAATTACCAGTGCCGGACCGTCGGTAATCGACCTCGTCGGCAACACACCGTTGATTCGCCTCCGGAAGATCGAACGCGACGTTCCGGGCGTTGAGTTGTACGCGAAGGCCGAGTGGCAGAACCCCGGCGGATCGGTCAAGGACCGCCCGGCCCTGCGCATGATTCGGGAAGGGATCGCTGCGGGCGCCCTCACGCCCGGCCGCGTCATCCTGGACGCGACCTCCGGCAACACCGGCATCGCCTACGCGATGATGGGTGCGGCGCTCGGCTACGCGGTCACGTTGTGTGTCCCTGAAAACGTGACGCCGGAGCGCAAGCGCATCCTGCGCGCCTACGGCGCGACCTTGATCTTCACCGATCCGCTCGAGGGCTCCGACGGCGCCATCCGCGCGGCGCAGAAACTCGCGGCCGCCGAGGGCGGCCGGTATTTCTACGCCGATCAGTACAGCAACGATTTCAACTGGCGCGCGCATTACGACACGACCGGCGCCGAGATTATCAAGCAGGCCGGCCGACGCCTCACGCACTTCGTGGCCGGGCTGGGCACCAGCGGCACGTTTGTCGGCACCGGGCGCCGCCTTCGCGAGTTCAACGACGCGATCGTGCTCGCCTCGGTGCAGCCCGATTCGCCGCTCCATGGCCTCGAAGGCCTCAAGCACATGGAGTCGGCGATGGTGCCGGGCATCTACGATCCCACGCTGGCGGACGCCGACCTCAGGGTGGGCACCGAAGAGGCGTATGAAATGACGCGGCGGCTCGCCCAGGAAGAGGGCTTGCTGGTGGGCATCTCGAGCGGCGCCAACCTCGCCGGCGCGCTGCAGATTGCCAAGCGGGACTCCGTGGTCGTGGTCGTGTTCTGCGACGGCGGCGAGCGCTACCTGTCGGAGCGGTTCTGGGAGAACCCGCCCGAAGGCGCCTCGATTGGCGGCACCAACTGATGGCGGGCCTGAGGCTGGCGGCCACGGTGGATGCGGCGATCCGCGCACACGGCCGCGAGGCGTTTCCGCACGAGTGTTGCGGGGCGCTGCTTGGCCGCGACGGCGTGGTGCAGCAGGCGCATGCGCTGCCAAACACCACCGAAGAGGGTCCGCGCCGGCGGTTCCTGGTGCGGCCGGATGACTACCGCGTGGCCGAGCAGCAGGCCCGCGCGGCCGGGCTCGACCTGCTGGGGTTCTATCATTCGCATCCGGACCATCCGGCGCGGCCGTCGCAGTACGACCTCGATCATGCGTGGCCGTCGTTTTCCTACGTGATCGTGTCGGTGATGTCGGGTGCAGATCGGCTCCTGACATCGTGGAGACTCAAGGACGATCGTTCCGTGTTTGACGAAGAATCTGTCGAGGTTGCCTGAGATGACGAAAGTATTGATTCCCACCCCGCTCCGTCCGTTCACCGACAAGCTCGACACCGTTGAACTCGACGGCGCGACCATCGGCGAGTTGCTGCAGAACCTGACCTCGAAGTACGGCGCCCTCAAGCAGCACCTGTATACCCACGAGGGCAAGCTCCGCAGCTTCGTGAACGTCTACGTCAACGACGATGACATCCGGTACCTGCAGAAGGATCAAACCCCGCTGAAGGCGGGCGACACGGTGAGCATCATCCCGTCGGTGGCGGGCGGCGCACCAGCGACCCCCTCGACTTTGCCCAGGGCAGCGGCGACACCGGCCGATTTGTCGGCGGAGGAGATCAAGCGCTACAGCCGGCACCTGATCATGCCGGAAGTGGGCATGGACGGTCAGCGCAAGCTGAAGGCCGCGAAGGTGCTCTGCATCGGCGCCGGCGGTCTTGGCTCGCCGGCGGCCATGTATCTGGCCGCCGCCGGTATCGGCACGATCGGCATCGTCGATTTCGATGTCGTGGATTTCAGCAACTTGCAGCGCCAGTTGTTGCACGGGACGCCCGACGTCGGGCGGTCGAAGCTCGCCTCGGCGAAGGATCGCCTGAACGCGCTCAACCCCAACGTGCACATCGAGACCTACGAGACGGCGCTCAGCTCGGCCAACGCGCTGCAGCTGTTCGAGCCGTACGACGTGATTCTCGACGGCACGGACAATTTCCCCACGCGGTATCTCGTCAATGACGCGTGCGTGCTGACGGGCAAGCCGAACGCCTACGGCAGCATCTTCCGCTTCGAGGGGCAGGCGTCGGTGTTCGCG
>JBDTMB010000187.1:0-10609 GCA_039934485.1 Vicinamibacterales bacterium
CCTTCGCCATGCCGCAGTCTCCCCACATCGACGGCGAACGAGCCCGCAAGCGCCAGCAGCGTCATCGCCGCCATGACGCGGGAGATCGGCGCCGGCACCGTGGGTGCAAGGGCCACGCTCAATCCGGCCAGCGTCGCCACCGCCACCGTTTTGCCACGCAAGGTGGGTGGTAGCGGACCCGCCAGCCACGGCAGGATCCAACCGCCCGCGACAAACGCGTACCGCATCAACCCGCACGCGACCACCCACGCCCCAGCTTTCTCGTAGCGCCACACGAACACCGACAGGATGAGGATCAGTAGCGCGTCGGTTTCCACGTCGAACCACGCGCCGAACGGGCTCGCCATGCCGGTGCGCCGCGCCAACCAGCCATCGATGCCGTCGAGCGCCGCCATCAACGCGGCGGCGCCAATCACCCACCACGCCGTGCCGGAGGTGACCGGTTCGACGACGGCGCCGGCCACCAGCGCCACCAGCATCGCGCGGATCGTCGTGACCTGATTAGCCGGCCCGAATCGCAAAAAGGGGTGACGCCCGCCGATCGTGGCGCCGGCGGCCAGCATCATTGCGGTAAACACGGCCATCGATCGCAGCCCATACATTGCTCCAGCCTGGAGCGAGGGTCCGATCAACCGCGCCAACACCGCCACCGCCAACAGGCCGCAGCCGGCGGCAAGGGCGATGCTCCTGCCGAGAGGGGCCACGGCTGCATTGTAACTGGGGGAGAATGGCAGGGACGCGGACCGATGAGCATGGATTCGAAGGCATTCTGGATAGCCGAGCCTGGGCGCGGCGAGATCAGGGATGAAGACTTGCCCACGCCAGGTGAGGGTGAGGTCGTGGTTCGCGCGCTTTACAGCGGCATCAGCCGCGGCACCGAGGCGCTGGTGTTCAGCGGACGCGTGCCGCAGAGCGAATGGGGCCGCATGCGGGCGCCGTTCCAGGCGGGGGAGTTTCCCGCTCCCGTGAAGTACGGCTATGCCATGGTCGGCGAAGTCGAGCGCGGTCCCCTGGATCTCGTGGGCCGCCACGTGTTCGTGCTGCACCCGCACCAGACCCGCTTCGTGGTTCCAGCCGGCGCGGTGCACGTGCTGCCGGACGGGGTGCCGGCGACGAGAGCCGTGCTCGCCGCGAATCTCGAAACGGCGTTGAACGGCGTTTGGGACGCGCGGCCGCATGTTGGCGACCGCATCATCGTGATCGGCGCCGGCACCGTCGGCATGCTGGCGGCGTGGCTGGCCGCTCGTATCCCGGGCACCGCGGTGGAGTTGGTGGACATCAACCCGCAGCGCGAGATCGTGGCGCGCGCATTGGGCGTGCCGTTCGCGACACCCGCCGCCGCCGCCGGCGCCGCCGACCTTGTGATTCACGCGAGCGGATCGCCTGCCGGACTCGCGCTGGCGCTGCAACTGGCCGCCGTTGAAGCGACCATCGTCGAATTGAGCTGGTTTGGCGATCAAACCGTGCCATTGCCCCTCGGCCAGGACTTCCATTCAAAGCGGCTGACGATTGCCGCTTCACAGGTCGGACGCGTGGCGCCGGCACAACGAGCGCGGTGGGACACCAGGCGCCGGATGCAACTGGCCCTTGCGCTGCTGCGCGACCCGGCTCTCGACGCCGTCATTACCGGCGAGAGCCCATTCGAGGACTTGCCAGAGGTGATGGCCGGCCTGGCGCAGTCACCCGGCGAGACGTTGTGCCACCGCGTTAAATACTAAGCAGGCTTTGCTTCAGACTCCAGACTTCAGACTTCAGACTTCAGGGAGTGTTCCATGTATAGCGTCTCGGTGCGCGACCACATCATGATTGCCCACAGCTTCAAGGGCGAGGTCTTCGGACCCGCGCAACGTCTGCACGGCGCGACATTCGTGGTGGACGTCGAACTCAAGCGACCTGAGCTCGATACCGATGGGATTGTGGTGGACATCGGCCGCGCGGCCGATGCACTGCGCCAGGTGCTGGCGGCGGTGAACTATCGCAACCTCGATGAGGTGCCGGCGTTCGCCGGACGCAACACCACCAGCGAAGTCCTCGCGCGCTTCGTTTTCGACGGCATCGTCGCCGCGATTCGCCGCGGCGAGCTTGGGCCCGGCGCCGGAGGCGTGGAGGCCGTCAAGGTCACGCTGAGGGAATCCCACGTCGCCTCGGCCTCCTTCGAGGGTCGCGTGGGCGACGCGACGTAGCGATGCACGAGGCCGTCTTCGTGGTGCCTGGGTCGATCGACACCAGGACCGGCGGATCGATCTACGACCGGCGCATGGTGGACGGTCTCCGCCATCGTGGCTGGACCGTGGAGGTTCGCGAGCTGGACACCGGTTTTCCGTTCCCCCGGCCCGCCGCGATCGCGCACGCCGCAGAGGTGTTGGCCGCAGTGGCAACGAACACCGTGGTGGTCATCGATGGCCTGGCGCTCAGCGTCCTGCCGGACCTGATCGAGCGCGAAGCGTCGCGCCTCCGCATCGCCGCGCTCATTCATCTTCCCGTCTCCGCCGCCGTCGGCCTTGACCTCGACACGGCCGAGCGCCTTGCGGCGGTCGAGCGCCGGGCCCTCCACGCCGCCGCGATGATTGTCGTGACGGGCCGTACCTCGCTCGCGATGCTGCAGAGGTACGCGCTGGCCCCCAAGCCAATAGTCGTGGTCGAACCGGGAACTGATCGCGCGGTGCCGGTGCAAAGGTCCGAGGGGTCGACGCTCATGCTGCTCTCGGTGGCCACCCTGAACCCCGGCAAGGGCCACGACGTGCTCTTGCAGGCGCTGGCCAGGGTTCCGCATCGTGGGTGGCACCTGACTTGTGTGGGAAGCCTGACGCGGCATCCCGAGACGACCACGCGCGTCCGCCATTTGATCCGGGAACTGGACCTGGCCGACTGCGTGTCGCTGACCGGCGAGTTGGACCGCGCGGCCGTGGCGGATTACTACTACAACTCCGACGTTTTCGTGCTGGCGACCCGCCAGGAGACGTACGGCATGGCGGTGGCCGAGGCGCTGGCCCACGGGCATCCCGTGGTGAGCACCATGACCGGGGCGATTCCGCAGCTGGTGGGACGCGAGGCGGGCGTCCTCGTCCCGCCGGGCGACGTCGACGCGCTGGCGGAAGCCCTCTCTCGCGTGATTGGCGACGCGGCGTTTCGCGCGCGGTTGGCCGGCGGCGCCCGCCGCGTGTCGGCACAGCTGCCTGGTTGGAATGACGCCGCGGCGCGATTTGCCGCAGCGTTGGAAGGCCTCGGGACCAATGGCTGAATCGCTGGCGGATTGGCTGGAGGTTCGCGAGCCGGCGGATACCGCCGCCCGTTGCGTCCCGCTCACACAGTTGATTGCCGGCACGATCCCGGTTGATGAACCTGTGAACGTCCTCGACCTCGCCACAGGTACCGGCGCCAACATTCGCTACTTGCTCGAACGACTGCCGGGCCGGCAGCGCTGGCTGGTGGTGGATCGAAATCCCGACTTGCTCGCGTTGCAGACCCGCCGCGTGGCGACGTGGGCAGCGCCGCGCGGTTATCATCTCGACGTCACGCCAAACGGCTTCTGCGTCAGTGGCAAGGACCTGGGGTGTGAGGTCGAGACGTTGCGACGCGATCTGGGCGAACTGGACGACGCGGCATTGTTCGAGGGGCGCCATCTGGTCACGGCGTCGGCCCTGCTCGATCTGGTGTCGGAGCGATGGCTGCGGACGCTCGCAGCGCGCTGCCACGCGAGTGGCGCCTCCGCGCTACTGGCGCTCACGTATAACGGCGAGTCGACTTGCGCGCCGATCGAGGCCGAAGACGACCTGATCCGGGATCTGCTAAACCGGCATCAACGAACGGACAAGGGGCTCGGCGGTCCGGCGGCGGGACCCGATGCCGTGAGCTGCGCCGAACGGAGTTTCACGGAGATGGGTTACCACGTGCGCGTGGCGCCTGCTGATTGGGCTGTTGCGCCGGCACAGCACGAGCTACAGCGGCAGTTGATCAACGGTTGGGCGGACGCGGCCGGTGAGCTGGCGCCGGAGCTCACCGCCACGATCGCCAATTGGCGGCAGCGCCGGATGGCGCATCTTGATGCCGGCCACTCGCACATCGTCGTGCGTCATCACGATCTCGCCGCCTGGCCGGCGGATCCGGACCACTAGATCACGCGGCGGATCGGCGGACGATCACCGCCGCAGGCCCTGGGCTGCCCCGTCATCTCGCAGTCGAACAACACGTCGCCGCCCATCTGGAACACGCGGTACCCGGGACGGAGGCAGTCGCGCAATCGCTCCGGCGCCGCCATTCGAATGGCGGGGCGGCCATTGCCGATGATCACCGGCGCGATCGCGATCTGCAATCGATCCAGCAAGTTGGCCTCGAGGAACGCCGACACCGTGACCCCGCCTCCCTCGACGAACACGCGAGAACAGCCGCGGGCGCGCACCAGCCGCAACAGGTCGGCGACGCCGCCCTCGGGTCCCTCGTCGATGCCCACCGCTGTCGCGTGGCCGATCCGGCTTTCGCCGGGCTTCAAGCGCGATTTCTCGCAGAGGTATAGCGTGGGCGCCGTTTGATCCGTGAAGAGGCCGAAGGTCGGCGTCAGGCGGCGCCCCGGATCGAAGATCACCCGCAAGGGGTGCGTGCCCGTGACGTGGCGGGTTGTCAGCTGGGGATCGTCGGCGGCCACCGTGCCGGCGCCGACCACGACGGCGTCGCACAGGGCCCGCATGCGATGCAGGTGCAGGAGATTGCTGTCGCCGGTCACGAACCGGGAATCACCAGTGTGCGTGGCGATGAACCCGTCGAGGCTTTGGCCGAGGTGGCCGACGGTCAGCGGGCGCGCGGCCGTCGCGCCGCAGACCGGGAGGTAGAGATCGACCAGATCCAATCGGGGATCGTCCGCCGGCAACCGGGACTGCCAACCTGCCCCAGGTTGCCACGCCAGGACGGCGCCTGGCGCGTCAGCGGCCAACGATTGCAGGCCGGCGTGGTCGTCCCACGCGAAGGTTCGTGCTCGTCCGTCGCGTTCGAGGTCATCGGCCAGCGCGCTGGCCGCGAGCACGAAGGCCCAGGCCGACTCCATCGCGGCTGCGTCTTGTCCCAGAGAAAGGGCGTCAAGCGGACACATGCGTTGTCACTATGCCACACCCAAACGCGTCATCTCCCGTTCTCAAGGTGGCCCAACGCCTGGGCGCCAACTAGCGTTCGTACTTCAGGCTCGACAGAAACTGCTCGAAGGCCTTCTCCGCCCCAGCCACGGTCTTCGCCGGCCCCGTCAGCTTGATGAAGTACGGACCGTTCGGGGTTTCGACGACGCCCGCGCGGAGGCGGAAGTTGGCGCTGTTGTGCCGCTCGCCGGCCCCGGGCATCATCTCGGCGATGTAGGTGCCGCTGACATCCACGAGCGTGATCGCGAGCCCGTTGACCGTGCGCTTTTGCCGCACGGCGCTGGCCGGCTTGCCGTCGGCTTGCTGCATCTGGCCCACCCATCGGTTGATGTTGGCATCGACGCTGCCGCCAGAGCCGCCGAAGTAATAGACCACCAGCTCCGCGTCCTGCGTGTCGCCGGCCGTGCGCGGCAGGGTGAATTGCGCGACCCGCATCGAGGATGATGTCGTCGTCGACTTCCACCCTTCGGGAGCCGTAAACCCGAGACCTGCCGCCAGCATTGATGTCGAAAACAGTGCCGCGACGACAACGGCCGCTACGAAGTGTTTTGTCATCCCCCATCGTAGCAGTGTCCACTGGTCATACGTCGGCGGTGTCCCAGGAACACATCACCCACGCGCCATTCGACTCGACGAAGTTTGCGTAGAGAATCGCCGGCCGCCCGGCCACTTCATACGGCCAGCTCGCCGTGATGGACCCATCCCGCTCCTCGTGAACACTCGCGGCCGTCAGGTCGGGCTGGATGGCGTCGCTTGGCGTCCAACGTGCGACTGCGCCCTAACCCGCGAACGCCTCGAACGCCCGGACCAGATCGCTTTGCCCCAGCGCCTCTTCGAGTAGACGCAACGTCGCAAGGATTCGATTCGCGTCTAGTCCGCCGCCGTGCAATCGCCACAGGCCCGTCGCATCGGCGATGTCTTTCGGTCGCCCCGCAAGCACCTTGGCGATGATGAGATCAGCCAGATCGATCAGTGGCACCGAAGTGCCGCCGATATCAATGGCCTTGGCGCGGGCGAGAAACTCTTCCTCGAGCCCAGACCCGGCCAGGACGATATCGAGCGGCATGCCCGTGGCGGTGTGAACGAACGGCATCACCCGCGTGCGACGGACGAACGCCGGCTCGACAACTCGCAGGGCAAAGCCCGCCGACGTCATGTCGCGTGCAAAACGCTCCGGATCATCAGGCGTGAGCGCCAGCGTGACGTCCACGTCCGCACTCAATCGGGGAAACCCGTACGCGACGACGGCCTGGGCGTCGAATACGTACCATGGTCCCCATCGTGCGAGGACGGGTGACAGGGCACTCAATAATTCAAGCGCGGCGGGTTGGACCGGCATTGCGGAGCAGCGCGGCGAGGCGCACGTGAGATCGAAGATCTTCCTCGCGATCGTCGGCGCGAGGCCAGCCCGTGACCTGCAAGGCCTGCTGACGGAGTTCTTCCGCAATCCGCAGGCCCTCGAGAGGTCCGAGGCGGGCGATGCGCGCGCCCCAATAGGCGTCCTTGTTGTCGCGGGCCGCCTGCCAATCGCGGGCGATGAATTCACGAATGCCGCGGGTGATCACGAGGCCATTCTACTTCCGCGCCCTAACGCCTGCCGATCGCGAACAGCGTGGACGCCCCCTTGACATACATGACGCCCTCCGACAGCGCCGGCGTCGCCATCAGCGTTTCACCCATGGTGCTGGACGCGATCAGCTTGAACGTGCGCCCGGCTTCGATCACCGGCATGTCGCCGTCTTCGCTCGACAGGTAAATCTTCCCGTCGGCAGCCACCGGTGACGCGCTGAAGCCGCTGCCGATCTGCGGCAGCCGCTGACGGTAGATCTCCTTGCCGGTGGCGATGTCATACGCGTCGAAGACGCCGTTGTTGGCCAGCACGTAGAGAATCCCCCGATAGGCGAGCGGCGTCGGCATGTACGAGCCGCGTCCGGTCTTGCTCCAGACCACCTGCGCGCTTTCGCCCTGGTTCTTCGGCAGCGTGAGGTCGCCACGCGAGCCAGGCTTCACGGCGAAGATCGGCCGCTCCGGGGCGCGGCCGCTGGCGACGATGTGGAGGCCAGCGGCGAAGATCGGCGTCGGCGCCGTGAGCTGTGAGCTGCCGCCGAGTTTCCACAGCTCGCGCCCGGTCTTCGGATCGTAGCCGCGAATGAACCTCGACGCATTCGTGACGAGTTCGGGGCCGGACGCGGTCGTGACGATCGTTGGCGTACCCCAGGAGGGCAGCTCGTCGCGATCGGTCTTCCATGCCGTCTCGCCGGTCCCGGCGTCGAGCGCCAACAGAAACGAATCCGCCTGCGTATCGCACTGGATGATTACCAGGCCGTTCCAGATAATCGGCGAACTCGCCGGGCCCCACTCGTACGACGGAATGTCGTAGGCGCCCATGTCCACGCGCCCGAGATCGACCTTCCAGCGCAGCGAGCCGTTCATGTCGTAGGCGTAGATCCCCTGTGATCCGAACCAGGCCACGACCACGCGGCCATCGGTCGCCGGCGAGGCGCTCGCGTAGGTGGATTTGATGTGGCGTTTGTTGAGCGGCTCGCCCTGCGCGGCGGTGCGCTCCCAGCGGATCTTCCCGGTGCGCTTGTCCACGGCGTAGAGCATCCAGCGATGGACGGATCGATCGTCGGAGGCGTCGCCGTCGCCGTAGAGGCCCGGCTTGAAGGTGGCGTTGGGCTTGCTGCTGATCGCGCTGGTGACGAAGATCAGATCGCCCCAGACGATGGGGCTCGAGTGTGCGAGCCCGGGAATCGGCGTCCGCCACAAAACGTTTTCGCCGGTGGCAGGATTCCATTGATCCGGGAGCTGCTGTCCTTCGGCGACGCCGGCAGCCTCGGGGCCGCGGAATGATGGCCAGGCGCCACCCTTCGCACTCGCGGGCGGGAGCACACCAGCGGCGCTTCCGGCCGTGCGAAGGATTCGCCTCGCGGCGGCCTCCGGTCGCTGTCCCGGCGGATACCACTGGCTGCGATCGAGGATCATCCGCCGGTCAACGCAGTCGTCGCTGACCAGATCGAACACGACGCGCGCCCCGTCAACCACGAACCGATAACGTCCTGCGCCCCTGCAATCATTCGGCCCCGCGCTCAGCTGCAGCGTCACTTCGCGGCCGCTGACCGCCCACGTGCCCGCCATCGACGGCCAGCCCTGGCCAGCGAGCGTGAACGTGCCCGCCGGATCGAAGCGCAGCGTAAAGTCGCGGATCACAAGCGGGCCTGCCGGCAAGCTGGGCTGCGCGCCAACCACAATGGTGGTCACGAGGGCAATGACGAGCGTAGTCATGGAGGTCCAGTGGCCCTGCATGACCTTGCGCCGCGCCGACGACGAGGGCTGGGACTTCATGGCGGCCCATTCTAGCCGTTCCCGCCCATCCGGGGCTGAAGTCGGAAGCGAGAAGTGAGAAGTGAGAAGTGAACTTCGCCGGGTGCGGTGACGTGGTGTTTTGCGGACAGGCAAAATAAGACGGAGAACCGACCGTCGAGACCCGCGCTGCCTTGACGCATTATCCGGCTGTATGACACAGTCATACACATGGAGGAAGTGCTGACGATTCGCGTGCCGAAGGGCACCCGGCGAAAGCTTGAGAAGCGGGCGCGGGCGGAAAAACTCACACTCAGCCAGTACGTCCGACGCGCGCTTGAAGCCGAGCAGTTGCTGGGCGCTTTTGAGGCCGCCAGATCCGACCTGATGAAGCAGGCGCGCTCCAAGGGGATCTATACAGACGAGGACGTCTTCAAGATCGTCTCGTGACCGCTGTCTTCGACACCAATGTCCTTGTCGCCGCCCTCGTGGCCAAGGGACTCTGCCACGAAGCCTTTCAGCGCGCGGTTCGGCTGCGGGTTCTGGCCTCGTCGGAACCCTTGATGGACGAACTCGAGACTGTGCTCCGCAAGAAGTTCGTCGTCACGCCCGCCACAACGGCGTTGCTCACCGCCCTGCGTCATCAACTGCGCCTGGTTGATCCAGCCCCACTGCCCGCACCTGTGTGCCGCGATCGGGATGATGACGTGGTGTTGGCCACGGCGGTGGCGGCCGATGCTGATGTGATTGTGACGGGCGATCAGGATCTGCAGGTTCTCGTGGCCTACCAGCGCATCCCGATCCTCAACCCGCGTCAGTTTCTCGAGTGGCTGGACGCCATGGCCGAAGCGCCGGAGAAGTGACGCACCCTGTACTTTCTACTTTCCACTTTCCACTTTCTACTTTTCACCTTCATTGCCGTCCATGCCGACGTTCGACAACCGATCGGCCTCCTGGTTCTGTTCCCGCGGCACGTGCGCGAACTTGACGTCGCCGATTTGCATCACCAGCATGCGCGCCTGCAGGTAGAGCGGCCTCAGCCCCTCGTTCTTCACCTTATAGTTGCCGCGCATCTGCTCGATGATCAGCAGCGAATCGCCCTTCACCGTCAAGTGCGCGACGTTGTTTTCCGACGCCCACTGCAGCGCGGCGATCAGGCCGTGGTATTCGGCGACGTTGTTGGTGGCGACGCCGAGCGAACCGTGCAGCTCGGCCACGACCGTGCCCTGGTCATCGACGATGAAGACGCCGTAGCCGGCGGGACCGGGATTGCTCCTCGCGCCGCCATCGAAGAACGCCGTGATCAACTTGAGGCGGGTGGTGCCGGCGGCGCAGGTGCGGCCGCGGCGGTGGGCGGGATGAAGTAGAGGATCCGCTGGCAGCTGTCGCACTGCACGATCTGATCGTTCTTGAGCACGGTGACGAAGACCACCGGGCGCAGGCGGACCTGGCACACGGTGCAGCGCTCGCCCTCGGCGCGCGCCACCGCGATGCCGCGGACCTTGGCGATGCGCTCGAAGGTGTCGACCACGCCCTTGTTGTCCATCGCCGCCACGATCTTCGCCCGTGCGGCCGTCATCGTCTCGACCACGGTGTGGTTGGCCTTGACGTCCTGTTCGATAGCCGCGCGCTCGGTGCCGACCTTGGCCTGCGCCGCCTTGAGTGCGGCCTCGGCCTTCTTGATGGCGGCGTTGATCTCGTCGGCCTCCATCATGTTGACGAGCGTCTTTTCCTCTTGCTGGCCGATTTCGGCCGCCGCCGCTTCGATCTGGTGCTGCATCGCGCGGAACTCGTCGTTGGTCTTGACCTGCATCAGCTGGTCTTTGTACTTGCCCTGGCGCTGCTGCGCGACGGCGAGGTCCTTGTCGATGATGTTGCGGGCGGACTTGCAGGCGGCGAGGGCGTGCTTGGCGGTGTCGAGGGCGGCGGTGGCGGCATGGAGGAGGGCGTCGAGCGCCGCAATCCGCCCGGGCGCCTCGGCGATCGCGCGCGCGGCCCCGGTGGCCTTGCTCTCGATCTCCTGCAATTCGATCACGCGCTCGAGGTCAGGAAGCATTGCGGTTTCGACTTTTCACTTCTCACTTCTCACTTTTCACTTTAAAAAGTGGGCCCACCTGGACTCGAACCAGGGACCAACCAGTTATGAGCCGGCCGCTCTAACCAACTGAGCTATGGGCCCTCAG
>JBDTMB010000188.1:0-10566 GCA_039934485.1 Vicinamibacterales bacterium
TGGGTCGGCAACGGGGCGTCGATGTGATCCACCTTGATGACCGCGGAGCCGGCATCCGACAACAACGGGAATGTGATCTGCCGGCGGGTCGCGAACTCCGCGAGGACGGGAACAGGGTCGTAGGTAATCACGGCCATCTCGTAGCCGCTCTGCCTGATGTCCGCCAGACGTCCTTGCATCTCCACCAGCTGGGTCTTGCAGTACGGGCACCAGGACGCGGAGCGGGAGAACGTCAGCATCAGTCCCTTGGGACCCATCAACGATTCCAGCGTGCGCGGACGGCCCGCCTGGTCCTGAAGCGAGAATGCCGGCAGCCGGTCGCCAACCTGGGGACCGAGCTTGCGCACGTCCGGAGCGGGTGCAACGGCGGCCGGTTGTTGGGCCACCAGCGGCGACGAGCCAACGCCGGAGGCGATCAGGCCACCGACAAAGAACAGACACAAAGCAATGCGAGCAGGCATCGACATTCTCCTGACGGGTTGAAACGTGTTTGACACCAGATCAGACACCTAACATTTAGTTGGGGGGGAGGCCGGCTAGCGCGCGGACCTCCAATTCGACCTGTCTGGCGTCGATCGCCCCCAGGTGACGCTTCACCATCCGGCCCTCACGGTCCACCAGCACCGTGACCGGCAGCGCATGGACACCGCCAAACAGCTGATCCAACTCCGGCGTCAGCATCACGATCGGAAAGTCCATCCGCAGGGCGGCGGCGAAATTCTTGACCGGGGTGACATCGCCCTCGTCTGCCGAAATGCCGATGATCCGCAAGTGATCGCGATACTTGGTCTGTAACCGGAGCAGGTCCGGAATCTCCGCCCGGCAGGGGCTGCACCAGGTCGCCCAGAAGTTCACGAGCGTGACCTTCCCGCGCCATTGATCGGATCGCACCGTCTGGCCGTCGAGCGCTCGAGCCGCGAACTTCGGCAGCGGGTCGGGGCTGGCGGCCAGCGGTGCCGACCCGGCGCCAGCCTGTTCCGGCGCCGAGCCTGACACCGCCGTTTGGGCCGCGAGGCCGATCCCGATGATCAGCACACCGGCCGCGATTAGTGGGCGTGTGAAACTCTTGGTTGCCATGGCGAGTCCTTTCAAGAATCCGTCAGGCGATGATAGTGAAGGTACCGGACCAACATTTCGACCCATCATGAACCAGTCTGCCGGGTGGGTGCTGTGTTACAGATCACACCCCACGCAAATCGGGATTGACAGGGGGAGTGACGCCGCCATACTGGCGCCGATGGTGGGACGAACCCGTCTCACCCGCTGGATGTTGAGGTTGCTGATGCGCACGATGTTGATGTGGTTGCTCTTCGCCGGAACGATCTCGGCTCAGCTCTCCTGGACCGAGCAAACAACGATCGATGGCGATCCCGTCATGCGCGGATTGCCGAAGGACGCTATTCCGGCGATCGACCAGCCCGTCTTCGTCCCAGCCGGCCAGGCCAGGTTCATGCAGGACGAGGAACCGGTGATCGGCGTGGCGATGGGCGGTGTCGCTCGCGCCTACCCGACCTGGCTGCTCAACGGCCACGAGATTGTCAACGACACCATCGGGGGCCGCGCGATCGCGGTGACCTGGTGACCGCTCTGTTACACGGGCATCGTGTATGCCCGCACGGTAGGTAGCCGCGAACTGACCTTCGGCGTGTCCGGCATGCTCTGGCGCGACAACCTCATCATGTACGATCGGCAGACCGACTCCTGGTGGGCACAGGCGACCGGGGCCGCCATTGCCGGGCCTCTGAAGGGCCAGGTGTTGACGATTCTGGCCTCCGACATGATGACCTGGAAGCAGTGGCGCAGCCTGCACCCGGGCACGGTGGTCTTGTCCAAGGAGACCGCGGCCGGTGCCGACGGGACAAGCGACCGCTATGACGGCTATCACGCGCGCGGCGGGATCGGCGTCACGGGCCGCACCACGTCCGCGGGCGCCCTGGATCCCAAGGCCAGGGTGCTCGGCTTTCGCGTCGACGGCCGGCCGTACGCTGCGGCGCTCGATCTGCTGAAGGTCAATCCCGTCCTGCCGGTCGCCAGCGTGCCCGGCGGCCTGATCGTCGTCGCCACGCCGGACCGATCCGGCGCCAAAGTGTTCGCCGCCGGCGGACGGACCTTCGAGGCCGCGGGCACCGAGGGTGACCGGACGATGATGCAGGACCGCGACACCGGATCGCGCTGGGACGGCTATGACGGCCTGGCCGTCTCGGGGCCGCTCAAGGGGCAGCGGCTCGTCGCCACGCCCGCGTTCGTTTCGTACTGGTTCTCGTGGCGGTCGTTCTTTCCCGCCACCGAGACCGTGCGGCGGTAGCGCCGGCGTGCTTCAGGAGTTGAAGCGCTCTTCGAGTTCGACACCCAGTCCGTCCGCCAGCCGGTTGACGAAAGCAAAGTAGCCCACGATGGTACAGACATCGTGAATGGCCCGGTCATCGAAGCCGGCGGCGCGGAGCAGGTCGACATCGGCGGCGGTCATGGCGGCCGGCGTGCGCGTCAGCTTCAGCGCGTACGTCAACATCGCCCGGTCCGCTGCGTTCACGGCGGCGGCTTCCGGATCGTCGAGCAGCGCCTTCAGCATGTCGTCCTGGACGGACGGCGTGACGCCCTCGCGTGTGAGCAGCAGACGGAGACCCGCTCCGTGATGCTCGGTTCAATAGTGACAGCCGTTGGCCGCCGACACGGCAGTCGCCAGCATCTCCCGCTGAATCCGCGTCAGCGGCCCCGGCCGCCGCATCAGCTCGATGTAAAGATCGAAATGCAGGCGCATCACCCGGCTGTGGACGCCGTGAATGCGGAGAATATGGTCGGTGTCGTCGACGCGATCCGCGAGGGGAATCTCGCTGTCCGGCAAATACGGGATGTGAGCCATGCGCCGGGGAGTCTATCAGAGCCCCGGCGTAACGAATCCGGCCACCGCTGGACTGACTAGGCTAATGGGCGTCCTGCTGCTCGGCACGACAGGGCGAATCTTCGCGGCACATCCGCTGCTCGATCCACAGATGCTCACCCGCCAGCGGACCGCCGTCCGATTCTGGCTGCCGGTCTATCGCCGTCTCGTCGCCGACGCTTCCGGCCGCGCCGCGCTGCTCCGCTCTCTGACGACGCCCGTCAGCGACACCGGCCACAGCGCGCTCGCGCCGGTCGAGACCTACTTCGAGGACACCGAACGGTACCTCGACGGCCTGCTGGCGTTCGCGCCGGCTGCCCTCGGCGAGCGCCTGCGGGTCCTGCCAGAGATACGCCATGTCCAGAAGCTCGACGCCCTGCTCCGCGTGACGTTCGAGGGTGGCGCGCCGCGCCTGCGCTACGAAGCGAGACGGAAGCTGTACCTGACCAAGCTGCTGTTCGACATCGATCACACGCGCGCCGTGCGCGACGGGCGGCGCCATCAGGCCCTCTTCGAGCAGGTGCTGCGCGAGAAACTCTGGAACGACCTCGACCGGAGCGCGATCGACGTCCTCGACTACCGGACCCGATTCAAGCGCGAACGAAATACCGGGGCCGCAGTCGGGCCGGCCGACGCTTCAGGACCGGCCATGGGCCCGCGCAGCGGGTCGATTCTCAGCAAGATGATCCGCAGTGGCATCGGCGATGCTCACGCGGTACCGGACATCCTCGGCGCCTTGTTCATCGTCGGCAACCGCCGGCAAGCCTACGCGCTCGAACGGCGCCTGGTCGATGCGCTCGGTGGGCCGTTCCGATGGCGAGACCGGATCGATACGCTCGGCAGCGACCAGGATCGGACGCGGCTCACCGCCGCCTCGTCGTCGCGCTTTCAGGTCCTTAAGCAGATCGTCGATCTGTTGGTCGGCGACCAACCCGACGTGCCGCCTTACCATTTCCCGGTCGAAATCCAAATCTACCCACTCAATTCGTATCAGGCAATGATGGCGGGGGGCAATGACGCCGCCCATCAGCAATACAAACAGCGGCAGGTCCTGACCGAACTGCTGCCGGTCCTGTTTCCGGAAGACATCTTCGGGCCACATGCGCAGGCCTGACCGTCTCACCGGATTACTGGCGGATCGCCGTAAGTCAGTCCTACTATGGAGCCGACGATGTTCGCCCAGGTGATGCGCTGGCTGGGGTCCCAAGGCGCGGGGACAGCATTTCGACTCGCGCCCGTACTCCTGATCGTGGTCGGCCTGTTCGGCACGGGCCTCGTGGCGGCCTTCGTTGAGAGCATTTCAACGCCGGACGCGGGAGCCCTGACCGGACGCTATTACCTCGGTGTGGCGCGCGATGGCGAATTCTGGGTATCGCTGACGCTCACCCTGTGGGTCGCCATGGCAAGTACGGCGATCGCGACGGCCGCGGGCGTCGCCCTCGCGCTACTGCTGTCGCAGCTGGCCACCCGCCAGGGGCTTGCTTACGCCCTGATGCAGTTCCCGCTGGCGGTACCACATCTGGCGATGGCGTTCGTGGTTCTGCTGCTGATCGCCCCCAGTGGCTGGATTGCCCGCTTCGGCGCTGCCGTCGGCTGGATCTCCCAGCCGGCTGACTTTCCCGCCCTGGTCTACGACCGCTACGGCATCGGCATCATCCTCGCGTACGCGGCCAAGGAGATCCCGTTCCTGGCGATCGTGACCACCGCGCTGCTGGTGCGGATCGGACCGGAGTACGCACGGGTGGCGGCTACTCTTGGTGCGTCGCGTTGGCAGCGGCTGCGATACGTAACGCTACCGATGTTGGCACCCGGCATCGTCAGCGCCTCGTTGATGGTGTTCGCGTTCGTGTTCGCCGCCTTCGAGACGCCGTTCCTCCTCGGACGTCCGTATCCCGCCATGCTGTCGGTCGTCGCCGAGCGTCGATATTTGAGTCTCGACCTCAACGACCGCCCAGACGCCATTGCCTGGGCGCTCGTCATGACCGGCCTCGCCGCCGTCACCGTGCAGGCTTATCTGGCCCTCTCGCGAAGGGTCGAAGGCCGCGGCCGCCCGGTGGTCTTCTGATGCGAGCCGTTCGCGCTCATTCGCTGGCCAGGCTCCTCGCCGCGACAACCGTGGCGGCGCTCGCGATTGTGCCGATCGCACTGCTCGCGATCGCCAGCGTCGGCCGGCACTGGTACTGGCCGTCGCTGGTGCCGACCGAATGGAGCTTGCGGGGTTGGGACTACCTGCTGTCGGACGGCGCCGGCGTGGGCGCCGCCCTCGGCCGGAGCCTTGGCATTGCCGCGGCGGTCGCGTTGATCGCTGTCGCGGCGGCGTTGCCGGCCGCGCGCGTGCTCGCCTTCGAGGAATTCCGTGGCAAGCGCCTCCTCCTGTTCGCGCTGCTGCTGCCGGTGCTGACGCCGCCGTTGGCGGCGGCCATGGGGGTGCATGCCGTGTTTCTGCGAGCCGGTCTCGCCGATTCGGTGGTTGGCGTCACGCTGGTCCACCTGATTCCCGCCGTGCCATACGCGACATTGATGCTGACCGGCAGCTTCGCCAATTTCGACCGCACCCTGGAGGATCAGGCCCGGACCCTGGGTGCAACCCCGTGGGCGGTTTGGACCAGAGTCACGCTGCCCATCCTGCTCCCCGGCATCATCGTCGCCGCCACGTTCGCGTTTCTCATCTCGTGGAGCCAGTATTTGCTCACCCTGATCATCGGCGGTGGCCGGGTGATCACGCTCCCACTGCTGCTCGTCGCGTTTCAGCGGGCCGGCGACGACGCGGTGGGCGCGGCCATGGCATTGGTGTTCATCGCCCCGACCCTGGTGCTGTTTGCGCTCGTCGCGCGGCACATGAAAGAACTCTGATGCGACCGAGGGTGGCGGCATGGATGGTGGGCCTGGCGATGGCGGCCGCATGCGGCAGCGGCGGCATGCGCTCGCTCCCGTCCACCGCGCTGCTGCAACACGACTGGGCAGAGATCGAGCAACAGGCGCGGGGCACCACCGTGTCGTTCGCGATGTGGGCTGGCGAGGATGCCCGCAACCGTTTCTATCAGGGACCCGTGACACAGACGCTGCGCGAGCGTTTCGGCATCGAGCTGCGCATCGTGCCCTTGACCGCGGTGGCCGACGTGATCAACCGGCTGCTCAACGAGAAGCGAGCCGGACGCGACGGGGCCGGCGCGGTCGATTTGATCTGGCTCAACGGCGAGAACTTCCGGACGGCACGGCAGGGTGACCTCCTGTGGGGGCCCTTCGCAGACCGCTTGCCCAACATCGTGCACTTCGATGCGCAGGTCCGACTGCGCGACTTCGGCACGCCTACCGAAGGATACGAGGCGCCCGTCGAGTCGGCGCAGTTCGTCTTCGCCTACGACTCGACGAGAATCGCCGAGCCGCCACCAACCCTCGCCGCCCTGCGTGCCTGGATCGAGGCCCACCCGGGACGCTTCACCTATCCCGCGATCCCCGACTTCACCGGGTCGGCATTTATCCGCCACGTGCTCTATCACGCCGGTGGTGAACCGCCCGTGGCGTTCGTGAACGGCTTCGACGAAGGCCGCTACGCGCGAGCGTCGACGCGGGCCATCGCGTGGCTGCGGGAGATCAAACCGTTCCTCTGGAGGCAGGGCGAAACCTATCCAGCCACGCCCGCCGACCTCGACCGGCTGTTCGTGAATGGCGAGGTGGACTTCTCGATGAACTACCGGCCCACCTTCGCCGCCGAGAAAATCGCGCGCGGCGAGTTTCCGACCTCGACTCGAACGTTTGGTCTCCAGGAGGGCACCATCTTCAACTACAGCTTTCTCGCCGTGCCGTTCAACGCCGCCAACCCGGCGGGTGCCCTCACGGTGACGAACTATTTCCTTTCGCCGGAACACGCCATCGCGAGAAGCCGGATGCTCGGCGGCTTGTTCCCGCAACGGCTGGAGGGTCTCACGCCAGACGCCAGGGCCGCCGTCGATGCGCTGGCACCCGATCCGGCCACGCTGCCACTCGACTGGCTCGAGGCTCACCGCATCCCTGAGGGCGATGCCGAATATCTCATCCGGTTCGAAAAGGACTGGCAGCGGCGCGTGTTGCGATGACCCCTTCGCTCCGGCTCGAACGGGTCGCCGCGGGCTATGGACCACGGCGGGTCCTCACGGATCTCACGCTTGAAGTCCCGGCCGGCACCTTGACGGTGTTGCTGGGACCGTCCGGTTGCGGCAAGACCACCGTGCTGAATGTGGTCTCCGGACTGTTGCCGGCGACCTCCGGACAGGTCTGGTTGGACCGGGAGCCCCTCACTGACGTCCCTGTGGAGCGACGGGGAATCGGGGTCGTCTTTCAAAAGGCGTCGCTGTTCCCACATCTGACCGTCGCCGACAACGTCGCCTTCGGCCTCGAGATGCGCGGCATCGCACCGGCGCGTCGCCGCGCTGCGGCAGAAGAAGCATTGCGCCTGGTGCAGCTCGACGGTTTTGGTGACCGCCGGCCCAGTGCGCTGTCCGGCGGACAGGAGCAGAGGGTGGCCTTGGCCCGCGCACTCGTGACAAAACCGCGAGTCCTCCTACTCGACGAGCCCCTGTCAGCACTTGACGAAGGCCTGCGGAATGACATGCGCGCACTGCTTCGCGGCCTGCAACGCCAGCTCGGCGTCACGACCCTGTTCATCACCCACGACCAGCGCGAGGCGGTCGACATTGCCGACCAGGTAGCGATGATGCTGGACGGCACGATCGCGCAGGCGGGTCCGCCCCGGCTGTTTTACACAGAGCCGGCGAGCGAACAGGTGGCGCGGTTCTTCGGCTGGGCCATACTCCCGCGATCGGCTGTTCGTGAAAGCCTGCCGGGTGACGACGGCACGGTGGCTCAACTGGTAGCCTTTCACCCCTCGTCTGCCACCCTCTGTTCTCATCGGGAGGCAATGCGCCCCGACGCCGCGGCCATCGCCGTGGTCGTCGAGCGGGTCATCGACCTCGGCGCTGAGGTTCGAGCCGTCGTGCGACTTCCGACGGGGGACTCGCTTGAAATCTCCCAATTCATGGGCCCGGATTACGCTCTGGCGGAGGGCGGGGCGCACCTTGTCGTCCCGATGTCCGGCCTGCGTTCTTTCTGACCGCCCCCCTGTAACGTCCGGCCCCCCCGGGATACTCAGCCCCTGTTGGCCGACCGCCGGGATGAACCCGGTTGGGCCGGGCCACCAGGTTGGAGCACCCATGAATCCTCGTTTCGTTATCGCCTCGGCGTTCGCCGCCGCCATCGCCGTCCCCGCTCTCCTTTCGGCACAGAAGCCCGCCGAGATGCCCGCTTTCAAGGCGGAAAAGTGCTACGGCATCGCCAAAGCCGGCGCCAACGACTGCGCGTCGACCGGCAACAACTCGTGCGGTGGCACGTCCAAGCGCGCGAGCGACGGCAAGGCCTGGATGTTCGTGGCCGAGGGCACCTGCGAGCGCATTGTCGGCGGTAGCAAGGCCGCGAAGTAAGGAAGGGACCAGGTGGCCATCACCATGTCGTCGACTCATCGCGTCCCGGTCCGCGCCGGCGTCGGCCTGAGATTGCCGCACATCGAAGAAGTGGTGGCCACCCGGCCGTCTGCCGGGTGGTTCGAAATCCATCCGGAGAACTTCGTCGCCAACCCGCACGGTATGGAGTTGTTACAGGACCTCGCGCGCCTGTATCCGATCTCCGTTCACACCGTCGGCCTGTCAGTCGGCAGTGTCGGCGGCATCGATCGGCCTCACCTGCGCCGCGTCCGCGCTCTCATTGATCTGATCGACCCGGTTTTGGTCTCGGGACACCTCGCCTGGTCGACGCATAAGGGCGAGTACCTCAACGACCTGTTGCCGCTGCCGTATGACCGCGAGACCTTGGACACGGTAGCGGGCCATCTGCGGGAGGTCCAGGACGGCCTGGGACGGCCGTTCCTGCTCGAAAACCCGTCCAGCTACGTCGGCTTCGCGGGCTCGACGATGACCGAGGTGCAGTTCCTGAACGAACTGGTCGACCGCACCGGCTGCCGGCTGCTGTGCGATGTCAGCAATGTGTATCTGAGCGGGCGCAACATGGGATACGACGCGCGTCAGTATCTCGACGGACTTCCCGCTGAAGCCATTGACGAGCTTCATCTCGGTGGCTTCACTGCAGAGGACGATGACGCGACGCCTGGGGGAGAGGTGCTGATCGACACCCACGCCACCCCCGTAGCGGAGCCTGCCTGGGCGCTGTATGCCTACGCGATTCAGCGATTCGGGCCAAGACCGACGCTGATCGAGTGGGACAACGACATCCCGGCGTTGGACGCCCTGCTCAACGAGGCGGCGCGCGCCGATGCCATCTCGCACGAGACCACCGACATCGAGGCCCACCGTGTTGTCGCTGGCTGAGACGCAACAACGGCTCCGCGATGCGGTCGTCTCCGACAAGTCCGGTGGGGCGGCCGATCTGCTGGTTGGCGGCCTCAACGCCGCCGGGCGCCTGGCGATCCATCGCCGTCATTACGAGGCCAGCCTCGTGGCCGCATTGATGGGCCGCTTCCCCGCCACCGGCTGGCTCATGGGTACTGCGCCGATCGAAGATGCCGCCCGGGTGTTTGTGCATGAGCACCCGCCGACGGCGCCGTGCATTGCGGAATATGGGCGGGACTTCCCGAAGTTCCTCACCGCGTTCCTCACGACGCGACCCGGCATCAGGCCCGTTCCGGAGCTCCGGGCTTTTTCGGAACTCGATTGGCACCTGGGCCGCCTGGCGGTGGCAGTCGACATCCCGCCGGTGACCCGCGATCAGGTGGCGGCGATCCCGGCAGGCGCACTGGCTGATACTCGCCTGACGATTCAGCTGGGCACGTACTACTTCGAAGCTGCCCGTCCCATCGACGACCTCATGAAGCTCTACCTTGCCGACGCCGCACTGCACCAAATCGAACTACCCGAGATGGACGTGCGGGTCGAGGCGCGTGGCGCACGCGGCGTGTTCCGCTTCGCGCGCCTTACGCCGGCCGAATTCGCCTTCCGGGCCGCGATTGCGAACGCCCAATCAGTTGGCGACTCCGCACAAAATGCCTGGAATGTCGATGAGTCGTTCGATCCGGGCACGGCGATGGCCGGGCTCATCGATGCCGGCCTCGTGACCGACCTTTCACTCGTCAGCGCGCTACCCGTGCGCGATTGACATCGAGTTGATGGAGCGCACAATGAATCGTCTCGGCCGCCTTCTCGTCGAGTTTCAAAGAGTCCTGATGGCAGTCAAGAGCGGTCTAGCCGAATTCTGGCAAGGCTACCTTCAGAATCCTGTCTCCTGTTGAGGGATGGATCCAGTGTCCTGGGAGCAGGACACACGCCGTCGATTGGAAGAGCGGGAGCCTTGTGCCGTCGATGATCGGCCTGAACACGCGTAGCCGTGCGCATGCCTTTCACCCGAGTTCCTCAAAGCCCTCCGCCAGACTCTCGGCGATTTCGCGGTCGCGGACCAGCTGCGACGCATCCTAGGAAAGCCGTCTTCGAGATCAGGCAGGTCGCGCGCATCGATCCGATTCTCGGGGCCGAGGGGTGCGGGAAGAAGCGAATGGGAGTTGTCAGTCGGACTCGGACCGAGCGGCAGCCTGATCGCGCCTGCCATGAAGCACTCGAGCGATCAACACCTCGCCGTCGTGCCGGTAATGGACGACGTGATTCTCGACGCTGGTGGAGCGAACGCCGGGTCCGAACTCCGGGCGGAGG
>JBDTMB010000189.1:0-10510 GCA_039934485.1 Vicinamibacterales bacterium
CCGATTCCGGTAGGGCTCATCGGCCCCGCGCTCGCGGAATGGACGCGCATGGTCGTGCGCCTCGAGGCCGCGAAGACGTTGTCGACGGTCGACGATGCCGCCCTCTATCAGTACTGTTGCCTGTTCGCGGAGACCGAAGCGATTCTGGTCGCGCACCGCACGAACGTGGCGCTCGTCGACAAGCTGCAGTTGGTAATTGACAAGCTGAAAGACGGGGACCAAATCGTCGAGGCCATTGCGCAGCTCGTGCAGTTGAAGAAACTGGAGGTCAAGTCAACGGCGCAACTGCGGCAGGGTCACATGGCGCTGCGCCAGTACCTCGTCGAGCTCGGCATGACGCCGGCGGCGCGCGGCCGCGTGAAGGTGCCCGACGGGCCGGAGACCGCCGCGGACCCCTTCGCCGAGTTCGACACGCCGCCGAACAAGTCGCCATCGCCGTCATGAAGACCAGGCGCGCGGGCCTTAACGTGGTCGATGCGTACGCGCACGACGTCGTCGACGGCCTGGTGCCGGCGGGGAAGTATCACCGCTTGTCGTGTGCGCGCCACCTCCGCGATCGCGCGCACGAAGGCACGCCGGCGTTCCCGTACCGCTTCGACCTGGCCAAGGCTGAGCGCTTCTTCCGGTTTGCCGGCAAGCTCAAGCACTACAAAGGCGAATGGTCGGGACAGTTCATCAAGCTCGAGCCGCACCAGAAGTTCCGCCGCGGCTCGCTCGCCGGCTGGGTCCACGTCGACACCGGGCTCCGGCGCTTCCGGACCGCCTACGACGAGTTACCCCGCAAGCAAGGCAAGACGCTCGAACTCGCCATCGTCGTCATCTACTTCACGTTCTACGACGGCGAACCAGGATCCGAGGGGTACTGTCTTGCAACGACGCGCTACCAGGCGGGGTTTGTGTTCCGGGACGCCAAGAAGCTGGTCCGATCGTCTGGGTTGAAGGTCCGCCTGAAGGTGATGGCGAAGAACATCCACCGGGTCGACACCGACAGCAAGCTCGAGCCCCTGGGCGCCGATCCGGTCGACGGCCTGAACCCGCACTGCATCGGGATCGACGAGCTGCATAAATGGAAGACCCGCGATCGGCTGGACGTCATGGAAACGGCGACCGGCTCGCGCCGGCAGCCGGTGACCGCGCAGATCACCACGGCGGGCGATGACATCGTCAGCGTCTGCGGCGACCAACACGACTACGCCTGTAAGATTCTCGACCAGGTGCTCGACGACGACACCTTCTTCGCGTTCATCGCGCACGCCGACGTCGGCCTGGCCGGCATCCCCGACGACGATTGGACCACCGAGGCGACCGCGCGGAAGGCCAACCCGAATTACGGGGTCTCGGTGAAGCCGGACGATCTCAAGGCGCTCGTGGCGAAGGCCCTCCACATGCCGGGCGCCGCGGCCGCCTACCAGCAGGATCACCTCAACATCTGGGTCAACACCGACGCGCCCTGGCTCTCGCTTGACGGCTGGAAGCGGGGGCAGAGCGACTGGCTCATCGAGGAGCTGCGCGGGCAACCCTGCTTCGGCGCCATCGACCTCTCGAGCAAGGTGGACCTGTCCGCCTTCGCGCTGTGTTTCCCGCCGACCGAGACGCGCCCGCGCTGGCGGTATGTCGTGCGGTGCTTCACGCCGGCCGACACGCTGGTCGCGCGCGCGCGGCGGGACCGCGCGCCCTACGAGCAGTGGACCGAGCAGAAGATTCCCGGCACGCCGTGGACGTACTTGACGACCAACCCTGGGAACCGGATCGATCAGGACGTGATCCGCGCGGCCGTCAACGAAGCGCGGGAGGTGTGGGGGTTCCAGATCAAGCAGATCGGCTTCGACCCGTGGAACGCGGCCACGATCGAACAGGACTTGCTCGAGGATGGCTTCGACATCGTCGAGGTCCCGCAGACCCTGAAGCATCTGAGCCTCCCGACGAAGGACTTCGGGGCGGACGTGCTCGACGGGCTCGTCGACGCCGGTGGCAATCCGCTGATGGCGTGGATGGCCAGCAACGTCGTCGTCTACGAGGACGGCCCCGAGAACATCAAGCCGGTGAAAAAGAAGAGCCGCGGCCGCATCGACGGCATCGTCGCGGCGATTATGGGCCGCAAGCTCGCGGCGCTCGACGACCCCACGCCTGCACAGGATCCGGACCTGCTGGTCGCGTGACCGATGAAACGCACCCACCCCGGCCGGCCGCCGCTCGACGACGACGATCCATCGGTGAAGGTCGAGGTCTCGATGCCGTCGAAGCAATTCGACGCGTACTGCAAGCGCGCGCTGCGCGAGGACGTGTCTGTGCCCGCGATCATCCGCCGCGAGCTGGAAAAGGCCAAGAATAAATCCCTGACAAATTAAGCATTCCCTCCCGGTACCCCCACACTCGATCTGGATTGTGGGGAGCCTTTCTGCGCTGGTGCTTGTTCTGGCGGCCGCCCTGTCAGCTGCGACGGGTGATCGTGAATTTCGTCCACGAGCCGACGGAGGCGCTCGAGGGCGTCCTGTGGTCCAGTCGTGGCCCCTGGTTGACTCTGCGCGCGGTATCGGCGCTCAAGGCCGGCCAGCCGGCCGCCCCGATGCTGCCGGGCGACGTCCTGATTCACCGCGATCGCATCGCGTTTCTGCAGGTCCTGCCGTGATCGTCCGGACCTTCGACGGCCTGCAGGCGCTCACGACGCCCCAGCCCACCTGGTCGAACTCGTCCCAGAACTCGCTGCACCTCTACGGTCTCCACCAGGCCTACTTCGATATTTTCCGCACGCAGCCCAACGTCCGCATCTGCGTGGAGTTCCTGGCGCGCAACGTCGCGCACGTCGCGCCGCAAGTCTTCCGCCGCGTCTCCGATACCGACCGCGTCCGCCTGGTCGATCACGATCTCGCGACCTGGCTGGGCTCGCCGAACCCCGCGACCACGCGGTTCCGGCTCTTCGAAGCGTTGATGACGGACCTGGGGATTTACGACTGCGCCTACTGGCTCAAGGTGCGGCACCTCGACCGCGACGGCCGCGACGCGATCGGCCTGGTCCGTCTGCCGCCTGAAGAGATGACCGTCAAGGGTGGCCTGCTGCCCACCGAGTTTGTCTGGACCGCGAACGGGCGCGAGAGGCGCTTCGCGCCGTCAGAGATCGTGCACTTTGCCGGCTATCGGTTGGGGATCTCGCCGCTCGAGACGCTGCGGCGGATCCTCGCCGAAGAACAGGCCGCCGGCGACCATCGCGAGGGCTTCTGGCGCAACGCCGCGCGTCATGAAGGCGTGATCGAGCGCGAGCTCGGCGACCCCACGGCGAAATGGACCAAAGAGCAGAAGAACGACTGGCGCGAGCAGTGGCAGGCGCGGCACACCGGCTCGGCCAGTGGCCAGGTGGCCCTTCTCGAGCCAGGGTGGACGTTCAAGGCCGAATCCTTCAGTGCAAAGGACTCCGAGTACACCGCCGGCGGGAAACTGCGGCGCGAAGTGTGCGCGGCCGTGTACCAGATTCCCCAGCCGTTCGTCGGCATCCTGGACCACGCGACGTTTTCCAACATCAAAGAGCAACACAAGAACCTCTATCAAGACTGCCTCGGGCCGTGGTTCGAGATGCTGCGGCAGGAGCTGCACCGGCAGCTGCTGGTCGAGTGCGCCGACACCCAGGACGTCTACGTCGAGTTCAACATCGACGTGAAGCTCGCCGGCACCCCGGACGATCGCGCCTCGTCGATGCAGATTTCGATTGGGCGCCCGTGGCGGACCGTGAACGAAGGCCGCGCGTTGGATAACCTGCCGCGCATCGACGACCCCGCCCTCGATACGGTCGCCCCACAACAGGGCGGGCCCTCGGATGCGACGGCGAAGACCGGCAAGCCGGCGCCGATGATGACCCGGCCTGGCGCGGATCCCGGGGACGAGGCCGAGCTCGTCGCGCCCGTGCTGCACGCCGCGCGGCGCCGCCAACAGGCCCGGCTCGGCAAGCTCGCGGTCAGCGAGCGCGCCACGGCCTTCTTCGCCGACGTCGATCGCTGGAATCGCGAACTGACCGACGACCTGGCGCGCGCCGGCGTCGAGCCGGAGCACGCGGGCCACCTGGCTCTCGAGGCAAACCGCGTCACGCTCACCACCTTGCTCGCCCAGGAGGCGTCATGAAGGGTCGCTACGACCACGTCCTGAGCTTCGTGCTCGAGCACCCGTGGAACCTCGAGCGGCCGATGCTGCGGGTGGTCGCCGGCATCCTCGCGCGCCGGATGGCGGGCCAGGACGTCGACGACGCGGCCATCGCGGCGGCCCTGGTCGACCGCAAGAGTCTGCCGCAACCCCGGGCCGGCAGCGTCGCGATCATCCCGGTCTACGGCGTCATTGCCCCGCGGATGAACATGTTTTCGGAGTTCTCCGGCGGGGTGACGTACGAAAGCCTGAGCCGGTCCCTCGCGAAGGCGATGGCAACCACGGACGTCAAGACGATCCTGCTCGACATCGACTCGCCGGGGGGATCCGTCGCCGGCAACGCGGAATTCGCGGCCGAGGTGATGAAGGCGCGCGCGACCAAACCGGTCATCGCCCAGATCCAGTACACCGGCGCGTCGGCGGCCTACCTGATCGCCGCCGCCTGCACCGAGATCGTCGCGGCGCCGTCGGCGCGCATCGGCTCGATCGGGACCTACGCAATTCTTGAGGACCTCTCGGGCGCGCTCGAGCAGCTCGGCGTGAAAGAGACGTTCATCTTCGCCGGCGAAGGCAAGGACGACAGCAACGTCGGGGCGCCGCCGAGTGCGGGCTTGATCGCGCGCACCCAGCAATCGGTCGACCTGGCGTACGACCAATTCGTCACCGGCGTCGTGAACGGCCGCGGTAAAGGCACGACGCCCGAGCGGGTCCGCAGCGAGTGGAAGGCCTTCGTCTACGGATCGGCCAAAGCGCTGTCGATCGGGATGATTGATTCGATCGCCACGCTCAACGACACCCTCGCGCGCGTGCTGTCGGCGTCCCCGGATGCCGCCGATCGCCGCGCCGCGCTCACGCTCTCGACGACGCTGGCCACGCTGCAGGAGCCGTCACCGGCCACCAGCCAGGAGCTCGCGTCCGACTTCGCTTGGCAGAACACGGTCGACCGCAACCTGTTCGAACTCGACATCTGAGAAGGACTGTACCCATGACATTCACCCTCGTCCCGTTTCTCGTGGCCCTGCTCGTGGGCCTCGAGCTCACGAACGGATTCCACGCGTCGTACAAGGTCGCCGAGCGGCAGACCGGCTTTACGAAGATCGCCCCCTGGCTCCAGCGGACCTCGACCGCGCTGGCGTGCGCGCCGTCCGCCTGGGTGGCCGGCGTCCTGTCGTTCATGCGGGCCCGACCGCAGCTCATCGCCGCCGCGCTCGTGATGGCGGTCGCGCTCGCCCATCCCGCGAGCGGCGAGCCGTTCGCAGGTGTGGCCCTGATCGGGATCGCGGGCACGCTGAATCTCGCGCAACTCGAAACCGATGTGAAAGCGAAGCAGGCCGCGGCGAAGGACCTGCTCGAGAAGACCATGCGCGCCTGCGCGGACCACGTCGTCACCGCGGCGACCGCCACCGCGCCGGAAGTCAAAGGCCGGCTCATGACCGCCGAGGAAAAAGCCGCGATCCAGGCGATCCTCGACGAAGGCAAGGCCCTCAAATCCAAGATCGACGGCCTCCAGGGCGACGCCAACTTCCAGGCGGAGATCGACCGCCTCACGGCCGGCATGACCGCCGCCGCGCACGACGGCAACCGCGCGCGCGAACGGCGCTCGATCGGCCAACAGTTCGTCGCCGATCCGGCGTATCGCGCGTGGGTCAAAGGCGGCCAGCACAAGCGCCTGGGCTCGTTGTCGCCAGGCGTCGAGATCCTGGGCGCCACGCTGACGGAAGATGCGGCCTCGGGCGGGGATCTGATCGTGCCCGATGTGCGCCCGGGCATCATCCCGTTGCTCTTCAGGCGGCTGGTCGTCGCCGACCTCATCGCGCCCGGCACGACCGAGAGCAACCTCGTCCAGTTCATGAAGGAAACGACCTTCACCAACGCGGCGGACGCGGTGGCGGAAGGCGGCCTCAAGCCGGAGTCCACGCTGATCTTCGATGCGGCGACCTCGGCCGTCCGCAAGATCGCGCACTGGATCCCGGTGACCGAGGAGATGTTGGAAGATTTCGCCCAGACCGCCTCGATCATCGACGCGCGCCTGAAGCTCGGCCTCGACCTCAAGGAAGAGGACGAGCTGCTGAACGGATCCGGCGTGGCGCCGCACCTCCTCGGCCTGATGACCCTCCCGGGTCTCAGCGCGGCCGTGGCACGCGGCGCGGACAGCAACATGGACGCGATCTTCAAGCAGATGACCGCGATCGCGACCACCGTGTTCGTCCTGGTGGACGGCATCGTGATCAATCCCGCGAACTGGCAGGCGATCCAGCTGCTGAAGAACGCGGCCGGCAACTACATGGGCAGCGGCCCGTGGGCCGCCGCACAGACGCCGATCCTGTGGGGCGTGCCCGCCGCGGTCACCCCGTCGATCGTGGCGAACACCGCGCTCGTCGGCGCGTTCCGCTCCTGCGCGCAGGTGTTTCGCAAGGGTGGGGACCGCGTCGAATCGAGCAACAGCCACGCGAGCTTCTTCGTGAACAACCTGGTGGCCATCAGAGCCGAACGTCGGCTCGCCCTGGCGGCGTATCGCGAAGCGGCCTTCGGGAAGGTCACCGGCCTCAACTAGAGGCCAGCATCTGGGGAATAAGAACCCGATTGTGACCGGGTTCTTATTCCTGCTTCGTCACTCTCGACTGAAGGAGTCACCCGATGGGTCAACCTCGCTACGACGCGGCACGGAATCAGTACATCTACGGCGCCGGGCCAGACGACGACACCGCGCAACTGGTGGACGGTGCGATCACGCACGTCGACGGCGTGCATGCGCTGACGAAGGCCGGGGTCGGGGCCTACACCCTCGCGGCCCCGACGGCCGACAAAGAAGGGATGCGGATCCTGATCGTGTCCCGGACCGCCTTCGCGCATGTCGTGACCGTCGCGGGCGGCCTCGGCGGGAACGCCGGCGACGACGTGCTGACGTTCGCGAAGGTCGGCGACAACATCGAGTTGCTCGCCGACGGCCTGTTTTGGGTGCCGGTTGGCGCGCCGTACGGCGTGGTGATCAGCTAGTGGGCATCGTCACCACGCACACGGAAGGGCGCGTCGTCATTCACAGCGACCAGGACGGACTGCCCGTCGAGGTCGTGCAGTTCCCGTCGCGGGACGCGGCGGCGCCGGTCGCCGTCGAGCCGACGAAGCCGACGGCACCGCCGGTCGCGGCCGCGCCGCGGTCTGAGAAGGCGCCGACCGTCGCGCCCGCGAAGGGGGTGCGCGTGCCGACGACGACGAAGGGCAAGCGGGCGACCAAGCGGGCACGGTAGCTCGAAGGCGGGATTGTTGGACGACGCGCCGATCGTACGGTTCGTGGGTCAGCGCGAGACGCACCTCAGCGACTGCACGATCGCGGCGTTCGCCATGTGCCTGGGCCTGACGTACTCGGAGTCCCTGGTCGCGATCGCGGCGGTCGCCCCGAAGGTGCTGACGGCCGGGGCGAGCTGGGGGCAGCTGCAGCGCGCGGCCGCCGTCCGCGGCTGCGCACTCGTGGTGAAGAAGACGTGTGATGTCAACGACGTCGAGGAGGGTAGCGGGATCCTCGGCGTCGAGTGGAAGAACGGCGACGCGCACGCGGTGTTTTTCAAGCGCGGCCTCATCTTCGACGGCCGTACCCAGTGCGTCTGGGAGGCCGATGTCTACCTGTCGGTGCAGCGCGTCAAGGTGACGACGATGCTCGTGAGAACGAAGTAAGAGGGGAGTCAGGCGCAACATGAAGTTTGGGCGGATCGACCCTGGGCCCTGTCCGATTTGCGGCGTGGCCCATGGCGCGTGTACGGCGCCCGTGGCATCGGCGCGCGAGTCTGGGTTGGCGACTGGGAACGGGCTGCCCCAGCCCGCGGGCGCCAATGCCGACTCCGCGCCGCTTGGCGCGGGGCAGGACGGACAGTCGTTCTCAACGAAGACGTATCGCGGAAAGACGACGAAGGGCATCGGCTGATGGGCGTGATCTACCCGCGCCAGCGCGAGATTCGACCGCCGCACGCGGTCTCCGTGCTCGTGACGCCGGTGATCGCGCTCGGCACCTCGTCGATCGCCGCGGCCACCGTCCTCACGACGCTGGCGCCACACCACTTCGTCACGGGCGATACGGTCGCGATTGCCGGCCACCTCGGATCGACGCCGCCGATCGATGGGGCCCGGATTGTGACGGTGATCGACGCGGTGCAGTTCTCCATTCCGCTCGCCGTGACGATTGCCGGCGCCGGCGGGACGGTGGTGCGCACGATCGCGGTAGAACCCCTCACGCTCGTGGAAGGCAAGCTCCGCGCCGGCCTCGACTGGGTCGGCGGGGATCCGCGCGACGCGTTGATGCTCGGCTTCATCGCGGCCGCGCGCAGCCAGGTCGAGACCGACACCGGCCTGGCGCTGCTGACGCAGACGCGCGACGTCTATCTCGACGCGGTGTCGCCGGGCGCGGCCATCAGCGTGCCGGCGCTCTGTCAGCCGCTGCAGACCGTGCTGTCGATCACTGCGATTGACACCGCCGGCGTCCCGCAGGTCCTCGATCCGGCGCAGTACGTCGTCGACGCCGCCAGCGGCCGCATCGGGCTGGCGCTGGGCGGCGCCTGGCTGACCGACGTACGGCCGTTTCAGCCGTGGGTGATTCGCCTCGTGGCGGGGCGCGCGTCGGTCGCCGAGCTGCAGGCGCGGGATCCGAAGCTCGTGCACGCGGTCGGGCTCCTGACGGCCCACTACGCGACGCTCGGGCGAGATCTCGCGAGCACCGGTTCGGCCGCCTTGGTGCCGATGGGGTACGACGACGCCATTGCGTCGTACGTGCCGGTGAGCGTCATATGATCGCGCCGCGCACGTCCGTCGCCGCGCGCCCGCATCGGGTGACGTTTCAAAATCCAGGCCCCGTGATCGCGGATGGCGATGGCGGCTATACGCAGACCTGGTTCGACCTGGCGCCGCCGTCGCTGTCGGTCGAGATCAAACCGGCGACCGCGTCCGACCTCGAGCACCTGGCCGCGGGCACGGTGGTGTCGATGGCGACGCACGTGATCACCGGGCCGTTTCACCCGCAGGTCTCGACGAAGTCGCGCGTGCTCTTCAACGGCCAGAGTTTTTCAGTGACGGGCGTCTCGAATCCCGAGGAGCGATCGGTCGATATGGTGCTTGTCTGCGTCGAGGTCGTCGCTTGAGCGCGTCCGTGACGTGGACCGGGTTGGAGGAATTACGGGCCGAGCTGAGAAAGCTCCCGGCGGATTTGACCGCCGAGGCGACACACCTCGTCGAGGGCGCCGCGAATGGGGCTTTGGCGGATGTCTACGCGGCCTATCCCAGTCGCAGCGGCAATCTCCGCCAGCATTTGACGATGTCGGCGGTGGTGACGTCCGCGTTTGGCGTGCGCTTCGTCGTCAAGAACACCGCCCGGCACGCGTGGCTCTATGACAATGGATCGCAGACCCGTCAATTCATCGAGAAGAGCGGGACGCCGCACAAGACCGGCGCGATGTGGGGGCGGGACGGCGCCGAACCCCCGACGCATGTGTTCGTGAAGTCCATGATCCGCGCCCGCGCTCGCATGTACCAGCAACTCACCACGATGCTGATCCAGCACGGGTTGACCGTGACGGGGGAGCCGTAGGCCAAATGGCCGACAGCTCCGACGTGGACAACGCGATTGTGACGGCCCTGCAGGCGGATACCGGCGCGGGCGGCGTCGCGACGCTGATGCCGGGCGGCATCTACGTCGACGAGGCCCCGGCCGGCGTGACGCAGTTTGTGATCGTGTCGCTGGTGGACGAGGCCGATGTCGACGTGTTCGAGCGCCGCGCCGCGGAAGAGGCGCTCTATCTCGTCGAGGCCCGCGAGCTCTCAACGGTGGCGGTGAAGAACATCAAGGCCGCGGCCGCCCGGATCGACGCGCTGCTGAAGAACGGCAGTCTGACGGCGACGGGCTACGCCGCGGTGACGACGCGGCGCGAGTCGCGGACGCGGATCACGGAAGTCGATGATCTTGACAGCAGCATCAGATGGCAGAGAAGAGGCGGAAGGTACCGCGCGATGGCCACTCCGGCCTGAGACGCACACAAAGGTAGGCAGACAATGGCGATTCTCTCAGGCGATCACGGACAAGTCCTTTACGACCCGGCCGCCACGCTTCCCGTCGCGGTGGCGAACGCGAAGAAGTGGTCGGCCAGCTTTAAGACCGACAAATACGACACCACCTGCTTTGGCGCGTTGAACAAGAAGAAAGTCGTGGGCCTCCCGGACATCTCGGGATCGCTTGAACTCTTCTGGGATTCGACCGACGTGGTGCTGTTCGAGGCGGCCTCGGCGGTGACGCCGGGCCTGCTGAAATTGGTGCCGAACTCCACCGAGGCCACGGCCTTCTGGTCGGGCCCCGCGTATCTCGACGCCGCGATCGACGTGGCGATGGGCGCGGGGGGCTCAC
>JBDTMB010000190.1:0-10499 GCA_039934485.1 Vicinamibacterales bacterium
TCTCCGGATTGGTGCCTCCAGGGATACAGTACCGCCGCGACAAGAAAGGCTTCACGGTGCCTGAAGACAACTGGATGAGGCACGAGTTCAAGCCCGCCGTCCAGGAAGTCTTCGACTCGCCGATGATGGCCGAGGAGTTGGGCCTTGTGGACGCGGCGAAGCTCCGGAATCTGTATTCCAGGTTTGTAAGGGGCGGCGGTCTGCTGAACGGGCGTCACTTCTTTCGCGCATTCGCCTTCGAGATGTACCTGCGGCGGTTCGTGAGCCATGGCGTTGCTTGACCGTGGCGCGGTCCGCCTGACGCCATGATCGCAGTGGTCTCGTACGGCGTCTGCAACGTGGGGTCGATCCTCAACATGCTCAGGAAGGTTGGTGCGCCGGCTGAGGCTGTTTCAGCCCCCTCTGGGATCGAGCGCGCCGAGAAACTGATTCTCCCCGGCATCGGGGCGTTTGACAACGGCATGAACGCCCTGACGGATCGCGGTCTGGCAGACCCCATACGCGCGAGAGCCCGTCAGAACACGCCGGTGCTCGGGATCTGCCTCGGAATGCAGTTGCTGTCCGAGGGAAGCGAAGAAGGCGTCTTGTCGGGCTTGGGTTTGGTCAAGGGCCGCTGCCTCCGATTTCCCGTGTCGGCCGACCCGCAACTGAGGGTCCCTCATATGGGGTGGAACGTGCTCTCGCCACGCCGTGAAAGCCTCTTGTTGAATGGGCTCGGCCGGGACGCCCGTTTCTATTTTGTGCACTCCTATCACCTGGCGTGTCACGAAGCCGCGGACGTCCTGGCGACGGCGCAATACGGCGTCGAGTTTACGGCGATGGTGCAGCGTGACAACGTTTGGGGCGCGCAGTTTCATCCCGAGAAGAGCCACAAATACGGTATGGCGCTCCTGCGGAACTTCGCGAGTCTTTGAATTGCTGCGAACGCGCGTCATCCCGTGCCTGCTGCTGAGCAATGGCGGCCTCGTCAAGACGGTCAAGTTCCAAGACCCGAAGTACGTCGGCGACCCCATCAACGCCGTCCGCATCTTCAACGACAAGGAAGTGGACGAGATGGTGTTCCTGGACATCGGCGCCACCGCCGCCGGGTCGGGACCCAACTTCGATCTTCTCGCAGATATCGCGAGCGAAGCGTTCATGCCGTTCGCGTACGGCGGCGGCGTGACGACAGTGGAACACATCCGGCGGCTGTTCTTCCTCGGCGTCGAAAAAGTCGTGTTGAACACCGCCGCTGTGTCAAATCCAACCCTGATTCGTGACGCGGTCTCCCTCGCGGGAAGTTCGAGCGTCGTCGTCTCAATGGACGTTCGACGCTCCTTCTTGGGGAAGTACAGCGTCTGCACGCGAAGCGGACGGCTCGACATCAAGCGCGACCCGATCGACTACGCCCGCGAGGTTGAGCAACTGGGAGCCGGCGAGATATTCCTGACGGCAATCGATCGAGACGGGACGCAATCAGGCTACGACCTGGCGCTGATCGAGCGCGTGGCCGGAGCGGTGTCGATTCCGGTCGTGGCGTCAGGCGGCGCCGGAATTCTGGAGCATTTCAAGGAAGCCGTGACACACGGCGCCTCGGCCGTCGCCGCCGGCAGTTTCTTTGTCTTTCACGGGCGCCATCGTGCGGTGCTCATTACGTATCCCGATTACGGCGCGTTGACTGACCTCTTCGAATCATGAGCGGCCAGGCCCAGCGCCTCTACCAGGTGTGCACGCGATGCGTGATGGACACGTCCGATCCCGCCATAACGTTCGACGCCCAGGGCGTGTGCAACCATTGTCACGCTTACGCGAAGCGCGCGGCCATGGAGATCCTGCCCCCGGATCAGGCCAAGCTTGCCCTTGACAGGATCGCCGGCGAAATCAAGCAGCGGGGCCGCGGCAAGGATTACGACTGCATCATCGGCGTCAGCGGCGGTGTTGACAGCACCATGGTCGCGTATCTTGTCAGGCAACTCGGCCTTCGTCCCCTGGCCATTCACCTAGACAACGGCTGGAACGCGGAGCTCGCGGTCAACAATATCGAGCACTGCGTGAAGAAGCTCGGCATCGACCTCTACACGCACGTCATCGACTGGGAAGAGTTCCGCGACCTGCAGTTGTCTCTCATCCGGGCGTCGGTCGCCAACATCGAGGTCGTGACCGATCACGCCATCATAGCCATCCTGTTCGAGATGGCGACCAAGATGAATGTTCAGTACATCATCAGCGGTGGCAACATCGTGACCGAGGCCGTGATGCCTCGGAGCTGGATGTACGATTCACGTGATCTTCGTCACATCGTGGGCATCCACAAGCAATTCGGCACAGTGCGTCTTAAGACCTACCCCCGAGCGTCGCTCATGAAGTATGCCTACTACGTCTTCGGCCGTCGTATCAGGTATCTGCCTATCCTGAACTACGTGCAGTATCACAAGGCGCAAGCGAAGGAGCTAATCATCAAAGAGTTGGGCTGGATTGACTATGGCAGCAAGCACGGAGAGTCGATCTTCACCAAGTTCTTTCAGGACTACATCCTGCCTCTGAAGTTCGGCATGGACAAGCGCCGCCCCCATCTCTCGACGCTGATCCTGTCGGGGCAAGTGACTCGTAGCGATGCGGTCGATCAACTCAAGTGCGAGGTCGAGTCGCCGGAGCGGTTGAAAGAGGACCTGGCCTTTTTCCTCAAGAAGATGAGGCTCAGCGCGGCGGAGTTCGACGACATCATACGGAGCCCGGTGAAGACCTATCGCGACTACCCCTCCAACGGGTGGCTGTTTGCCGAAGTTGACTCATGGGCATTCAAGCTGATCAAGCGGGTGGTCCGCCCAACGAGCGTCGCGCGGACCGCCCGGGCCTCGGTGCAGCCATAAGGAGACTCCTGTGTTGCGGTTTGGCCTAGTGGGGTGCGGGGCGATCGCCCGCCGACACGCGGACCTGTTGTCGAGCGGCACGATCTCAGGGGCGAGCCTGGCGGCTGTCTGCGACCTGGACGCAACCCGGGCCGAGACCTTCGCCGCGAAGTACCACGTGCGCCCGTTTTCCGATCTCGAGACCATGATGGCGAGCGGCGTCGTCGATGCCGCAAGCGTCCTCACACCGAGCGGCCAGCACGCGGCCAACGTCACTGCCCTCGCGCCGTTTGGCAAGCCTATTGTCGTCGAGAAGCCGATGGCGCTTTCGCTGGACGATGCGGACCGGATGATCAAGGCGTGCGACCAACACGGGGCCAGGCTCTTCGTCGTCAAACAGAACCGATTTAACAGGCCGATCGTCGCGTTGCGCGATGCCCTCGAGGCCGGCCGTTTCGGAAAGCTCGTGTTAGGCACGGTCCGCGTCCGGTGGTGCCGGCCGCAGTCGTACTACGACGCAGCCGCCTGGCGAGGCACGTGGGTCCACGATGGCGGTGTGCTTGCCAACCAGGCCAGCCACCACATCGACCTTCTGGAATGGATGATGGGAGACGTGGACAGCGTGAGCGCGATGTCTACACACGCCCTGGCCCGCATCGAAGCGGAGGACACGGCCGTGGCGATCCTCCGATTCCGCAACGGCGCCTTGGGGGTCGTCGAGGCCACGACGGCGACACGTCCGAAGGACCTGGAGGGCAGCATCTCCATCCTCGGAGAACGGGGTTCGGTTGAGGTCGGGGGCTTTGCCGCCAACGAACTGAAGACCTGGAACTTCGCCGAACCGGTGGACGGGGACGCGTCGGTATTCGAGCGAGCGGGCAGGAATCCCGATCACCCGCACGGTTTCGGCCATGCGTCCTACTACGACCACGTCGTCGCATGCGTCGCCAACGGACGCCAGCAACTCGTGGACGGCCTCGAGGGCCGGCGCAGCCTGGAGTTGATCATCGCCATCTACGAATCGATCGAGACCGGCCGTGAAGTCGGGCTGCGGCTCAACGCTAAGCGATGCCGACTGGGGCGTGGCTAGTGAGCGCCCCGACGATACGGAGCGTGGGCATTGTCGACGTCGAGTTCGGCGAGAACGTCATTGTCGTTCAGCCGGCCAACATTTACGGCTGCCGGATCGGTGACGACACCTTCATCGGGCCCTTCGTCGAGGTTCAACGGGGGGCGGTCATCGGACGCCGGTGCCGGATCCAATCGCACGCGTTCGTCTGCGACCTCGTCACGATTGGCGATGACTGCTTCATCGGACACGGCGTCGTGTTCATCAACGACGCGTTCAAGTCGGGTGGTCCGGCGCGTGGCGACACGCGGTTGTGGCGGCCGACACGCATCGGAAATCGCGTGTCGATTGGTTCGAACGCCACGATACTGCCCGTGGAGATCTGCGATGACGTCGTGATCGGCGCCGGCGCCGTGGTCACACGGTCCGTCACCGCGCCCGGCATCTACGCCGGAAACCCGGCCAGGTTCATGCGCCGCACGCCGACTGGCAAATCCTGAATGGCCTTTGTTCCCTTCAATGATCTAAAGCTGCATCACCAACGTCTCCAGCCGGCACTGGACGAAGCATTCGCGCGCCTCCTGAGTCAGTCGTCCTTCGTTCGCGGGCCTGATGTCGATGGGTTCGAGCACGAGTACGCTGCGCACGTTGGCGTGAAGCACTGTGTGTCCTGTGGCAACGGGACGGACGCGATCTATATCGCCCTGCGGGCCCTCGGCGCGGGGCCAGGTGACGAAGTGATTACGACGGCGCACTCTTGGATTGCAACGTCCGAGGCGATCAGCCAGACCGGCGCGACCGTTGTGTTTTGTGACACGGACCCAGACACGTTCACCATTGACCCAGCGGATGTGGCCGCGAAGATCACGCCGCGGACCCGGGGCATCATCCCGGTCCACCTCTATGGCCAACCGGCGGCCATGAGGGCGCTGCAGGACCTGGCCAAGGACCACGGCCTTTGGATCGTCGAGGACTGCGCCCAGGCGCACATGGCGACGTATGACGGCGCTATCGTGGGCACAATGGGCGACATCGGTACGTTCTCGTTCTATCCAGGGAAGAACCTTGGCGCTCTCGGCGACGCCGGCGCCCTGGTGACCAACCGGCCCGAACTCGCCGAATGGGCCACGTTGTTCGCGAGGCACGGTGGCAAGGGCGATCACCAGATCGAGGGGATCAACAGCCGGATGGATGGCTTGCAGGGCATGGTGCTCCGCCTCAAGCTGCCGCACCTGGCGGAGTGGACCGTCGCACGCAGGTGCATAGCGGCGCGATACGACGACGCCCTGTCGCAAGTGGGCGACATCACCACGCCACGAGTGGCGGCGGGGCGAACACATGTCTACCACTTGTACGTCATTCGCACAGGGCGCCGGGACGAGCTGCGCCAGCACCTTCAGCAGGCGGGTGTCGAGACGCTCCTGAACTATCCTCGGGCGCTGCCGTTCTACAAGGCGTACTCGCGCCTGGGGCACTCGCCGTCGGATTTCCCGAATGCGTATCGCAACCAGCACGAGATCCTCTCCCTGCCGATCTTCCCGGAGATGACCGACCAGCAGCAGGATCACGTCGTCACCAGCATCCGCGCATTCTTCCGCGCCAGCTAGGGTGCGTGATGACCGTGTGGCTATTCAAGGATGGCGAGCCGCCACCGGTCGGGCCGGAACCGCGACGCATGCGAATGGCGATGCTGGCGTCGGCGCTTGCGGCACAGGGCGCCGATGTGCATTGGGTATCGAGCACATTCGCTCACGTGGGCAAGCGGCTATATTCGTCGTCCGATGTCGTGCTTTCACCCGATCCCGGGTACTCCCTGCACCTGTTGCACGCCGGCCAGTTCACACGAAACCTGTCGTTCCGGCGGTATCGGTTTCACCAGCGCTTTGCCCGCCGAGTCCGTGAGTACAGCCGACGGCTTCCCGCGCCAGATGTGATCGTCTGTGCGTTTCCCCTCATCGACGTGGCGGCCTGGGCTGTTGAGTACGGCCTGGCCCACAAGGTACCCGTCGTCGTAGATGTCCGTGACCTGTGGCCCGACACGATGGTCGATATCTTTCCCTCTCTCCTGAAACCACTGGCTCGGATTGCGTTGGACCGCGACTTCCGGAACACGCGCTACGCGTTCACCAACGCGACGGCCCTGTCGTCGATGTCGCATGGCGTGCTCCGCTGGGCGCTCGCGAAAATTCCAAGGGAACAAGCATCGGACGACCGCGTCTTTCCGATTGGGTTCCCCGCCAGGACCTCGAGGCCGGCGCAGTCCGATCCCGGCCTCCCGGAATGGCTTTCGCGACTGGCGTCTCGCAAGCTCTTCGTCTATGTCGGAATGCTCGGAGTGACCTATAACCTGGACGTCGTCGTGGAGGCCGCACGACTGCTCGCTGCCCAGGGCGCGCTGGACCCGCACTTCGTGATCATCGGAACGGGACCCCGCCTCGAGAGGATCAATGCGGCCGCGGCCACGCTCCCCAACGTCACCGCGCCCGGATGGCTCGAACAATCAGCCATCCAGACGATCCTCGGCCGGGCCTGCGCTGGGTTGCTCCCATGGGAAGGGATTGCGGACGCGGTGCCCAACAAGTTCTTCGAGTACATCGCCGCCGGGTTGCCTGTCGTTTCTTCGGCCGCCGGCGAACTGAACGAGTTGATTCTCCACGAGGGCGTGGGAAAGACGTTCTCACCCACGAATCCCGAGAGTCTCGCACACGCAATCAACCAGATGTGCGACGACCCTGAACAGACCGCTGCCATGTCGGCACGGGCGACCGCATTGTTCAACCTGCGTTTCCGCGAGGACCTGGTGTACACGCAATTCGCCAGCTATGTCCGGGACCTCGTGGCGCAGCGGCACGATTCCCTCGGGGCTCCCACGATATGACCACCGCCGCTGAACAATACGGAGGATCGTTCACACACCGCTTCAAGCGGTCGGTGATGTCCTTCCTGCACAGACACCTACCGTCGAGGGCGTATGGTCACCTATACGACGCGGCATTCGCAGGCCTGCGTCGTTCGCGACGATTGGCATATGGACGATTCTGGCTCAGGGCCGTGGTGACGGGTGACTCCGCCGCGCGTCGTCGGACTGAAGCCATCTTCAAGGTGATGCCCTATTCGCTCGTGGGATGGCGGGGCTTGCAGGTCACTTACGACACGACCTCGGACACGCTGGAGCGGGGAATACAGGGCAGCCTGGTCGAGTGCGGAGTGGCGCAGGGAGGGAGCGCCGCGCTGATGGCACTCGTTGAGCAGATTGCGGCACATCCTCGAGTCTTGTGGCTCTTCGATTCGTTCGAGGGGCTGCCCGATCCCACTGCGGACGACTTCGTCGACGGTGCCACAGGCACCCACATCAGGCCACTTCCGCGAGGCTCCTGCCTCGGTACCGTGGAACAGGTGTCAGAACTCCTTTTCGCAGAGCTCGGCCTGCCGCGCGACCGCATCCGCCTGGTGAAAGGCTGGTTTCAGGACACGCTGGTCGCAAACCGAGAGAGCGTGGGACCGATCGCCCTGCTCCGCATCGACGGCGACTGGTACGAGTCCGTGAAATCGTGTCTCGATATCCTCTATGACAGCGTCGTGCCGAACGGCGTGGTGATTATCGACGATTACACGTCGTGCTACGGTGCCCAAAAGGCGGTGGACGAGTTCATCGCGAACCGCCGCCTCGTGGTGACGCTGATTCCTGACGGCCGTGGCGGCTGCCACTTCACCAAGCCCGGCGCAGAACTGGCGCATGCTGCTCACGCGTAGAGAGCTCCTGGTGGCCAAGCGGGCATTTGACATCGCGGTATCGGTGGCAGGAGTGATCGCCCTGTCTCCCGTTCTTGTCGTGATTGCGATTCTTGTGAAAGTAGGCTCGCCGGGTCCCGTGTTGTACCGCGGCGTGAGAACTGGCCTACAGGGACGACCCTTCCGTATTCTGAAGTTCCGCACGATGAGACCTGATGCAGAACTTGTCGGCGGCGGATCAACCGCCAAAGATGATGTGCGGATTACGAGGGTTGGCCGGGTGCTCCGGCGCCTCAAACTCGACGAACTGCCGCAACTGGTCAATGTCGTTTTGGGCGACATGAGCCTCGTTGGGCCCCGACCAGAATTGCCTCAGTACACCCGCGAGTACACCCAGGAGGAGCAGCTCATTCTGTCGGTCCGCCCCGGCATCACCGACTACGCGTCGATCGAGTTTAGCCGTCTCGGAGAAGTGCTCGGCAACGAGGATCCTGACACGGTGTATGAAACACGTGTCCGGCCAGTGAAGAACGCCCTGCGACTGAAGTATGTTCGCGAGCGCACCTTCGCCGAGGACCTCCGCATCCTGGGGCGCACTCTGCTCAAGATCGTCGGGGATTGACCGTGGACCACGTCCTCCTCTCGGATACCGATCTCCGCGTCTCTCGGATGGCCTTGGGCTGCGAACCTCTCGGAGGTACAGACTGGGGCGCCGTCGATGAAGCCGCCGCGATGGACGCCGTCGTACGAGCCTTGGACCGAGGCATTACCTTCTTCGACACCGCCGACGTATACGGCCTCGGCCGATCGGAAACACTGCTGTCGAAAGCGTTGGGATCCAGGCGTCACGATGTGGTGATTGCCTCAAAAGGGGGCGTCCGGTGGTCGAGCCCGTCGCCTGGCACCCGCGCTTCGACCAGTCGGGACGCAAGCCCGCAGTACCTCGTCGAAGCCATCGAATCTTCGTTGACACGTCTGCGGTTGGACTGTCTGCCCTTGTACTACGTCCACTGGCCGGATCCGGCGACGCCAATTGACGATACGATGGCCGCTCTCGATCGTGCGCGAACCCAGGGCAAGATTCGACACGTGGGCGTGTCCAACTTCTCGGCGTCGCAAATAGAGGCCGCCCACGCCTGCATCCCACTGGCGGCCGTCCAAATGGAGTACAGCCTCTTACGCCGCACGGCTGACACCGAACTGTTGCCGACCTGCCGCCGACTGGGTCTGGGCGTGGTGGCTTTTGGGGCTCTCGCGCAAGGACTCCTAACCGGGAAGTATGGCGCCGCTTCGCGCTTTGGAAAGAACGATCGCCGTGGGCGCCTTCCACACTTCCACGGAGCAGGCCTCCACCGTGCGCTCGAACACGTTGTCGCCGTTCGGCATTCGGCCGAAACGGGCGGCCGGACACCCGCTCAAATCGCCATTCGATGGGTGCTGGAGACGCCTGGCATCGCCTGCGCGATCGTGGGTGCCAAGAACGCCGCACAGGTCGAGGACAACGTGGCCGCATGCGCATGGGCAATGGACCGCCCCGAGTACCAACGCCTGGCCCAACAGCCCGTCGGCTGTGGCGAGCAGCAATCGGAGACCACGTGACGCCCACGGAACCAGCTGACCAGACGCAAGATCTGCCCGCCCTTGCCACACGAATCCGGCTCAAGGTGCTATCCATGATCCAGCGGGCTGGCAGCTCGCATATCGGCTCGAACTTTTCGATGGCGGAATTGCTGGCCGTGCTCTATGGAAGGGTGTTGCGTGTCGATCCCGCCCGCCCCGACTGGGACGACAGGGACCGCTTCATCCTGAGCAAGGGACACGCATGTGCCGCCCTCTATGCGGTCCTCGCCGAGCGCCGGTTCTTTCCCGAGGCATGGCTCGACACGTTCTACCTGAACGGCTCACCGCTCGCAGGCCACGTGACGCGCGCCGGCGTGCCCGGCATCGAGGTGTCAACGGGATCGCTGGGACACGGCCTGGCAATCGGTGTGGGCATGGCCCTGGCTGGCCAGCGAGACAACCGGGCCCATCGTGTGTTTGTGTTGATGAGCGACGGCGAGTGCGACGAGGGCTCGACCTGGGAAGCCGTTCTCTTTGCCGCCCATCATCGACTGTCGCGCCTGGTTGCTATTGTGGACTACAACAAGATCCAGAGCCTGGGCAGCACGGAAGACGTGCTGAACCTGGAGCCCTTCGCGGACAAATGGCGTTCGTTCGGCTGGCGGGTGAGCGAGGTTGACGGCCATGACATCGACGCCATCACCAGCACGCTCGGCGACCAGGATGGCCGGCAGCCGCACTGCGTGATTGCGCACACCGTGAAGGGAAAGGGCGTGAGCTTCATGGAAGGACAGCTGCTGTGGCACTACCGGTCGCCACAGGGCGAGGAGTACGCTGCCGCCCTCCGAGAGCTCGAGCGCCGTTCATGAGAACGGCTTTCATCAATGAGCTCTTCGAGCTGGCCTCCGCGGACTCCCGAATCATGCTTGTCGTCGGAGATTTGGGATTCGGGGTGGTGACCCGATTCATGAACGAGCTGCCGCGCCAGTTCGTCAATGCCGGCGTGGCCGAGCAGAACATGACCAGCCTGGCGGCCGGCCTCGCGCTCAGCGGCAAGACCGTGTTTACCTACTCGATTGCCAATTTCCCGATCCTCCGGTGCCTGGAACAGCTCAGAAATGATGTGTGCTATCACAACGCCAACGTGAAGGTGATTGCCATCGGCGGAGGGCTTTCGTACGGTTCTCTTGGGGTGTCGCACCACGCCACTGAAGACCTTGCCGTTGCCCGCGCACTGCCAAACCTGACGGTTGTCGCTCCGAACGATGTGACCGAGGTGGCGGCCGCCACGCGCGCGCTGGTGGGCCTGG